>NZ_JBNCKO010000002.1:523418-703204 GCF_049841595.1 Micromonospora sp. DT228
CCGAGCCGTACTCGTCCTCGTCCTTGGAGTCCCAGCTCTTGTCGGAGCTGTGCTCGTCCTCGGACTTCCAGCCCTTGTCCGAGCCGTACTCGTCCTCGTCCTTGGAGTCCCGGCCCTTGTCGGAGCCGTGCTCGTCCTTGGAGTCCCAGCTCTTGTCGGAGCCGTGCTCGTCCTTGGACTCCCAGTCCTTCTTGTCCTCGTCCTTGGAGCCCCAGTCCTTCTCGTCGCGGCTGTCGTCCGCGTCCTGGCCGTGCTCCTCGCCCTTCCAGTCCTTGCTGCCCTTGTCCTCGTCCTCGTAGGCATCGGCGGCAGCGCCGCCACCCTGGCCGCCGGACTTGTCCTTGTCCTCGGCGTCCTTGCCCTTGTCGTCCTTGCCGTGTTCGTCCTTGCCGTTCTCGTCCTTGCCCTCGTGGTCCTTGCCCTTGTCGTCCTTGCCGTGTTCGTCCTTGCCCTCGTCGTCCTTGCCCTCGTGGTCCTTGCCCTTGTCGTCCTTGCCGTGCTCGTCCTTGCCCTCGTCGTCCTTGCCGTTCTCGTGGTCGTAGGAGTCCTCCTCCTCGCCCCACTCGCGGTCCTCGCCCCGGTCTTCGTCGGCCGGCTTGAGCTTGACCTTGCCGGTGACCTTGGACCACACGAACGCGTGCTCCTGCCGATCCGGGCAGATCTCGAGGAGCTTGACCTCTTCGCCGGCCTTGACGACGTGCGGCTTGGCGTAGACCTTGCCGTCCTGGTCCCTGCCGTCGTCGTGGCCGTTGGCGTAGGCGATCCCCGGTGCGAACACCAGGAGCGACGCGCCGCCGAGCGCGGCGCCCGCAACGACCTTCCCGAGCATCTTCTTAGCCATGACCTGCGTCACTCCATCCCTGTTGTCCTGAGCCCGGCGACAACCGAGCTAAGACCGACGTTAGACCGTTTCATGACTTATGAAGTGAAAGATTCGCGTTTTGACCTTTGGTCGAGTAAGAGGTGAAGGGGTGCTACGCGGCTTTCCGCGCACGACGCGTCATCTCTGGTGCCGCGACGCGTTGCGGGCGTCCCACGGCGTTCGGCGTTCGGCGTGCCGGAGCGCCTCGGCCATCCGGTACTGCCGGCCGCGTCTCGGACGTGCCGCTAGGGCGAACTCGGGGGTATCGTCCGAAACGGCCCAGCGGCGAACAGCGCCCCACGCATCGAGCCATTGCCATGGAAGCGCTCCCATGTAAGAATCGGCGCACGCGGTTCGGGGAGCCACACCGCGCAGGCAGGCAGTCGAGGGCACCCGGTTCACCGGGGCGACATCCCGCCGCCAATCGACCGGCTTCGCGCTGGTCGTGCACCACCACCACCATCGCCCGTCCGGGTCGGGCGTCCCCGAAAAATCCCGTTGGCGCCGGCGGCCGTCCGTGCAGGACGCCCACCGGGCCGTCTCGCCGGGCCGTACGTGGGCCCGGTCTCGCCCAAGGAGATCAGTGGCATGAATGTGTGGAGAAGGCTGTCCGGCCAACGCCGGGCCCTCGCGCTCGCCGGCGCGGGTGCCCTGGTCGCCGGTGGGTTGGTAACGATCCCGGTCACGGCGGCGCAGGCCGCGACGCAGTGCGAGATCGGCTACACGACGAACGACTGGGCCGGCGGCTTCACCGCGAGCATCACCGTCAAGAACCTCGGCGACCCGGTCAACGGCTGGACGCTGGGTTGGACCTTCCCCAACTCCAGCCAGCGGGTGCAGCAGGGTTGGTCGGCCCAGTTCAGTCAGTCCGGCAGCCAGGTGACCGCCCGGAGCATGTCCTACAACGGCACCCTCGCCGCCGGCGCGTCGGCGAACATCGGCTTCAACGGCGCCTGGAGTGGCAGCAACCCGAAGCCGACCTCGTTCACCCTCAACGGCGTGGTCTGCAACGGTGGCACCACCCCCACCTCGGCGCCGCCGACCAGCGCGCCGCCGACCAGCGCGCCCCCCACCAGCGCGCCCCCGACCAGCGCACCCCCGACCAGCGCGCCCCCGACCAGCACGCCGCCGGGCGTGAAGGTGGACAACCCGTACGTCGGGGTGCCGGGTTACGTGAACCCGGAGTGGAAGGCCAAGGCGAACGCCGAGCCGGGCGGAAGCCGGGTCTCCAACAACCCCACCGCCGTGTGGCTGGACCGGATCGCCGCGATCAACGGCACCCCGGACAGCAGCTCCAACGGTGCCTTCGGAGTGCGTGAGCACCTGGACGAGGCGCTGCGCCAGGGCGCGGGCTACATCCAGTTCGTCATCTACAACCTGCCCGGCCGGGACTGCTCCGCGCTCTCCTCCAACGGTGAGCTGGGCCCGGACGAGCTGCCGAAGTACAAGGCCGAGTACATCGACCCGATCGCCGCGATCCAGGGTGACGCGAAGTACCGGAACCTGCGGATCGTCAACATCATCGAGATCGACTCGCTGCCGAACATCGTGACCAACACCTCGGGTCAGCCCGGCGGCACGGTCATGTGTGACACGGTCAAGGCCAACGGCGCGTACGTGAACGGTGTCGGCTACGCCCTCGCCAAGCTCGGTGCCCTCGGCAACGTCTACAACTACATCGACGCCGGCCACCACGGCTGGCTCGGTTGGGACAGCAACTTCGGCCCGAGCGCCGAGATCCTGAAGACCGCCGCCGTCGCCTCCGGTAGCACCGTCAACAACGTGCACGGCTTCATCACCAACACGGCCAACTACTCGGCCCTGCAGGAGCCGTACTTCAAGGTCACCGACAACGTCAACGGCCAGACGGTGCGGCAGTCCAAGTGGGTCGACTGGAACTTCTACGTCGACGAGCTGTCGTTCGCCCAGGCGTTCCGGACCAAGCTGGTCTCGTTGGGCTTCAACTCGAACATCGGCATGCTGATCGACACCTCCCGCAACGGTTGGGGCGGCTCCGCGCGGCCCACCGGGCCGGGCGCGATGACGAGCGTGGACACCTACGTCAACGGTGGTCGCATCGACCGTCGGGCCCACCTCGGCAACTGGTGCAACCAGGCCGGCGCCGGTCTCGGTGAGCGGCCGCGGGCCAACCCGGCGGCGGGCATCGACGCGTACGTCTGGGTGAAGCCGCCGGGTGAGTCGGACGGCTCCAGCAAGGAGATCCCGAACAACGAGGGCAAGGGCTTCGACCGGATGTGTGACCCGACCTACGGCGGCAACGCCCGTAACGGCAACAACCCGTCCGGGGCCCTGGGTGACGCGCCGATCTCGGGTGCGTGGTTCTCCGCCCAGTTCCAGGAGCTCATGCGCAACGCGTACCCGGCGCTCTGACCGGATCGCGACAGTAACCACCCGCCGCCGGCAGTAGGTGAGGCACTGCCGGCGGCAGGTCCCCCGGGTCCCCGATCCGACCGTCAAGGTCGGGTCGGGGACCCCCCCTGTGCCCGATCAGGGCACGGTGCGCTCGATTGCCGCCCGACCCTGCTCGGCCAGATCACGGCGGGCCTTGTCCAGGTTCTCCGGGGTGAGGTCCTGCCCGCGGGCCATCACCAGATCCTCCGGCTCCCAGGGCTGCTCGGCACCCGTGCGGATGTTGTCGCCACCGGCCCCGGTGCCCGTCCCGGTCGCTCCGGTGCCGGCGCCGTACGGGTCGCCGATCAGCTCGTCGGTGTCCGGAGCGAGGTCATCCGGCCGGCTGCGAGGCTCGGCGAACCCGGGGGTGTCCCGGTCGGGGCCGCCGCCGGTCCGAAACTGCGGGACGGTGGCGTCATCGTCCACCGCCGCGGCCACCTCCGGGCTGTCCTCCAACGGTGGTTGCCGATCGCGATCGGTCATGGTGGTGCCTCCTGTGTCCGACACGTTGCCTGCTTCCCCCGGCGTACCCCCTCGGGCCGGGCTCATGCCGAAGGGCCGGGCTCATGCCGAAGGGCCGGGCTCGTGCCGCGAGGGCCGGGATCGCGTCGAAGGGGCAGCCGTCAGGTGCCGGGTTGCTGCTCGTTGGGGGCCGGCGGCTCCGCCGGACGCCGCCACTGCCAGAGCAGCATGAGCAGGCCGAAGACGAGCATCACCAAACCGGCCCACAGGTTGATCCGGACACCCTGGGCCTTGTCGATCTCGGCGGCGCTGTCGAAGAGGCCGATCAGCGTCACGATGACCCCGTACGCCACGAAGAGGCCACCGATCACCCGACGGATGTCGAACAACCGGGCGGCGGCCGAGCGGCGCTGCTCCTCCTGCGTCTGGTCGATCAGCGGGTCCTGTGCCGGCTGGCCGTCGTTGCTGCTCATCTGCCGACTCCTTTCCTAGAAGACCGGGATGTAGAAGAGGGCGGCCAGCGCGACCGCGATCAGACCGAGCAGCACGGGGGAGCGGTACCAGACGGCGTCCCCGGCGAGCACGTCACCCTTGATGTCGACGCCGCCCGTGCCGTAGACCAGCCCGCGCAGCTCCTCGTCGCGCTTCGGCGCGGTGAGCGGGGTGATGATCGCGGCGACCACCACCGCCGTGACGAAGGCGAGGCCGGCACCCCAGAAGCTCTCCTCCAGGTCGGAGTTGAAGTCGATCACGCCGCCCTTGTAGAGCAGGTAGAGGCTCAGCGACACCAGGGTGCCCAGCAGCAGCGACCAGAAGCCGGCGAGCGCGGTCATCCGCTTCCAGAACATGCCGATGATGAAGGTGGCGAACAGCGGCGCGTTGAAGACGGAGAAGAGCGCCTGGATGTAGTTCATGATGTTGCTGAACCCGGCCGCGATGAACGCCGTGCCGATGCCCACCACCACGGCGGCGACCGTCGCCCACCGGCCGACCCGTACGTAGTAGTCGTCCGGCCGGTCCCGACGGATGTACGCCTGCCAGATGTCGTAGGTGAAGACGGTGTTGAAACCGCTCACGTTGGCCGCCATGCCGGCCATGAACGAGGCCAGCAGGCCGGTGACCGCGACGCCGAGCACGCCGTTGGGGAGCAGGTCGCGCATCAGCAGCGGGATCGCGTTGTTGTACTGCAGGTCCCCGCTCTCCGCGCCCAGGCCCTTCACCGTCACCAGGGCCACCAGGCCGGGGATGATCGTGACCAGGGGAATGAACAGCTTCGGGTACGCGGCGATGATCGGCGTACGCCGGGCGGCGCTCATGTTCTTCGCGGACAGCGCCCGCTGCACCTCGGCGAAGTTCGTCGTCCAGTAGCCGAAGGACAACACGAAACCGAGGCCGAAGACGATGCCGATCCACTGCGCGCCCAGCGGGTTGGCGGTGCTGCCGGTGTCCTGCCAGGCGTGCAGGCCCGCCTCGCCGAGCTTGGAGTCGCGTACCGCGTCCATCAGCCCGTTCACCCCGCCGACCTTGACCAGGCCGATCACGGTGACCGGGATGAGGCCGGCCAGGATGACGAAGAACTGGAGCACCTCGTTGTAGATCGCGCCGGTCAGACCACCGATGGTGATGTACGCCAGCACGATCGCCGCGCCGACCACGATCGCGGTCCAGAGCGGCCAGCCGAGCAGCGCCTGCATCACCAGGGCCAGCGCGTAGAGGTTCACGCCGGCGATGAGCACCTGGGCGACGGCGAAGCTGAGCGCGTTGAGCAGGTGGGTGGGGCGGTTGAACCGCAGCCGCAGGTATTCCGGCACGCTGCGGACCTTGGAGCCGTAGTAGAAGGGCATCATCACGATGCCGAGGAAGACCATCGCCGGCACCGCGCCGATCCAGTAGTAGTGGACCGTCATGACGCCGTACTGGGCGCCGTTCGCGGCCATACCGATGATCTCCAACGCGCCCAGGTTCGCCGAGACGAAGGCGAGCCCGGTCACCCAGGCCGGCAGGGACCGGCCGGAGAGGAAGAAGTCGACGCTGGTCCGGATCGCCCGGCGCGCGGCGATGCCAACCCCGAGGACGGTGACGAAGTACAGCGCCAGGATCAGGTAGTCCAGGCCGTTCATGTTGAGCCGAAGACCGTCGCCGTCCATCCCGTCACCCCTCGTCCCGCCGTCTGCGCTGGTTGGTGCGCGCGCCCTATTACCCCGTGCGCACGTTTTCACGCCTCGACGTCTGTTGAGTTCGTTTCGGGCGAATCGGATGGTCGCGCAGGTGGTCCCACAGGGCGAGGGGCGCCCCGACCGACCGGCCGGGGCGCCCCTCGGAGCATCGTTCAGCGACCCAGTACGCGGTCCAGGAAGTCCCGGTAGTTGCGCACCGCCATCCGCAGTTGCTCGGTGTCGGCCGAGCCGGCGTCCTGCCACCCGCCCAGCGTGTTCTTCTGGGCGGCCAGCGCCGAGGAGAGAGCCTGGATGGCCTCCTCCACCAGCGACTGCGCCTCGCCGGCCGCCGCGTGCGGATCATCGACGAATCGCAGCTGCACGTCCCGCCAGCGGTCCCGGAAGCCCTGCGCGGTGTCGGTGTCCAGGAGTGTCGCCGGCTCGGCCGCGACGGTCGACTCGGCGGGCCGCGATGTCCCGGCGGCCCCCAACGACGTGCCGTCGCCCTCGGTGTCGACCGGCTCGCCGTCCGCGTCCGGGTCGACCATCTCCGGCGTCGCGCTGCCGTAACCGGCGGCACCGGCGGCCACCGCGTCCGGGTCGGTCCCCGGCGCGGCGTCCCGGCGGTGCAACTCGGCCGTGGGGTCGGCCCGCAGGCCCTCACGCTCGCCGTCCTCGGCGCCGTCGCCCGGCTGGGCCGTCCGCTCGGCCCTGGGGTCCGGCTGATCCTGCGGGTTGGGGCTGGCCAGTGCCGAGGCCGCCACCGCGTCGGCCACCGTGGTGGCACCGAACGCCGTGGGCAGTGGCCCCGGCTCGTGGAAACCGACCTCGTCGGCCGAACGGTCGTCCCGCCGGTGGCGCGGGTCGGCGTCGTCGGCGTGCTCGTCGTCGACCGGGTCGTACGGGGCGTCCCGGTCGGTGTCGTCGACTCGTGCGGTGTCGCCGGTCCAGGCGGTGCCGTCGGTCCGCTCGGCGCCGTCGGTCCGCTCGCCGGGGGCGGTCCACTCGTTCGAGGCGTCCCGCTCGTTCGGGGCGGTCTGGTCGTCGAAGGCGTCCCGGTCGTCCAGGGCGCCCTCAGGGGCGTCCGAGTGGCCGGCCCGGTCGCCGGTGGGTGGTACCGGGACGGGCGCGGACCGGACGGCCTCCGGGTGGTCGTTGCTCACCTGCTGCTCTTCCTGGCGCATCGGGGTGGCCTCCTCAGCGGCTCGTGGAGTCGTGGTCCGGGTGGTGGCGCTGTTCGGGCGTACGGTGGCCGACCGGCTCCTCGCCGAGCAGATCGGCGAAGAGTGCCCGGTAGTGCACGACCGCCTGCCGCAACTCCTCGGTGCTCGCCTCGCCCCGGGAGTTGCGCAGGTGGATGTCGTGCGCGTCGCGGTAGTTGGTAAGCGTGCGAGCGTGCTCGACGGAGAGATGGGCGATCTGGTCGGAGAAGTCCCCGGTCGGGTAGCCCTGCTCCTCGATGAGCCGGGTGACCAGAGCGTCGGCGTCGCCAACCGTCTCGCCGGGCGAGTCGATGAAGCGCACCTGGAGTTCCTCCCAGGCGGCGCTGTAGCGGGCCCGGGACTCCGGGCTGAGCGGGGTGAGCGTGAGCTCGGCGTGCCGGCGTTCCCGGTCGCGCAGTTCGCGCTCCGCGGCGGACCGGCTGTCCTGCTCCTCCACCACCCGGTCGTACTCCGGCCCGAACCGGTCGCGCAGCGCGCGACGGCGGCCGAGCGACCGGACGGCCACGGCCAGCACCGCGACGATCACGAGCACGACGAGCACGATGACGATTACCTGCGTTGGCGACATGGGCTCCTCCTTCGTCACCTGGTATTCCCTCCGCGCACTGATCGCCAATCCCCATCCGGGGTACTTTCTGGCCGGCTTGCGTCCGGGAGCGGGGGAGGGGCGCTGTTCGAGGGCCACCGCCCCGCCAACCGGCGCAGACCTGATCCAGTCCAGAAAGCGCACCGGCCCCGGGGCGACCGGGAGCGCATCCGCCGTGGCCCGGTGAGGCGCATCCCGGAGCGTCGATGTCGGCTCGACGGGCAGTAGTGCATCGGCCCCCGATTACGTATCCTGCCCAAGGCGCCCGCGCCGGTGTCCGGCGTCACGCCGGGCGCACCGCCGGCCGACGCGTTGCCCGGCGGTGCCGGCACCCCTCCTGCCACCCCTGCACGGGCGAGGTCTGATGAGAACCCGCGACTGGCCGATCCGCTCGAAGTTGACCGCGTTGGTCGTCGCGCCGGTGACCGCGCTCCTGGCGCTGTGGATCTTCGCGACCACGCTTACCTTCGGCCCGGCCCTGGGCCTGCTCTCCGCCCGCACCCTGCTCTACGACCTGGGTCGCCCCGGCGAGGTCGTGGTCACCGAGCTGCAGCGGGAGCGGCGACTCTCCGTGGTGCAGCTCGCGGGCACCACCCGGCTGCCCGTCCTGGCCGAGCAACGGGCCCGCACCGACCGGGCAGTCGACGAGCTGCGCCGCCGCGTCGACGGCGAAGCCCTGCGCGACGCCGCCGACGGTCCGCTGGAGGCCCGGATCGACCACCTGGTCAGCGCCCTGGCGGCGCTGCCGGCCGGCCGGCAGTTCATCGACGACCGCAGTGTGGACCGCAGCGGCGCGGTCGGCCTGTACAGCGGCATGATCACTGCCGCCTTCCAGGCGTTCTCCGCGATGGCGACCCTCGACGACCCAGACCTCAACCGGCAGGCACTGGCGCTCACCGCGTTCGGCCGCTCCCGCGAGCTGCTCGGCCAGAGCGACGCGCTGCTCACCGGCGCCCTGAGCACCGGACGGTTCGCCGAGGGGGAGCACACCCAACTCGTGCAGGCCATCGGCAACCAACGGTGGCTCATCGACAACGCCGTGGCCGACCTGCCCGAGACCGCCCGGGTCACGTACCAACGGTTGACCGAGGGCGAGGCGTTCACCCGGCTGCGCACGATGCAGGACGCGCTGCTGGTGGCCAACCGGTCCGGCCGACCGCCGGTCGACGCGGCGGCCTGGCAGGCCAGCCATGACGCGGTGCAGCAGCAGTTGCGCGACTTCGAGCTGGCCGAGGCCGACGGGCTCACCGACCGCTCCGTGCCGATGGCGGTCCGCATCCTGGTGCGGCTCGCCGCCGCCGGTGTGCTCGGGCTCGTCGCCGTGGTGGTCTCGGTGCTGGTGGCGCTGCGGCTCGGCCGCACGCTGGTCCAGCGCCTCAGTGGCGTCCGCACCGCCGCGCTCGAGTTGGCCGAACACCGTCTCCCGGACGTGGTGGCCCGGTTGCGTCGTGGCGAGCAGGTCGACGTGGCCCGGGAGGCGCCGCCACTCGAGTACGGCGACGACGAGATCGGCGAGGTCGGGCGCGCCTTCACCGAGGTGCAGCGCACCGCCGTCCAGGCCGCCGTGGACGAGGTCGCCCTGCGTCGTGGGCTCAACGAGGTCTTCCTCAACATCGCCCGCCGGAGCCAGAGCCTCGTGCACCGCCAACTGCACCTGCTGGACCGGATGGAGCGTCGCGCCGAGGACCCGGACGAGCTGGCCGAGCTCTTCCAGGTCGACCACCTGGCGACCCGGCTCCGCCGGCACGCCGAGGACCTGGTCATCCTCGCCGGCTCCGCGCCCGGCCGGGGTTGGCGCAACCCGGTCGCGATGGTCGACCTGGTCCGCGGCGCGATCTCCGAGGTCGAGGCGTACGACCGGGTGGACATCACCGGCGCGCAGCCCGCCGGCGTGCTGGGCCGGGCGGTCGGCGACGTCATCCACCTGCTCGCCGAGCTGGTCGAGAACGCCACCGCCTTCTCCCCGCCGGACACCCGGGTCACCGTCACCGGGGAACAGGTGGCCAACGGCTACGCCCTGGAGATCACCGACCAGGGGTTGGGCATGTCCGACGCGGCCCTGGAGACCGCCAACACCCGGCTGGCCAGCTCGCCCGAATTCGACCCGGCGCAGAGCGCCCGGCTCGGCCTGTTCGTCGTGGCCCGGCTGGCGGCCCGGCACGGCGTACGGGTGCGGTTGCGCCCCTCCGAGGCGGGCGGGGTGACCGCCGTGGTGTTGATCCCCGCCGACCTGGTCACCGCCGAGCCGCCGGCCGGACCCGACCCCGCCACGCTGCCCGCCGCGTCGGCCGACCCGGCCCGGCGACTGGCCCGCCCGACTCGTCGGGGCACCACGCCCCGCACCCGCCCACCCACGGCGCCGCGCGCCGTCGCCGCACCGTCCGCCCCACCCACCGGCGCACCGACCTCGGGCCTACCGGCGGGTGACGGGCCGGGCGACGCGGGGTCGACAGTGGACGACGAGCTGGACGGTCTGCCCCGGCGGGTACGCCGTCGTACCCCCGCCGCCGCCCAGCCCCGGTCGACAGTCACCGACACCCCGGCGCCCCGCTCCCCCGAGGAGGTGCGCCGGGTGATGGCGGCCCTGCAGGCCGGCACGGCGCGCGGACGCGCCACCGTCACCACGCCGGCCGCTCCGGCGACGCCGACAGCGCCCACCGGACCGGCGGCCCCGGGCAGCCCGGTGACGCCCCCCGAACCCCCGACCGCGACTGAGAGGGACGCCTAGTGCGGCATTCGACGAAGCAGAGCGCCGGCCTGGACTGGCTGCTCGACGAGCTGGTGCAACGGGTGCCGGCCGCCCGGGAGGCGGTGGTGCTGTCCGCCGACGGTCTGCTGCTCGGCTGCTCGGCCGAGTTGGAGCGCTCCGACGCGGAGCACCTGTGTGCGCTCGCCGCGGGCTTCTCCAGCCTGGCGCGGGGCGCCAGCCGGCACGTGGACGGCGGCCCGGTCCGGCAGACGGTGGTCGAGATGGAGTCGGCGTACCTCTTCGTCACCGCCGCCGGACAGGGCGCCTGCCTGGCGGTGGTGAGCGACGCCGACGCGGACATCGGGTTGGTCGCGTACGAGATGGCGATGCTCGTCATCCGGGTGGGGGAGAGCCTCGCCGTGCCGGCCCGATCGTCGACGGGAGCCGGTGATGCGGGCTGAGCCCCCCGGGCCGCAACACGAGTGGCTGGACGGCGAGGCCGGCCCGGTGGTGCGCCCGTACACCCTCACCAAAGGCCGGGTACGCGGCGCCGCCGACGGTTTCGACCTGGTCGCGTTCGTGCTTGCGGAATCGGACGTCGACGCGACGGGCCATCCGCACCTGCTTCCGGAGCATCGGCGGCTGATCGCGCTGGCCCTCCGGCCGGTGTCGGTGGCCGAGTTGGCAGCCGAACTGGACCTCGCGGTCGGTGTGGTCCGAGTGCTACTCGATGATCTCCTGGCCGAGGGCCTGGTCGCGGTGCACGAGCCGCCGGCCGCCGGAATTCTTCCCGACGACGACATCCTCAAGGCGGTGGTCAGTGGACTCCGTGCGCTATGACCATACGGGCACCGGCACCACCATCCCGCTGGCACTGAAGATCCTCATCGCGGGAGGCTTCGGGGCTGGCAAGACGACACTTGTCAGTGCCCTCAGCGAGGTGCGCCCGTTGCAGACCGAGGAGGTGTTGACCGGCGCCGGGATCGGCACCGACGACGTCTCCGGGGTGGAGGGCAAGTCGACCACCACGGTGGCGATGGACTTCGGGCGGATCACCATCAACGACGACCTGCAGGTCTACCTGTTCGGCACACCGGGCCAGGATCGGTTCTGGTTCCTGTGGGACGAGTTGGCCTTCGGCGCGCTCGGCGCGGTGGTGCTCGCCGACACCCGCCGGCTCGCCGACTGTTTCCCGTCCATCGACTACTTCGAGCAGCGTGGCATCCCGTTCGTGGTGGGCGTGAACTGCTTCGACGACTCCCGCCGGTTCAACCTGGAGACCGTACGCCGGGCCCTCGACCTGGACCCGGACGTGCCGATGGTGCTCTGCGACGCCCGCGACCGGCAGTCCGGGAAGATGGTGTTGATCTCCTTGGTCGAGCATGTCGCCCGGCAGCGCGGGGAGAAGGTGCCGACGGCCTGAGATCCGGCCGGCAAAGCCGGTTAACGGGCGGGCGATGCGGGCAGCCTCTGGTTGGATCAGCGGAGGACGCCGGCTAAGGAGTGGGACGTGAGTGGTCAGGGTGAGGTCGTCCACATCGGGGGCTACACCGCGCAGAGTGGTGGGCGGGGCAGCGGCATCGTCGCCGCGCGTCGCGACCCGACGACCGGGGCGCTGACCCCGCTCGGCACGGTGGCGGTCACACCGTCCCCGTCCTTCCTGGCGCGGCACCCCACCCGCCCGGTGCTCTACGCGGTGAACGAGTTGACGGCCGGGGAGATCAGCGCCTGGCGGGTCGGGCCGGACGGCGGGCTGGATCCGCTGGGCAGCCGGTCGACGGGTGGCGCGGAGCCCTGCCACCTGGCGGTGCTGCCCGACGGCGGTCACCTGGTGGCGGCCAACTACGGCAGCGGCAGCGTGGCGGTCTTCGCGCTCGACCCGCAGGGGGTGCCCGGCGAGCGCACCGACCTGGTGGTGCACGAGGGGCACGGCCCCGACCCGGAGCGGCAGGACCACGCGCACGCCCACATGGTCTCCCCGGGAACGGCCCGGGGCCCACTCCTCGCGGTGGATCTCGGCACCGACTCGGTCTACCGGTACGACCTGGACGAGGCGAGCGGGCGGCTGGTGCCCCGTGCGCCACGCGTCCGCACGACACCCGGCACCGGGCCCCGCCACCTGGCCCGCCACCCGGACGGACGACGCTGCTACCTCGTCGGCGAGCTGGACGCGTCGGTCACCGCGTACGAGCTGACCGACGACGGGGCGTTGCACAGGCGGGGTCGGGTCGAGGCGAGTGAGCGGCCGGGTCATGTGCAGCCCTCGGAGGTCGCGGTCAGCCCGGACGGCCGGTTTCTCTACGTCGCCAACCGGGGAGTGGGAACCCTGTCGGCCTTCACCCTGGCCGGGGAGCTGCCCACGTTGGTGGCCGAAGTGGAGACCGGTGGTGAGTGGCCCCGGCACTTCGCGCTGATCGGGGAGCACCTCTACGTCGCCGACGAACGGGCGGACATGGTGCGGGTCTTCCGGCGCGACATCGAGACCGGCGTTCCGGAGGCGGTCGGGGAGCCGGTGTCGGTGCCGAGCCCGACGTGTGTGCTGCCGTGAGGGCCGACACGGGACGTGCGGTTCGGGCTGAATCGACAACACCTCGGGGCCGTTGCGTCACACTGTGTTGCTAAATAGTGGTGAACTGTTTCTCCTCCGTAACTTTAGGCCGAACGGATGTGGCAGAGACGGCACCTTGTACGCAAGATGGTCACCGTGTCAGCAGGCCGCCATCGCATGCGTTCGAAACTCCACCTAGCAGCCGCAGCCGCGACGGCTGCGGTGCTCGTCGTCACGAGCGGCGCGTGGTTCGGCTATCGGGAGTTGATCCAGTCCAAGTGCACGGGTGAGATCCGGCTTGCGGTGGCGGTCGCCTCGGAGCTCGCACCCGCCGTGGACGCCGCCGCGTCCCAGTGGGTCAAGGACGGCGCCGCGGTGGGCACCGACTGCATCCGGGTCGACGTCTCCGCGTCCGACCCGGTCGACGTGGCGGCCGTGGTGGCGGCCAAGCACGGCGCGGTCCTCGCCGGTGTGGGGCAGGCCAGCGGCACCGCGGTCAGCCCGGACGTCTGGGTGCCGGACTCCTCGACCTGGCTGTTGCGGCTGAAGAAGGACGCGACCGCGTTCGCTCCGACCAACGGCGCGTCCATCGCGCGCAGCCCCATCGTCGTCGCGATGCCCGAGCCGATCGCCCTCCGGCTGGGCTGGCCGGACAAGAAGTTCAACTGGACCGACCTGCTCAACCAGGTGAACAACACCAGCACGCCGCTGCGTACCGGGATCGTCGAGCCGACCCGCGACGCCGCCGGTCTGTCCGGTCTGCTCTCGCTGACCGCTGCCGCCAACGGTGCCGGCGGTGACGCCCAGCGCAAGACCGTCGGTGCGTTGCGCGCACTGGCCACCGGGCGTTCCTCGCTGCGCAACGACCTGCTGGCGCGGTTCCCGAAGGCCAACGACGGGACCACCATCGCCAGTTCTCTTGGCGCGGCGGCCCTGTCCGAGGAAGACGTGATCGCCTACAACAGCGAGAAGCCGCCGGTGCCGCTCGCCGCGCTCTACATGGAGCCGGCCCCGATGCCGCTGGACTACCCGTACGCGGTGCTGCCCGGGATCGAGCCGAGCAAGGCGTCCGCGGCCCGGGTGCTGTTCGAGCTTCTCACCAGCCCCGCCTTCCGGGACCGGCTCGCCGCGCAGTCGCTGCGCGCGCCGGACGGTAACTGGGGCGACGGCTTCAAGGCGCCGCAGGGGGCCCCGAGCCCGGCCAGTGGTGCGCCGACCGCGCCAGCGAACGGTGGTACCGCCGCGGGTGGGCTGGACCCGGCCGCGATCCAGCGGGTCGTTTCCAGCTGGTCGATCGCCACCCAGTCCGGCCGGATGCTGGCCGTCATCGACGTCTCCGGCTCGATGAAGGACCCGGTGCCCTCCGCGAACAACCGGAGTCGGGAGGAGGTCACCGTCGAGGCGGCCCGTCGTGGCCTCGGCCTCTTCGACGACTCCTGGTCGATCGGCCTGTGGACCTTCTCCACCAAGCTGGTCGGCAACCGGGACTACCGGGAGTTGGTTCCCATCGGGCCGCTCTCCGGCCAGCGGGCCCAGTTGGAGGGTGCGCTCGGCGGCGTCAAGCCCTCCAGTGGCGACACCGGCCTCTACGACACGATGCTCGCCGCGTACCAGGCGGTGCAGGACAACTGGCAAGCCGGTCGGGTCAACTCGATCGTGCTGTTCACCGACGGCAAGAACGAGGACGACGACGGCCTCAACCAGCAGCAGTTGCTCGCCAAGCTCAAGCAACTCGCCGATCCGGATCGGCCGGTCCAGGTCATCATGATCGGCATCGGCGAGGGCGTCAGCAAGGCCGAGCTTGAGTCGATCACCAAGGTGACCGGTGGCGATGTCTTCGTCACCAAGGACCCGAGCGAGATCGGCAGCATCTTCCTCAGCGCCATCGCGCGGCGTCCGCCCGCACCGCGCTGAGCTGACGTACTCCAGGTCGGAGGCCTGCCGACCGGATCCGGGAGGCAGGCCTCTTTTTGGCTTCCAGGTTGAAGAAAAGTGACGGCAATACGTCCGAAGCAATCGGCAGTCATAGTTATCGAGGCAGGATGTCGACTGTTCCGGCAGAGCCGGTCCGCCTCCGGTCCGACCCATTGGCCGGGGCCATCCTGAGCAGAGTGGGAGGGCCGGTGACCGCGGCGACACTGTTGACCCCCGCCACGACGGCGGAGCCGAACGACAAACGTGCCGGGCTGGTGGCGCGCGCCGACGAGCGGTCCTACGTACGGGTCATGGTGGTCCTGGACACCACCGTGCTCATCGTCGCGCTGCTCATCGGTTATGTCACCCGCTTCGGCGACGACCAGCCGTCCGGCTCCGAGGTCCCGTACGTGCTGGTGGCCCCCGGGTTGGTGCTGGCCTGGCTGATCTCGCTCAAGGCGCTCGGCTGCTACGACGACCGGGTGATCGGTTACGGGGCGGACGAGTACCGGCGGGTCAGCTCGGCGAGCCTGCGCCTGGCCGGCGCGATAGCCATCATCGGCTACATCACCGAGCTTGGCGTCTCGCGGGGCTTCCTGGGCATCTCCTTCGCGGTGGGCACCGTCGGGCTGGAGGTGGCGCGGTTCGGCGCCCGAAAGCGCCTGCACCGGGCCCGCTCGGTGGGTGCCGGCTGGTCGCGCCGGGTGCTGGTGGTCGGTGACACCGCCCACGTGTTGGAGTTGGTGCACACGTTGCGCCGCGAGCCGTACGCCGGCTACCAGGTGGTGGGCGCGTGCATTCCGGACGCGCTACTCGCACCGGTGGCGCAGCGACTGGGCGACGTACCCGTGGTGGGGTCGTTCCGCGGCATCCCGGAGGCCGCCACGGCCATCGGCGCGGACACCGTGGCGGTGACCGCCTCCGGTGAGCTGACCGCGACCCGGCTGCGCCGCCTCGGCTGGCAGTTGGAGGGCACCGGCATCGACCTGGTCGTGGCGCCCGCGCTGACCGACGTCGCCGGCCCGCGAATCCATACCCGCCCGGTTGCCGGCCTGCCGCTGATCCACGTCGAGGCGCCGGAGTTTCGCGGTGCGCGCAAGTTGGTGAAGGGGCTCGTCGACCGGTCGGCCTCGTCGCTGGCGCTGGCGCTGCTGCTGCCGCTGATCGCGGTCATCGCCCTGGCCATCAAACTGGACAGCCGGGGCCCGGTGCTCTTCCGGCAGGTCCGCGTCGGCCGGGGCGGGGAGGAGTTCGGCGTGTTCAAGTTCCGCACCATGGTGGTGAACGCCGACACGCTGCTCGCCGAGCTGACCGCGCGCAACGAGACCGACGGCCTGATGTTCAAGATGCGCCACGACCCCCGGGTCACCCGCGTCGGCCGGTTGTTGCGCAAGTGGTCGCTCGACGAGCTACCGCAACTGGTGAACGTGCTGCTGGGCCAGATGAGCATGGTCGGACCCCGGCCGCCGCTGCCCTCGGAGGTGGCCCGCTACGACGGCGACGTGGCCCGGCGACTGCTGGTCAAGCCCGGCATGACCGGGCTGTGGCAGGTCAGCGGCCGCTCCGACCTGAGCTGGGAGGACGGCATCCGGCTCGATCTCTACTACGTGGAGAACTGGTCCCTCGCCGCCGACCTCACCATCCTCTGGAAGACCTTCGGCGCGGTCCTGAACGGCCGCGGAGCGTACTGACGACCGCTAGTCACGCTTGCGGGCCGGTCCAGTCCAGGCAGACGACCACCGCGTCGTCGACCAGGTCACCGGCCACGAAGGCGCGCAGGTCACCGATCAGGGACCGGACGGCGTCCAGTGGCTCCATCGGCCCGGTCCGGCGCAGGAACCGGTCCAGTGCCGTCTCGCCGTAGCGCATGTGCTGCCCGGTGGCCTCCACCACTCCGTCGCTGACGACGAAGACCCGGTCGCCGCGTTCCATCGGGAACTTCTGCTCCTGGTAGTCGGTCTCCTCGAACATGCCGAGTGGGAACTGCGCCTCCAGGGGCTGCTCGGTGACCTCACCGTCGCGCAGCAGGACCAGCCGGGGTGAGCCGGCGTCGACCACTGTCATCATCCCGGACCGCAGGTCCAGCTCCATCAGCAACGCGGAGAGGTGCTGCTCCCCCCGGTACAGGTCGTAGAGGGCCCGGTCGGCGAGGGCGGCCTGGTCGGCCAGGCTCAGCCCGGCCCGGCGCGCGTTGCGCAGCGCGTGGGTGGCCAACGAGGTGAGCAGGGAGGCGGCGACGCCCTCGCCGTTGCCATTGACTGTGGACAACCACAGTCGCTGCCCGTCGTCGGACCAGTCGAAGCTGTCGCCGCGGACCGCGTACGCCGGCTCCAACTGCCCGGCCAGGCTGAACGAGGGACGGATCCGGCTGCGGCCGGGGAGCAGGTCCCACTGCATCTCGGCGGCCAGGGTGAGGCGCTGGCTGCGCCGTGCCGCCCGGTAGACGTCGGTGCCGGCGGAGACGGCCGTCACCTCGTGGGCGAGCGCGGTCGCGATGTCGGCCAGCTCGGCGAGGACCACCCGGTCGTCCGGGACGGGCGCCATGCGCAGCACCCCTCGACGCTCGCCACGCATGGTCACCGGGAACCAGGCGGTGCCGTCGGTCAGTATCGGCGACTGGTGGTCGAAGGCGCGCCAGGCGGGATGCCCGGGACTGGTGATCGAGTCACCCTCGGTGAGTGGCAGCAACTCCGAGAGCCGGTAGTCGACCTGGTACAGCTCGACGTCGGTGATCGCGTACGAGTGGGCGACCACCTCACCGATACCGCCGACGAGCCGGTCCGCCGGTGTCTCATTCAGGGCACGGCGTGCCTGATTGACCGGTTCGCTCATCGTCGCTCCCTCGCTGAAAGCTCGACCACCAGTGGTTTCGGAGTATTCTCGGGCCCACCATGGCTGAACTGCACCGTCGGACGGACCCCGAGACGAGTATGGCTGCCGCGCTGGATGCGGCGGCCGCTGCCCTGCTGGGCATCTGGGAATCCACCCGGGAGGGCGCCGCCGGCCGGGTGTCCGGCGCCCAGTTACGGGCGGTGACGGTGGTGGAGCAGCACGACGGGATCAACCTGCGCCGGCTGGCCACCCGGCTCGGCATGCTGCTCAGCTCCGCCAGCCGCCTCTGCGACCGGTTGGTCGCCGCCGGCCTGCTGGAGCGCGAGCCGGGCCGCTTCGACCGGCGGGAGATCTCGCTGCACCTCACCCCGGAGGGCCGTCGACTCCTCGCCGAGCTGCGGGCCGACCGTCACGCGCAGCTCGCCGTCGTACTGGCCGGGATGAGCCCGGAGGGCCGCGACGCGCTGCTGGGCGGCATGCGGGAGTTCGACGAGGTCACTCGCCGGCAGCAGGCGCAGAGCACGACGCAGTCGGGGGACTGGCCGGACGACCCGGACCGGCCCGGTGGGCGCTCGGGAGACTCGTCGGTCGACCCGGACCGGCGGACCCGCACGGCCTGGGCAGGCCCCTCGGGTGACCCGGCGCTGTCGATCGGCACCGACCGGGACCGGCCGGCCGCCGGACCGCCGGTGGCGCGGACCGCCTGATCACCTCGTCGACCCGGCCCTGGGTGGGGCCGTCGATCAGCCGGAGCGACCCAGCCAGCCGGCGGGCTGGGCGATGATCCGGCGGGCCACCGACCCGGCGGCGCCCACCGCGGCGGCCTCCGCGCCGAGCGTCGACGGCCGGACCGTGACCGGCGACCAGGCGGCGGTGAGCACCCGGCTGGCGATCTCGGCGAGCACCGGCGGGCACAGCCAGGGCGCCAGCGCCGCGTAACCCCCACCGAGCACCACGGTGTCCAGGTCGAGCAGGTTGACGACACCTGCCACCGCGACACCGAGCGCCGTCCCGGCGTCGTGCAGCGCCCGCAGCGCGTCCGGGTCACCGGCCTCGGCCAGCTCGGCCAGTCGCGCTGTCGCGGTGTCCGCGGGGAGTTCCGTCCGGGCCAACCCGGCGGCGGTCACGATCGCCTCCTGGCCGGCGTACTGCTCCAGGCAGCCCTGGCCGCCACAGCGGCACGGACGGCCTTCGGGGTGGACCGGGAGATGCCCGATCTCGCCGCTCCATCCGCGGACGCCCCGGAACAGCGCGCCGTCCAGCACGATGCCGGCGCCGATGCCCACCTCCCCGGAGATGTGCAGGAAGCTGGCCGGGCCGGGTGGCCGGGAGTGCAGCTCGCCGAGCGCGGCGAGGTTTGCCTCGTTGTCCACCACCAGCGCCGGGATGCCGGGCACCTGCTCGACAAGCGGAGGGTGCTCGGCGAGCAGCGCGGGCACCGGCACGTCGCGCCAGCCGAGGTTCGGCGCGAGCCGGACCAGCCCGGCGTCGTCCACCAGGCCGGGCACCGCGAGCGCGGCCCCGACCAGGGTGAGGCCCTCGCCGGCGGCGACGTCGCGGGCCGTCCCGGCGATCTCGACCAGCTGGGCGAGGGCGTCCGCCGGGGCCACCGGGCGCAGGTCGGCCCGGTGTACGGTGCGGTGCCGGACCTGTCCGGCGAGGTCCACCACGCAGACCGCCAGGTAGTCGACGTTGACCTCCAGGCCGAGCCCCGCCGGCCCCTGTTCGGCCAGGACGAGACCACGGGCCGGTCGGCCGGCGCCGGCGCGGGGGGCGGGGTCGGACTCGCTCACCAACTGCCCGGCGAGCAGGTCCTCGACCACCGCGGACACCGTGGCTCGGGTCAGGCCGGTCGCGGTCGCCAGGTCGGCCCGGGACGGAGGTCGGTCGGCAGTGGCGATCCGGCCCAGGACCAGGGCGAGGTTGAGCTCGCGCAGACTGCCCTGACGGACTGCGCCGGCCGGGGCGTGGGTGAGGCTCACCCCTTGACAGTGCCATAGGGTGAGCAAATAATTCAATCGCTGAACAAATAGCGGACAACACCACCCCGGAGGTCGCTCATGGCACCCCGTCCCACCCCCGCCGACAAGTTCTCCTTCGGCCTCTGGACCGTGGGCTGGCAGGCTCGCGACCCGTTCGGTGACGCCACCCGTCCCGAGCTCGACGCGGTCGAGGCGGTGCACCGGCTCGCCGAGCTGGGCGCGTACGGCATCACCTTCCACGACGACGACCTGATCCCGTTCGGCGTCGACGCCGCCACCCGGGACCAGCACATCGCCCGGTTCCGCAAGGCCCTCGACGAGACCGGCTTGGTGGTGCCGATGGTCACCACGAACCTCTTCACCCACCCGATCTTCAAGGACGGCGGCTTCACCAGCAACGACCGCGACGTCCGTCGCTTCGCGCTGCGCAAGGTGCTGCGCCAGGTCGACCTGGCCGCCGAGCTGGGCGCCAGCACGTTCGTGATGTGGGGCGGCCGTGAGGGCTCCGAGTACGACCTCGCCAAGGACGTCCGCGCCGCCCTGGACCGCTACCGCGAGGCTGTCGACCTGCTCACCCAGTACTCCATCGACAAGGGCTACAACCTGCGGTTCGCCCTGGAGCCCAAGCCCAACGAGCCGCGCGGCGACATCCTGCTGCCGACCATCGGGCACGCGCTCGGCTTCATCTCCCAGCTGGCCCACCCGGAGTTGGTCGGCCTCAACCCGGAGGTCGGCCACGAGCAGATGGCCGGGCTCAACTACGCCCACGGCATCGCCCAGGCGCTCTGGCAGGGCAAGCTGTTCCACCTGGACCTCAACGGCCAGCGCGGCATCAAGTACGACCAGGACCTGGTCTTCGGCCACGGTGACCTGATGAACGCGTTCGCCCTGGTGGACCTCCTGGAGAACGGCGGCCCCAACGGCGGGCCGGCCTACGACGGGCCGCGGCACTTCGACTACAAGCCCTCCCGGACCGAGGACATGGACGGTGTCTGGGCGTCGGCGGCGGCCAACATGAGCACGTACCTGCTGCTCAAGGAGCGGGCCGCCGCGTTCCGCGCCGACCCCGAGGTGCTGGAGGCGCTCGCCGCCAGCAAGGTCGGCGACCTGAACACGCCGACGCTCAACGCGGGTGAGAGCTACGAGGAGTTCCTGGCCGACCGGTCCGCGTTCGAGGATGTCGACGTCGACGCGGTGGCCGAGCGGGGCTTCGCCTTCGTCCGGCTCAACCAGCTCGCCGTCGAGCACCTGCTCGGCGCCCGCTGAGGCCCCGCCATGCCGTTGGTCGCAGGCGTTGACTCGTCCACCCAGTCCTGCAAGGTGGTCATCCGGGACGCGGAGACCGGGGCTCTGCTGCGGCAGGGCCGGGCACCGCACCCGGACGGCACCGAGGTCGACCCGGAAGCCTGGTGGCAGGCGCTGCGAAGCGCCGTCGACCAGGCCGGCGGGTTGGCCGACGTGGCGGCGATCTCCGTCGCCGGCCAGCAGCACGGCATGGTGTGTCTCGACGAGGACGGCCGGGTGGTCCGCCCGGCGCTGTTGTGGAACGACACCCGATCCGCCGACGCCGCCGCCGATCTCGTCGAGGAGGCCGGCGGCGGCGCGGCCGGGCGTCGGTTCTGGGCCGAAGCCGCCGGCAGTGTCCCGGTGGCCAGCTTCACCATCACCAAACTGCGGTGGCTGGCCACCCACGAGCCGGAGGCGGCCGCCCGGGTGGCCGCCGTCTGCCTGCCGCACGACTGGCTGACGTGGCGGCTGGGCGGCGCACCGGGGTTGGGCGCGCTGCGCACCGACCGTGGTGACGCCAGCGGCACCGGCTACTGGTCGCCGGCGACCGGCGACTACCGACCGGACCTGTTGGAACGGGCCTTCGGCCGGCAGTTGGTGCTGCCCGAGGTGCTCGGTCCGGCGGAGTCGGCCGGCAAGCTGGCCGACGAGCTGGGTGGGTCGGGCGGCGCGCTGCTCGGCGCGGGCACCGGGGACAACGCCGCCGCCGCGTTCGGCGTCGGTGCCGGCCCCGGCGACGTGGTCGTCTCGATCGGCACGTCCGGCACCGTGTTCAGCGTGGCCGACGTGCCGGCGGCCGACGAGAGCGGTGCCGTGGCGGGTTTCGCCGACGCGTCCGGTCGTTTCCTGCCGCTGGTCTGCACGCTCAACGCGGCCCGGGTGCTGGACGCCGCCGCCGCGCTGCTCGGCGTCAGCCTGGACGAGCTGGCCGACCTGGCGCTCTCCGCGCCGGCCGGCGCGGACGGGCTGGTCATGGTGCCCTACCTGGAGGGCGAGCGGACGCCGAACCGGCCGCTCGCCACCGGCGCGGTGCACGGGCTGACCCTGCGCACGTCGACCCCCGCGCACCTGGCGCGGGCCGCCGTGGAGGGCATGCTCTGCGCGCTCGCCGACGGCCTGGACGCGCTGACCGCGCAGGGTGCCACCGTCCGCCGGGTCATCCTGGTCGGCGGCGGAGCCCGGTCGGCCGCCGTGCGTCGGATCGCCCCGCAGGTCTTCGGCTGCCCGGTCGTCGTGCCGCCGGCCGGGGAGTACGTCGCCGACGGCGCCGCCCGGCAGGCCGCCTGGGTCGCCCTGGGCGGCCCGACGCCGCCGAACTGGGCGGTCGAGGGCACCGAGGAGTACGCGGCCGAGCCGGTCCCCGCCGTGCGCGACCAGTACGCGGCGGCGCGCGGGTTGGTGCTCGACAGGCGCTGACCGGGTGACTCGCCCAGCGGTCCCTGACTGGCCTGAGCGTCGGGATCGACGCGGGTGGGTGCCGGCGCAAGCCGACCGGCACCCACCCGCGTGACGGCCCCCTCGGCGGGGTCTGGTTGGCTGCCGGTCATGACGGTGAGCAGTGGCGGGCCCGACCGGGGTCGGGCGGCGCCCGACTCACGCCCGCCCGGCCGGGGCGGTGGTCCGGCGCACCGGTTGTACAGCGTCGTGGTGTTCGTGCTGCTCGCCTCCCTGGACAACGTGGCGATCGGGCTGGTCCCGCCGCTCTACGGCCCGATCTCCGACGCGTTCGACGTGTCGGGACGGCTGCTGGGTCTGGTCACCGCGATCAGCTTCCTGGTCAGCGCCGTGGCCGCGGTCGCTTGGGCGTACGTCGGTGACCGGACCAACCGCAAGCGGCTGCTCATGGTGGGCACGCTGCTCTGGGCGGCCGGCACCGGCGGCAGCGCGCTCGCCGGCGGCTACCTGACCTTCCTGGCCGCACAGTTGGTCGCCGCCGTTGGTCTCGGCGCGGTCGGCTCGGTCGGGTTCTCCGTGGTCACCGACCTGATCTCACCGACCCGGCGCGGGCTGGTGATGAGCTTCTGGGGTCTCTCCCAGGGGGTCGGCACCCTGGCGGGCACGCTCGTCGGTGGGCTGCTCGGGGCGACCGACTGGCGCCGACCGTTCCTGGTCCTGACCGGCGTGGGCCTGGTCGCCACCGTGGCCTACCTGTTCACGTACGACGTCCGGCGTGGCCAGAGCGAGCCGGAGCTGGCCGACCGGTTGGACGCCGGCGCCGAGTACGACTATCGGATCAGCCGCGCCGACCTGCCGCGCATCCTGGCCCGACGGACCAACAGGTGGCTGATCCTGCAGGGCCTGACCGCGCAGGCCGCGTTCGGCTCACTCGTGTGGCTGCCGGTGCTCTTCGCCGAACGGGCCGAGGCCCAGGGCTACTCGACGTCGACGGCCGTGGTGGTGGGCAGCGTCTTCGCCACGCTGTTCCAGCTCGGCGGGGTGCTCTCCATCGTGGGCGGCCTGATCGGCGACGCGGCGCAGCGGCGTACCCCTCGGGGTCGGGCGTTGGTCGCCGCGGTCGGCATCCTCGCCGCGCTGCCGTTCTACCTGGTGCTGTTCTTCGTCCCGGTGACCATCGACGTGCCGGACGGCGCGGGCGGCGGCGCGGTCGTGGGCGCGGTGCTGGCCAGTGTGATCACCGAGCCGTCGGTGGGCCTGAGCCTGCTCACCGCGATCGTGGCGCTCGCGCTGACCTCGGCCAACTCGCCGAACTGGTTCGCGCTGATCGCCGACGTGAACCCGCCGGAGCACCGGGGCACGGTCTACAGCCTGGGCAACCTTGTCAACGGGGTCGGTCGTGCGGCCGGCAACGGATTGGTCGGGGTGGCCTTCCAGGGGTTGCGGGTGGCATTCCCACCGCCGTTGAACTTCGCCGTCGGGTTGGCCGCGTTCCAGCTCTTCTTCATCCCCACCGGCGTCATGTACTGGCTCGCCTCGCGAACCTCGCCAGCGGACATCGAGAACGTGCACGACCTGCTGCACACCCGCGCCAACCGCCTCTAACCGCGCACCACGCGTCCGGCCACGCTCCGAGATCCGCGCACCATCAGGGAAAGTGCTGCCTCGGGCGAGCGTGAGGGGCCAACATCCCTGATGGTGCGCGGATCTTGGCCCCCCTCAGGGCTCGGGTCAGCCCCGCAGCCAGACGGTGACGTCGGTGGGCAGCGCGCCGTCGTCGTCCAGCGGTGCGCTGCTGGCCAGCACCTCGGCACCGGCCGGCACCGGCACCGACGCCGTACCGAAGTTGGTCAGCACGGTCAGCTCGCCGTTGCGGAAGGTCAACGACTCGTCGCCGGACGACACCCACTCCAGGGTGCCGCGACCCAGCCCGTGCTCGCGGCGCAGCCGCAGTGCCGTGCGGTACAGCTCGTACGTCGAGCCGGGAACGTCGCGCTGGCGGTCCAGCGCGTACTCCGCCCAGAGCGCGGGCTGCGGCAGCCAGCTCGCGTCGGTGGGTCCGAAGCCGTACGAGGGGGAGTCGGCCTCCCACGGGATCGGCACCCGGCAGCCGTCCCGGCCGCGCTGGGTGTGCCCGCTGCGCGCCCAGGTCGGGTCCTGCCGGGCCTCGTCGGGCAGCGTGGTGTGCTCGGGCAGCCCCAACTCCTCACCCTGGTAGAGGTAGGCCGAGCCGGGCAGGGCGAGCATCAGCAGGGTGGCCGCCCGGGCCCGGCGCAGGCCGAGCGCGGCGTCCGGCTGCGGGTCGCCGATGCCGATGCCGTTGGGCCGTACGGTGCCGATCGGCAGGCCAAGCCGGGAGGCGTGCCGCACCACGTCGTGGTTGGACAGCACCCAGGTGGTCGGCGCGCCGACCGAGTCGGTCGCCTCCAGCGAGCGGGTGATCACCGCGTACTGGGCTGGCGCGGTCCACGCGGCGAGCAGGTACTCGAAGTTGAACGCCTGGTGCATCTCGTCCGGGCGGACGTAGCGGGCCAGCCGCTCGGCCGGCTCCACCCACGCCTCGGCGACCAGCACCCGTTCGCCGGGGTAGCTGTCGAGAACCTGCCGCCACTGCCGGTAGATCTCGTGTACGCCCTCCTGGTCCCACATCGGCGGGCGCGGCTTGTCGATCTCGTTGCCGGAGAGGATCTCCTGTGGTTCCTGCCAGTCGGCCAGGTCGGCCTGCTTGATCAGGCCGTGCGCCACGTCCACCCGGAAGCCGTCCACCCCACGGTCCAGCCAGAACCGCAGCACGTCCAGGAACTCCGCGTGCACCTCCGGGTTGTCCCAGTTGAGGTCCGGCTGGCCGGTGTCGAACAGGTGCAGGTACCACTGGCCGGGTTGCCCGTCGGCGTCCACCGTCCGGGTCCAGGCCGGGCCGCCGAAGACGCTCTGCCAGTCGTTCGGCGGCTGGTCGCCGGCCGGCCCGCGGCCGTCCCGGAAGATGTACCGGGACCGTTGCGGGCTGCCGGGCGCGGCGGGCAGCGCCGCCTGGAACCAGCGGTGCGCGGACGAGGTGTGGTTCGGGACCAGGTCGACGATCACCCGCAGGCTGCGGGAGCGGGCCTCGGCGATCAGCTTGTCCGCGTCGGCGAGCGTGCCGAACAGCGGGTCGATGTCGCGGTAGTCGGCCACGTCGTAGCCGGCGTCGGCCTGCGGCGACGGGTAGAAGGGGGAGAGCCACACCGCGTCCACGCCCAGCTCGACCAGGTGGTCGAGGCGGGCGGTGATGCCGGGCAGGTCACCGATCCCGTCACCGTCCGAGTCGGCGAACGAGCGGGGGTAGATCTGGTAGATGGTCGCCTCGGTCCACCAGCCGGTGACCGGGTGGCCGGAGGCGTTCTGCTGCGTCGGGTCGGTGTTCAGGGTCGTCTCCCGTGGTGCGGTGTGTGGATTTCAGTGTGCCCGGGGTGGTGCGGTGGAGTCCCGGACCACCAGGCGGGTGGGCAGGATCACCGGCGTGTCGCGCCCGGCGTTCCGTTGGCTCAGGATGGGGCCCGGCGGGCGTGCCCCGAGCGGGTCGAGCAACATGCGGGCGGCGAGCCGTCCCTGTTCGGCGGCGGGCTGGGCGATGGTGCTGAGTCCCAGCACACCGGCCAGGTCGTGGTCGTCGATGCCGATCACGCTGACGTCCTGCGGCACCCGCAGCCCGGCGTCGCGTACCGCGGTCATCGCCCCCATCGCCATCTCGTCGCAGGCGGCGACGATCGCGGTCGGCGGTTCGCCACTGGCCAGCAACTCGGCGGTGGCCCGGTTGCCGCCGTCGATGGTGAAGGTGGACTCGACATCCAGGCTCGGGTCGGGCCGCAGGCCGGCGGCGCGCAGCTCCGCCCGGTAGCCACGGCGTCGGTCGAGGTGGGTGGTGAAGGCCAACTCGTCGTCCGGGTCGCCGGAGATGTGCGCGATCCGGTGATGGCCGAGGTCGATCAGGTGCCGGGTGGCGGCCCGGGCGGCCGCGACGTCGTCGATCCGTACGCAGGGCCAGTGGGGCACCCTGCTGCCCGAGCTGATGGTGACCCCGGGCAGGTCCAGGGCGGCCAGCGCGGTCAGGTCGGCCGGCCGCAGTGGCGTGGCGACGAGCATGATGGCGTCCACGCGCTTGTGCAGGTTGGCCGTGCGGAGAACCCGCTGGCGGACCTGCTCCCGGCCGCCCAGGTTGTAGAGCAGCAGGTCGTAGCCGGACTGGTGGAGGTACTCCTCGACCGCCTCGACGACGGTGCTGAAGAACCAGCGGGTGATCCGGGGGACCACCACCGCGACGGTGCCGGTCCGGCCACCGGCGAGCCGGGACGCGCTCGGTGAGACCGCGTAGTCGAGTTGCTCGGCGGCGGCGAGCACCCGGTGCCGGGTGGCGGCGGAGACCGTCGGGAGCCCGCGCAGGGCTCGCGAGACGGTGGCCGTGGACACGCCGGCCAACCGGGCCACATCATCGATCCTCGTCACGGTTTCCCCCGCTCGGTGCCCCACGCGCCCGCCGCCGCCCGAGGGGCCAGGCGGCGGCGGGCGAGCGGGTCAGCCCTTGACGCTGCCGGCGAGCAGACCTCGCACGAAGAAGCGTTGCAGGGACAGGAAGACAATGAGCGGTACGACGATGGAGACGAACGCGCCGGCGGTGAGGCGCTGCCACTCGTTGCCCCGGGTACCGGCCATCTCGGCGAGCCGGACGGTGAGCGGGGCGGTCTCGTTGCCGCCACCGGCGAAGATCAGCGCGACGAGCAGGTCGTTCCAGACCCAGAGGAACTGGAAGATGCCGAACGCCGCGAGGGCCGGGGTGATCAGCGGCAGCACGATGCTGCGGAAGATCTTCGGGTGGGTGGCCCCGTCGACCCGGGCCGCCTCCATCAGGTCCCCGGGCAGCTGCGAGATGAAGTTGTGCAGCAGGAAGACGGCGAACGGGAGCGCGAAGCAGGTGTGGGCGAACCACACCTGGACGAACTTCTGTTCGTCGACCAGGTCCCAGGCCGGCATCAGGGTGACGCCGCCGAGGGTGACGCCGGTGGAGAAGAACTTCAGCAGTGGCACCAGGGCCATCTGCAACGGCACGATCTGCAACGCGAAGATCGCGATGTAGACCCAGTCCCGGCCGCGGAAGTTGATCCAGGCCAGCGCGTACGCGGCCAGGCAGGCGAAGGCGAGTGGGAAGAGCACCGACGGAATGGTGATCGCCAGGGAGTTGATGAAGGACCCGGCGAGCTGGCCGGAGGACGACGACCGCCCGAACAGGACCTGCTGGTAGTTCTCGAAGGTGAACTGCGGGTTGGTGAACGCGGTCCACCAACCGGTGGTCTTGATCTCGTCCTCGGGGCGGAGGGACGAGACGAGCAGGCCGAATGTCGGAATGGTCCAGACCACCGCGATGATGACCGAGACGAGGGTGGCGGTGCGGCTGTTCAGCCGCTTGCGGACCCGTCCGGCAGCGGTGGTCGGGGTGCCGTCGGTCTTCTGGGTGCCGGTGGCGACGGTGGGCGTTGCAGTGGTCATCTCAGCCCTCCCGCTGCTGACGGAGGTTGCGGATCTGGTAGATCACGACCGGGATGACCAGGATGAAGAGGAAGACCGCGAGCGCGGAACCCTGCCCGTTCTGGCCGTACCGGAACGCCTGGTTGTACATCTCGCTGGCGATCACGCTGGTGTCGTAGTTGCCGTTCGTCGAGGTCCGGACGATGTCGAAGACCTTGAGCGTGGCGATCGTGAGCGTCACCACCACGACGATCAGCGCCGGCCGGATGCTCGGCATGGTGATCCGCCAGAACATCTGCCAGGCGCTGACCCCGTCGAGCCGGGCGGCCTCCACGATGTCGCCGGGGATGGCCTTGATCGCGGCGGAGAGCACCACCATGGCGAAACCGGCCTGGATCCAGACCATGATGACGATCAGCAGCAGCGTGTTCAGCGGTGATTCCAGCAGCCACTGCTTCGGCTCACCGCCGACGCTGACCACGATCTGGTTGAGCAGACCGATCTGGTCGCCCTCACCCCGGTAGGCGTAGACGAACTTCCAGATGATGCTGGCGCCGACGAAGGAGATGGCCATCGGCAGGAAGATCAGTGACTTGGCCACCGCCTCGAACCGGGCCTTGTCCACGAGTACGGCGTAGATCAGGCCGAACCCGGTCGCCACCAACGGGACGAGGAGCACCCAGACCAGGGTGTTGATCAGGACCCGGACGATCGAGTCGTCGGAGAACATCCAGCCGTAGTTGCGCAGACCCACCCAGTTGGTGCTGCTTCCGTCCATCAGGGAGAGCAGCGTGGTGCGGATGGCCGGCACGACCAGGCCGATGACGAGCAGCAGCAGCGTCGGCAGCAGGAAGAAGAACGCGAAGAGCCCCTCCCGCTGCTTGCGTCGGCGGGGCAGCGGGCCCCCGCCCACGGAGGCCGCGACGAGCTGAGCCTCCCGCCGGCGGGCGAACCAGGCCGGCACCACGTCGAGCAACAGGAGCAGACCACCCACGACCACCACGAAGGCGACCAGCCCGTACATCAGCATGAGGAACTTCGGCTGCTGATCGGCGAAGTCGAACTTCATCAACCCTCCCTTCCGGGTCCACCTCGGCCGGTGGCCCGGCCCGCGATCGCGGACCGGGCCACCGCCGGGATCACTTAGGCCAGCTGCTCTCGATGCCCTGGAGCACCGGGGCGGTCGGCTTGCCGTTCAGCCACTCGACCATGCCCTTCCAGAACGTTCCCGCGCCGACGGCAGCCGGCATCAGGTCCGATCCGTCGAAGCGGAAGGTGCCCGTCTTGTCCTGCAGGATCTGAACGGACAGCTTGTCGATCGGGCTGGCCACGTTGGCGATGTCCAGCTTGTTGTTCGCCGTGACCCAGTTGCCGAGCTTCGCGCGGCTGTTCACGTACTCGGCCGAAGCCAGGTAGGTCTGCACCGCCTGGACCTCGGGACGGTCGGCGTAGCCGACGACGAACTCGCCCGCGCCCAGCACCGGCTTGCCCTTGGCGGCGTCGATGGCCGGGAAGTAGAAGGCGAACGCGTCGCCGTCCTGGGCCACCTTGGTGCCCTCGGGGAACTGGTTGGCGTAGAACGACGCCTGTCGGTGCATCGCGCACTTGCCGGTGGTCACCGGCAGGCCCGCCTCCTGGAAGGCGGTGGTGGTGATGCTCTTGACGCCGCCGAAGCCGCCGTTCATGTACTTGTCGTTCTTGAGGATGCTGCCGGCGCGGTCAACCGCGTCGACGATCTTCGGGTCGTTGAACGGGATGGCGTGGGTCGTCCACTGGTCGTAGACCTCGGGCCCCTGGGTCCGCAGGACCACGTCCTCGATCCAGTCGGTGGCCGGCCAGCCGGTGGCGTCACCGGACTCGACACCCGCGCACCACGGCTTCATGCCACTGGCGGCGATCTTGTCGCTCAGGGCGATGAGCTGGTCCCAGGAGGTCGGAACCTCCCAGCCCTTCTCCTTGAACGTCTTCGGCGAGTACCAGACGAAGGACTTCACGTTGGCGCCGAGCGGCACGCCGTAGAGCGTTCCGTTCACGGTGCCGTACTTCAGCCAGTCGGCCGGCATGTTCTGCTCGGCCATCGTCTTGGTGTCGGTGCTCAGGTTCTTCAGCTTGCCGGCGTCCGCGAAGCGCTTCACCAGGCCCGGCTGGGGCACGAAGGCGATGTCGGGGGCGTTGCCGCCGTCGACCCGCACGGGGAGCTGTGCTTCGAACTCGCCGCTGCCCTCGTAGTCGATCTCGATGCCGGTGCACTTGGTGAAGTCCGACCAGGAGCGCTCCAGCAGGTCGGCCTCCGCGTCACGGATGGACGCGTAGATCGAGACCTTCTTGCCGTCGTGGCCCTCGTACTTGTCGTAGGCGGCGCACTCCGCGGAGCCCGCGTTGTTGCTCTTCTTGTCGTCGCCGGTACCGCAGGCGGTGGCGCTGAGCGCCAGCCCGAGTACGCCGGCGATCACGAAGGCCTGGCGTGGTCTGGTAAAGACCGCCATGCCGTCCTCCTTCCTAGCCGGCGCGGTCGTGCTGGTGACCCGTCGCCGGTCCGATTGGGCGTGCACACATGTAAGCGCTTGCATTCGCTCCGGTCCACCCCCTGTCAGACACGAGCGAGTAACAATCCCGAAACCTGCGGTCTGCCTGGTGAGCGCGCTGCCATCCCGAATCCTGGACTCTTTCGAAGATTGACGATATCTGTCAGGCTGGGCGTATCGGATCGAAGGTTTTCGACATAGGAGGAGCCGCATGCGCAAGCGGTGGATGAGCCTGCTGGTGACGGGTCTGCTCGTCGGGGGAGCGCTGGTGCCGGCAAGCCCGGCGCTGGCCGCGCCGACCTTCAAGGTGCCCTTCCCGTGCGGCCAGTCCTGGTCCGGCCAGACCAGGTCGGACCACAGCCCGGCGTACGCCGTCGACTTCAACCGCACCGACGACGTCGGCGACCCCGTGGTGGCCAGCGCCCCGGGCACCGTCGACCGGGTGACGGATCTCGGCGGCACCAGCTACGGCAAGTACGTCCGAATCAACCACGGTGGCGGTTACAACACCTACTACGCCCACCTCAACGGCTTCAACGTCTCGGTCGGGCAGACGGTCGGCTACGGCAAGGTGCTCGGCTGGGTCGGCAGCACCGGTGGCTCGACCGGCCCCCACCTGCACTACGAGCAGCGGCTCAACGGCGGCGACATCCAGGTCCGCTTCAACGGCGCCCTCGGCCTCTACTGGGGCACCAAGAGCTACACCAGTGACAACGGGTGCTCCTCGGGCAGCGGCAACGGCACCGTCGACACCAGCGGCACCGCGTTGACCGTCCGCTCCGGCCCCGGCACCGGGTACGCCTCGGTGGGCACCGTCGCCGACGGGACCCGGGTGACCATCGCCTGCCAGACCAGCGGCACCAGTGTCACCGGCACGTACGGCACCAGCTCGATCTGGGACCGCATCGGCTCCGGTAGGTACATCGCCGACGCGTACGTCTACACCGGTTCGGACGGATACATCCCCGGCGTCCCTCGCTGCTGACCCGGAAACGGCCACGGTCGGTCCCGGCGGGCGGCGCCGCCGGGACCTGTCGGTCAGGAGTTCAGCTGCCAGATCGACAGGTTCAACGCGGCAGCGAAGGTGACCCACGCCCAGTAGGGCAGCAGCAGCGCGGCCGCCACCCGGGACACCCGGGCGAACAGCACCACGGTGAGCCCGATCGCCAGCCACATCACCACGATCTCGGCGAACGCCAGCCCGTACTGCCCCGCGCCGAAGAACAGCGGGGTCCAGATGGCGTTGAGCACCAGTTGCGCGGACCACGCCCAGAGCGCGGTCGAGAAGCCGACCCGCCGCCACACCAGCCAGCCGGCCACGGCGATCAGCGCGTAGAGCAGCGACCACACCGGGCCGAACAGCCAGGAGGGCGGAGCCCAGTCGGGCTGCCGCAGGCTCGCGTACTCGTCGGTGGTGCCCTGCACCCCCAGCCCGCCGATCGCCGCCGCGACGAAGACGGCCGCGGCGAAGCCGACGAGGGCCCACCACCGTCGCCGGCCGGAGGTCCTCGGCGCGTCCTGAGATATCTCCATGGTCGAGATAGTTTCCCGTCGGCAGCAGCTCAAACCGCCGACGGTGGCACGAACGCCCACAAAAAAGCGCCGGGATCGCCGCGGCCGGTGCTCCTGTCGGGAGGACGGAGCTCCGGTCGCGGCGACCCCGACGGGTCCCGGTTATGACGTCGTGCGAACGCTAATTGAAGATGCTGACACCACCCGGGCCGACCAACAGCCCGACAACGATGAGGACGATGCCCCACAGGATCTGCCGGCGGAACAGCGCGAGGATGCCGGCGACCACGAGTACGACTGCGAGAATCCAAAGAATCAGCTCCATGACCTCTGAATACCCGACGGTCCGAGCGTGGAAACCTGGTCGGTATCAAGTTGATCGCCGACATGGAAGACGCTGTACGCCTGCTTGATCACCGGGTGCGCGACGTTGCGGACGCGTACCCCGCCGGGGGTCGTGCCGCGCTCGCTGCCGGCGTGCGCGTGCCCGTGCAGGGCCAGCGCGGTGGGCGCCGAGTCGATCGCCTGTCCCAACTGGTACGACCCGAGGAACGGGTAGATCTCCAACGGCTCGCCGACAAGCGTGTCCGGCACCGGCGCGTAGTGGGTGAGGGCGACGAGCATGTCGCAGTCGAGCGAGCGCAGCGCGGCGCCGAGGCGGTCCGCGCTGTCGGTGGTGGTCCGTACGAAAGCCTTCATCTCCGGCTCACCGAAGTCGCTCGCACACCGCCCGGCGAACCCGCCGCCGAAGCCCTTGACCCCGGCGATGCCGAGCCGCCCGCCCGCGCAGTCCAACACCACGCCGTTGCCCTCCAGCACGGTGATGCCCGCGTCCTCGAGCACCTTGACCACCTGGGGCACCTGGTCACACTGGTGGTCGTGGTTGCCCAGCACGGTCACGACCGGCACGGCCAACCCACCGAACTCCTCCGCCACGCAGCGCGCCTCGGCCTCGGTGCCGTGCCGAGTCAGATCCCCGGCCAGCAGCAGCACGTCGGCGCACTCCGGCAGCTCTTCCAACGCCGGTCGGAACCGTCCGACCACGTCCTCGTCCAGATGCACGTCACCCACCGCGGCGATCCGGATCACCATGGAACCTCCCTCAGGGCAGTTGCTCGATCTCCGTTGGCGCCTGGGCGCGGATCACCCCGATGTCGCTGGCGATCGGTACGTCAGGAAAGCGCTCGGACACCCGGCGCAGGATCTCCGCGCGCCGGTGCGGGCTCTCCACCTCGCCGTACAGCACGAGGGCGCGGTCCCGTCGGACCACGGTGATCCCCTGTTCGGCGACGGCGGGGTCCTCGGCGAGCAGGCGCTGGATCTCGGCTTCGACGTACTCGTCCGGTGGCCCGGCGCCGATGTCGCGATGATGGGTCACGGTGTCCCCTCTCCTGGCTGGGTGCCGACCGCCGGCACCACCTCCAGCCGGTCCAGCAGCACCAGGAACGCCTCGGCGTACGGCGAGTGCTGCGTCTCCTTGCGTACCCTTTCCCAGTCGATCTGCTCCCGCAGTGACCGGGCCAGCGGCAGGCCGCGGGCGAAGTCGCAGTAGTGCTGGGAAAAGCTGAGCAGTTTGTGCACCATCAGCTGGGTGGCGGACAGCACCGGCATGTGGATCGCGTCCACCGGCCGGATGACCGTGTCGGCGAACGTCTCCTCGGTCACCGGTGTCTCGATCGGCCGGTGGATGAGGTCCACCATCCGGCCGTCGTCGAAGACCTTCACCAGCCAGTCCTCGGGTGGTCGCTGGGCGACGAAGCCGGCGGCCACCAGGGCCTCCAGGGCCTGCTCCACGTCGGCCTCCCGGATCAGGAAGTCGACGTCGTGCTCGCTGGAGTGGCCCCCGTGGGCGTAGACGGCGAAGCTGCCGCCCAGGGCGAACGGGATCTCGGACTGCTTGAGCACGGCGGCGACCTTCTTGAGGGTGTGCACCAGACTCTCGTCCCCGCGCTCAGCCATCTGGATCTCCCGTCGTCGTGTTGGTGGACCGGCGGTTTGGGTTTCAGACTCCCGTACCCGGCATTCCGGTCGGCCACACCTGCTTGGGACTCGGTCGGGCGTCAACAGGGTCGAAACAGCACAAACCTCGCGGAGTCGGTGCGCCGGTCGGATAATCTGTGGAGGGTGGCCAGATCATCGGGGATGCGACGCGGCAGGGGCCGGTTGCGCACCGTCGCCCTGATCGGCATCGACGGTTCGGGCAAGACCACGCAGGCGCACCGGCTGGCCGACGCGCTGACGGCCGCCGGGAGCCCCGCCACCTACCGCCGCAACGCCAGCGGGCGCCGCTGGCTCGGCCGGGTCGCCCACCGGCTCGGCCGGCCGGACGCGCAGCGGCTCGTCGGGCGCGACGGCATGCTGGCGGTGGAGTCCGTGCTGCGCTGGCTCGCCATCGCCCTAGCCCTGGTCACCTGCCTGCTCACCGGCCGGACGGCAGTGATGGACCGCTACTCGGCCTGCCAGTACGCGAGCATCCGCGCCCACGGCGGGCACCGCTGGGAGCGGCTGGCCCGAGCCGGCTACCGACTGTTCCCGACCCCACAGGTGACATTCCTGCTCGCGGTCGACCCGGCGGAGGCGTACCGGCGCATCGAGGAGCGCGGCACCGACCACGAGACGATGGGCTGGCTGACCGCGGCGGACACCGCCTACCGGGCCCTGCCCGAATATCCGAGCTTCGTGCTCGTGGACGCGGGCCGTCCGGCCGAGGAGGTGACCGAGCAGATCCAGGCGCACCTGGGGAGCTGGCTGCCGGCGTCCCCCCGGGCGGCGGAGGGGGATGGTGACCCGATGGTGGCTCAGGCCCGCCCGTAGACCGGCACGGTGGCGCCGCTCGTCGGCGCGGACTCGGCCGACGCGAGGAACCGGATCACCGACGCGATCTCGGCCGGGGCCACCCAGCGGGAGTGGTCGGCGTCGGGCTGGGCGGCCCGGTTTGCCGGGGTGTCGATGACGCTTGGCAGCACCGTGTTGCAGCGCACGTCGCGGGACCGGTACTCCACCGCGATCGCGTTGGCCAGCGCCAGCACCGCCGCCTTGGCCGTCACGTAGCCGGCGGCGCCGGGGAACGGGGCGACCGCCGCGCGGGCCGCCACGCAGACCACCGCGCCGCCACCGGCCGCCACCAGGTGGGGCAACGCGGCCTGGGTGACCAGGTAGGTGGGTCGCAGGTTGACGGTGAGCATCCGCTCGAAGTCCTCGACCGGCGTCTCGTGCACCAGACCGCCGCTGGCGTACCCGCCGACCAGGTTGACCACCGCCCGCAGCGGCGCGGCCGAATCACCGGCGGCGGCCTCGACCGCCCGCGCGGCGCCCGCCGGCTCGCTCAGGTCCGCGACCAGTCGGACCAGGTCGTCCGCCGCCGGGCCCGAGCTGGGCCGGGCGCTCCGCTCCGGTACGACCACCCGCCAGCCCGCCTCGACGAACGCGCCCACAACGGCCCCGCCAAGCCCACCGGTACCCCCGGTAACCAACACGCTCCGCCCAGCCATACCCCCAACCTACTGCCCCCACCCCACCCCCACCCCCCACCCCACCCCTCCCCCTCCGTCGATCATGGAGTTATTGCCGTGACACGCCGATCGGAGTGGCAACAACCTCATGATCACGGTCTGCGGTGGGCAGATTCGTTGGTTCGTTCGGGGGTTGAGGGCGCAGGATCGGCGGATGCGGATCCTCGTTCTCGGTGGTACCCGGTTCCTCGGCCGGGCGGTGGCTCGACTCGCCGCCGCGCGGGGGCACGACGTGACCTGCGCGGCCCGGGGCGTGTCCGGAGCCGCGCCGGCCGGCGTCCGGTTCGTGCCTGTGGACCGGGACGATCCCGCGGCGCTGGCGCCGCTCGCCGACGCCGGTTTCGACGCCGTGGTCGACGTGACCCGCCAGATCAGTCACGCCCGGTACGCGCTCACCGCCCTTGCCGAGCGGGTCGGACACTGGTCCTTCGTGTCGACGATCTCGGTGTACGCGGACAACACCACCCCGGGTCAGACCGCGTCGGACGCACCGGTGCTGCCGCCGGCCCCACCGGAGGTGGACGGCCTGCCCGACCCGGACAACCGTTGGTACGGCGAGTGCAAGGTGAGCATCGAGCGGCTGGTCCGGGAGCGGATGGGTGTGGACCGCTCGTTCATCTGCCGGGCGGGGCTGATCGTCGGCGCGGAGGATCCGAGCGATCGCTTTCCGTACTGGGTGCGGCGGCTGTCGGCCGGCGGAGAGGTGCTCGCGCCCGGCCGGCCGACCGACCGGGTGCAGTTCGTGGACGTGGCCGATCTGGCCGGCTGGCTGCTGCACGCCGCCGGCATCGGCCTCGCCGGCACGTACGACGGCACCGGGCCGGCGATGTCCCGCGCCGACCTGCTGCACGGGGTGGCCGCCGGGCTGGGAGTCGCCGATCCGGTCCTCACCTGGGTGGACCAGGAGTTCCTGCTGGCCCACGACGTCCGCGAGTGGTCGGGGGAGCGGGCCCTGCCGCTGTGGGTGCGGCTGCCGGAGTCCGGTGGCCTGATGGACCGGGACGCGAGACCGGCTCTGGGCGCCGGGCTGGCGGTCCGTCCACTGTCCGACACTGTTCGGGCGACGGCGGCCTGGATGACAGCGGACCCGGCCGCCGTCCGGCAGGGGGGACTGGACCCGGCGGATGAGGCGGCGGTGCTGCGGGAGTGGCAGGCTGTGCGGGACCGGTGATCCGGCCGTCGAGGTGTTTTCGTCGTCCCGGCCGGTCATGGTTGACGCTCACGCCAGGTGAAAGTAAGTTTCATCCGTGGCGAAGAGTCCGAAGATTTCTGCGAGTCAGGAGCCCGGTGGGCTGATCGTCCACATCAGTGGGCTGCTGCCGTCGCTGTCGCCCGCCGAGCAGCGGGTTGCCCGGCTGGTCGTCTCCGACCCGGCCGCCGCGTCCCGGCGGACCATCACCGACCTCGCCACCGCGGCGGAGACCTCGGAGGCGACGGTCATCCGGTTCTGCCGCTCGGTCGGCATGGACGGTTACCCCCAGCTGCGGATCCGGCTCGCTGCCGAGGCCGCCCGCCGCATCGAGCCACCGGACGCCCGGGTGGTCGGCGGTGACATCCCGCCCGGCGCCGACCTCGCCCAGATCATCGCCACCATCGCGTTCAACGACGCCCGGGCGGTCGAGGAGACTGCCGAGCAGCTCGACCCCGCCATCTGTGAGCAGGTGGTCGAGGCGATCAACAGCGCCGGTCGGATCGACATCTACGGTGCTGGCGCCAGCGGGTTCGTCGCATCGGACTTCCAGCAGAAGCTGCACCGCATCGGCCGGATCGCCTTCTACTTTCCGGACGTGCACACCGCGCTGACCTCGGCTGCCCTCCTGGGCCGGGGCGACGTGGCGATCGGCATCTCGCACAGCGGCACGACCTCCGACGTGATCGAGGTGCTGGAGCAGGCCCGTACGCGGGGTGCCGTCACCGTGGCGCTCACCAACTTCCCGCGGTCGCCGATCACCGACGTGGCGGACTTCGTGTTGACCACGGCGGCCCGGGAGACCACCTACCGCTCCGGGGCGACGGCCAGCCGGCTCGCCCAGCTCACCGTGGTCGACTGTCTGTTCGTCGGGGTGGCCGCCCGTAACCGGGCGCGGGCCCGCAAGGCCCTGGAGTCGACCGCCGAGGCGGTCCAGTCGCACCGGGTGGGTGCCAACCGGAGGCGGCCGTGACGCCCGGTGCGGTGGAACCGGACGAGGACCTGCCCGCACCGCACGCCCGCCCGACGGTCCGGGTGGGCGCACCCACCGAACGCCGCAACCCGCTGAGCGTCGACCTCGACCTGATGTCGACCCGGGACGTGCTCACCGTGATCAACGAGGCGGACCGGCGGGTGCCGGCGGCGGTCGCCGCGGTGCTCGACGAGATCGCCGCCACCGTCGACCTGGCGGTCGAGGCGCTGCGCGGCGGCCACCGGGTGCACTACTTCGGGGCCGGCACGTCCGGTCGGCTCGGCGTCCTCGACGCGGCCGAACTCGCCCCCACCTTCAACTCACCCCGGCACTGGTTCTGCGCCCACCTCGCCGGTGGTCCGGACGCCATGTGGCGGGCCGTGGAGGACGCCGAGGACGACGAGCGGGGCGGCGCGGTCGAGGCGGCCAGTTGTGTGCGCACCGACGACCTGGTGGTGGGTCTGGCGGCGAGCGGACGCACGCCGTACGTGCTCGGGGCGCTCGCCGCGGCCCGCGCCAAGGGCGCCTCGACGGTGTTGCTCTGCGCCAATCCGGAGGCGGAGGCCGCCCGGTCGGTGGACGTGTTCATCGGGGTGGACACCGGACCCGAGGTGGTCACCGGGTCGACTCGGATGAAGGCAGGCACGGCGCAGAAGTTGGTGCTCAACACGTTCTCGACAGCCGTCATGGTGCGCCTGGGGCGGGTCTACTCGAACCTCATGATCGATATGGTGGCCACCAACGCGAAGCTCCGCGGACGAATGATCTCGATTCTGGTCGAGGCGACCGACTGCTCGGAGGAGGTTTCCCGGCAGGCGCTCGCCGAGGCCGACGGTGACCTGAAGACGGCGCTCGTCTCGCTGGTCTCCGGTGCCGAGGTGGACGCCGCCCGGGCCGCGCTGGCCCGCTCCGCCGACCAGGTACGCGGGGCCCTCGCCCTGCTCGCCCCGTAGGGCGCACGCGCCCCGGGAAGCGAACGGGGCTTCGGATTGTTCATCTGGCCGAGGGGTAATACACCCCGGAGGATGAACCGACCGGTCCTTCGGCGCGTATCTGGCAGTGACCAGGATCGCAGCGTGGTGGTGACCCGGGTCGCTGTGCCCCCACGGCGGGCGGTGTTGCCATGGTGTGTGACCCGTGCGTGGTGCCCAGCGGCGAGCCACCCGACGGGATGCTGACAGCAAACGTGGACCGTGCTCTCAGCTAAGACTCAGGCATTCGTGACACTTTCGACTCACCACACGGAATCCCCGACACGTCTCATCTGTTGTGTAGGTGTCAGCACCGATGGGCACAGCAGAAGTTACCAGGGGTTGACGGACGTGGGGTATGGCAAGGAACCGGGCAACCGGCGCGAGCGAGGGGACCGTGGGCAACGTGGACAAGAACATCGGCATGCGCACCGATCAGGTGGCCGAGGAGCGCGACCTGGTCGGTGTCTACCTGCACGAGATCTCTCGGACGCCACTGCTGGACGCCGCCCGGGAGGTCGATCTCTCCAAGGCTATCGAGGCCGGCCTCTACGCCGAGCACCTGCTCGGTGAGGATGCCGCCCCCGGCGGTACCGAGCGGGATCGGGCTGACCTGGAGTGGCTTGTCGTCGAGGGGGAGCGCGCGAAGGATCTCTTCATCCGCGCCAACCTCCGACTTGTCGTGTCGATCGCCCGCCGGTACGTGCGGTCGGGCATGCCCATGCTGGACCTGATCCAGGAGGGCAACACCGGCCTGGTCCGGGCGGTCGAGAAGTTCGACTACGAGCGCGGTTACAAGTTCTCCACCTACGCCACCTGGTGGATCCGCCAGGCGATCAGCCGGGCGATCGCGCAGCAGGAGCGCACCGTCCGTCTGCCGGTGCACCTGGTGGAGGACGTCAACCGGATGCGCAACGTGGCCCGGCAGTTGACCCGCGAGCTGGGCGCCGACCCGGAGCCGGAGCAGATCGCGGCCTCCCTCGGCGTCACGGTCGAGCGGGTCAACGAACTGCGCCGCTGGTCGCAGGACACCGTCTCGCTGGACACCCCGGTGGGCGACGACGGCGACACCAGCCTCGGCGACCTGGTCGCCGACAGCGACGCGCCGTCGCCGGAGGACATCGTCCTCAGCGGCCTGGAGCGGCAGCGCATCGAGGGGCTGCTCAACCACCTCGACGACAGGTCCGCCGGCATCATGCGGGCCCGCTACGGGCTGGAGGACGGCCGGGAGCACTCGCTCACCGAGGTCGCGTCCCGGTTCTCGCTGTCCCGCGAGCGGATCCGGCAGTTGGAGATCCAGGCCCTCGGCCGGCTGCGTGAGCTGGCCCGGGCGGAGGGGCTGCAGGCAGCCTGACCTGGTAGTAATGACGGCGAACGGCCGGCGTCCGATAGGGGGACGCTGGCCGTTCGCCGTTGCCGGGTCCGCTAGCGGACCCGGCCGTAGCCCTGGATGGACATCATGTTCATGCCCCGTTTGAGCACGTTGCGGCCCGCGCTCGGCGCGTCGATCACCTGGCCGTCGCCCACGTAGAGGGCGACGTGCCCGAGCCCGCTGTAGAAGACGAGGTCACCTGGACGCAGGTCGCCCCGCCCGATGTGTGCGACGGCACCCCACTGCATCCGGGTGTTGTGCGGCAGGGACTTGCCGGCCGCCCGCCAGGCCGCCGAGGTCAGCCCGGAACAGTCGTAGCCGTTGGGCCCGTCGGCTGCCCAGACGTACGGCTTGCCCACCGCGCCGAACGCGTAGCGCACCGCGGCGCCGGCGTCACCGGCCACCGCGGGAACGTCCTTGGCCACCGCCGCCGCGGCCTTCGGCTCGGGACGCTCGGTGGCCGCCCCGTACGCCTGCCGACGCAGCTCGTACAGCTTGGCCAGGTCCTGTTCGATCTGCTTCTTACCCGCCGTGAGCTGACGGGCCCGCGCGGCCTGCCGGGTCAGGGTGGCGTCCAGGCTGGCCTTCTCGTCCAGCAGTCGTCGCTGGTCGGCCGTGAAGCCGGAGATGCTCTCCTGCCGTTGGCGGGTGAGCTGATCGAGCGTGCCCAGCCGGTCCAGTAGGGCGGCGGAGCCGCCGGCACGCAGCAGGGCGTCCGCGGTCCGCAGGCCGCCGCTCTTGTACGCCGTGGTGGCCAGCTCGGTCACGTCGGCCCGGCTCTGCTCGGCCTGCTGCTCCAGCGGGCCGATGCGGGCCTTCAACCGGGCCACCGAGGCCTCGTTGGCCTTGATCTCCTCACGCAGCTTGTTGTACGACTCCACCACCCGTTCCAACTCGGCCGAAGATGTCTCGATCCGGCGGGTCAGGTCGGCGGGGGACGGCTCGGCGCGCGCCACCGCCGTCGGGGCGATAAGCGCGGCCGACATGCCGGCCAGCGCCACGGTACGCAGCAGGTTTCTCAGGGATGACAAGAGCGAAAGGCCCCTCTCCCACGGCCGCCGGGGCTGCTGACGCCCTCGGCGACACCGGCCGGGGCCACCCGGGCGGACGGCACTGGGCCGGACCGGCGCACCCAACCTAACCCGGGACGGATGTCGCTCGCAGTTGAAGCAGGGGCGAAAGTTGGGCGAGTGGCCTCTCGTGTTCCTGCGCTGGGTGGCGCTGCTGACACCTGCTGCAGCGGGATAACGCCCTCTTTAAAGCCCACTGACGGATATGCGACTTTCGTCGTTCCGGGCGTATGCCGCCGCATGATGGCTCGCCATAACCGATAAAAGGTGAAATGGATGCTGTTTCTGGGCGATGTCCCTCGTCGGGGTGAGCTGTCGAGAACCGGTAACTGCCCAGGTCGGCTGGCGGGGCACAAACACAATGGGTGCTGACGCCGGGAATCCCGTCGGCAGACAGCGGCAGCCGTCACCCGTCGGTCACCTCGGCCAAGCGTCCCCCCGCGGGAGGAACCGTGAATCGTGAAGGCGCAAGGGTGCGACCGCCGCGAACGGTGCCGGGTAACCGGTCGACCCTGCTGTACGCCCGGCCCGGCATCATCGTGACCGTCGACAGGTTCACCGTCGGCCGAACCAGTTACCGGGTCGCCGACCTGACCCATCTGCGCACCACCCGGGGCCCGCACGACCGGATCGCCGTCCGGGCCGTCATCATCACCGCCAGCATGCTCGGCGGTGTCGGGCTGCTGCTCGGCTTCACCGGCGGGCTGCAACGCCTGACCGCCGGGGCCTACCTCATCCTCGGTGCGGTGTTCCTGCTGCCGGCTGCGCTGGCCCTGGTCGGCGATCGCTGGCGCCCACCGCCGCACGAGCTGTGGGGGTGGTACGGGGGAGCGGAGGTGCTGCTGTTCAGTGCCGACGACGAGCGGCAGTTCGGCCAGGTCACCCGGGCGCTGTTGCGGGCCCGCGAAGTGAACAGGTACGGCGGCTGGGTCGACCCGCTCGCCTCCGCCGAGCCGTGGCGGCCCAGCCGCTGAGCCGACGAACGGTGGGCCCGCGCTCACTGGCGTCGGCCCACCGGCCCGCTCAGCGGGCGTCGGCCCACCGGCCCGCTCAACGGGCGACCGGCTCCGGGGCCCGGGTCTCCTGCGGCGCGGCCACCCAGGCGCTGACCCGGCGCTCGGCGTAGAACGAGACGAACGGCACGGTGCCGGCCAACATCACCAGCAGCATCCGCTTCAGCGGCCAGTCGGCCCGACGGCTCAGGTCGAACGCGGCCACCAGATAGATCATGTAGAGGAACCCGTGCGCGGGCCCCACCGTCTCCACCACGACCGCGTTGTCGAACACGTACTTCAGCGGCATGCCGATCACGACCAACAGGATCAGCACGACGCCCACGATCCAGGCGATCGCGCGGTAGCGGGTAAGGGCAGCGCCCACAGTCGTCCGTCCTTCCGAGCCCGGCTCAGCCGGGATAGTCACCGGGTCGGGCGCCCGGATTGGCGCTCAACCATGACAGGTAGTGGTTGTAGGCGGCCAGGTCCGTGTCCTCGACGGCGTCGCCGCCGGACGGTGCCCGGGACACCCGCACCGGCCGGCGTACCGCCGGTCGGGACCCCGCGATGACCGCCGGCGCGGGCTCGGCGGCCGGCTCGGCCGAGGGCACGTCGGTGTCGGTAGTCCGGCGACGGGCCAGCTTCACCTCGCGCCACCAGACGTAGACCACGAAGCCGGCGAAGATCGGCCACTCGACCGCGTACCCCCAGCTCAGGCTGTTGCCGGCGGCGGCCCGGCTGACCTGCCACCAGCCCAGCCCGAGGAAGCCCACGACCAGCACGACCATGGCCACGTGACGTGCGATCCACGCCGGGGTCCAGAGCCGCCTCATGGCACCGAGAGTACCGGGGGCGCCGCCGGTCTCCGACACGGTGTCGTAGTTGTCGCGCGGCCGGGAGGGTTTGGCGTCACCACGCCTGGGCAATCGTCTAGACGCCAGCCCAGCCGAGATCAAGGGGGGCGATGATGACCGGATCGGTACGTGAGGACGGCTTTGCGTCCAACGGCAGCACGGATATGAGCCCGGAGCAGCGGGTGCCCGAGTGGGGTGGCGATCACCTCGCCGACCCGGCGGGCGTTCTCGACGGCGACCTGCTCGGCATCGACCCGACGGAGTTGACCGACGAGGACCTGATCCGCGAGATGCACAGCCTGCACCGCACCCGCCTGGACACCCTGCGGCACGCGGCGGACTCCGCGCTCGCCAACCACCTGCGGCGCACGGCCGAGCTCGAGACCGAATACCTGGCGCGTCACCCGGGCCGAGAGGTCGACCCCAACCGTCTGCGGGACTCCTGATGCCGGCGCGCGCCGTGCGCGGGATGTCCGCGCCACCCGAGGTGGTCTTCAACACGGCCACCGACCCCGACCGGGCCGCGGCCTGGCTGCCGGAACCGCTGCGCGGAGGCGACGCCCCCGCCGCGGATATCAACGGTGCCGAGTTGCGAGCCCGGTGGGGTGGCGACGCCGACTGGTCCGCCGAGATCCGGGTGGAGTCGGCCGATTCCGGCGGCGCCCGGATCCAGCTCGACCTGGCCGACGGGTCGGACGGTTCGGGTCCGGACCAACTGGCCGACGAGGCGCTCACCAACCTGGCACGCGAGGTCGCCGACAACCTTCAGGCCGGCTGAGCCGGCCCCCGCGGCACGCCGCTCCCACACCACCACGAGAGGTAAGGAGACCGGGTGAGCGACACCGGCCTGCGACAGAAGGCGGCGCGGCTGCGCCGGGCGTACGCGCCGCACGAACACCGGCCGCTCGGCGGCTATCTGGTGGCGATGGGCGCCTACGCCGGAGTGACCGGGGCACTTGCCGGTCTGGTCAAGGTGACAGGTCGACAGGTGCCGGAGCGTCCCGCCCCGTCCGACGTCGTGTTGCTCTCCATCGCCACGCACAAGCTGAGCCGGCTGCTGTCCAAGGACGCCGTGACCAGCCCTCTCCGCGCGCCGTTCACCCGCTACGACCGCCCGATCGGCAGCGGTGAGGTGATGGAGCAGGTCCGCGACTCGGGCAGCCCGACCCGGCATGCCATCGGCGAGCTGCTGAGCTGCCCCTTCTGCCTGGCGGTCTGGGTGGCCACCGGGCTGACCGGGGGCCTGGTGCTGGCGCCCCGGCTGACTCGTCTGGTGGCCACCGCGCTGACGGCGGTCGCCGCGTCCGACTTCCTCCAGATGGCGTACGCGATGGCACAGCAGGCCGCCGAGGGTGGGCACCACGACGACGACTGACGAGTGGACGCGAAAGGGGGCCGGCAGACGCCGGCCCCCTTCGTCGTACCCACCTCAGCGCTGCATGCCGGACCAGCCGTGCGGCGACTCCGGTTCCCGTTCGTCCTCGTCCGCCCCGGTGATGATGTCCCGGTCGACGGCGGTGCGGTCGTGTTCGTTCGCGAAGTCCGGCTCGGGGGTGGTGTCCCGGCCCTTCGGTGGTTGACCCAGCGCCGGCACCTTCTCGTCATGGTCCTCGTGGCGTGTCATGTCGGTGTCCCTTCTGCGGTCGGTCAGCCGATGGAACCGCCCAGCAGGTCGCTGGCCTCGTCCACCGAGTACTCGCCCTCGGGCAGCGCGTCGACGCGGGCGAGCAGGTCGGGCGGGAGTTCGGCGGCCACCGCCCGGCGGTAGATCTCCGCCTGGGTGACCCGCTCCTGCGCCCGGTAGATGTCGTCGAGCAGGTCGTCGAGGGCCTGGGTGTCCGGCTCGTCGGTCACGGGTGCGTCGTCGGTCACGTCGATCAGCTACCCGGGCCGGAATCGGTCAAACGTCACGCGGGTGGCCCGACCGCTGCCTCGCTCCGGTGCCGCCGGCGGGGGCGAGGTTTCCGGCACAGAGACAGCGCCGCCCCCGGCCTTGTGGGCCGGGGGCGGCGCTGGTGTCGGTGTGCAGGTCGCCTCTCGGCGAGTGGCACTACGCGGCTCCAGCCGGACGGTATTCCGCGAAGGCTATTTAGGTGAGGCCCGGGGACACATGACACACCGACACCTCGGTCAACGAGTCGACCCCCGCCCGTGTTCCACGAGCCGCAGTGGCGGCGGTCACACCGTCGCCGGCAGGGTGGCCCGCCGGGCCTGCACGGCGGAGGCCAGGTGGTCGAGGACCTCGACGGTGTCGTCCCAGCCGAGGCAGGCGTCGGTGACCGACCGGCCGTACTCCAGCTCCCGGGTCGGATCGAGATCCTGCCGGCCAGGCAGCAGGAACGACTCCAACATCACCCCGGTGATCCCGCGCTGGCCGGCGGCCAGCTGGGCGGCCACGTCGGCGGCGACACGCGGCTGGTTGCGGTGATCCTTGCCGCTGTTGGCGTGACTGGCGTCGATCACCAGCCGCTCCGGCAACCCGGCCGCGCGGAGCAGGTCGAGCGCTCCGGCGACCGAATCCGCGTCGTAGTTGGGCCGGCCGCCCCCACCGCGCAGCACCAGGTGGCCGTCGGTGTTGCCCCGCGTGTGCATGATCGCCGGGGTGCCGGAGAAGTCGATGCCGGGGAAGACGTGTGGCACCCCGGCGGCGCGGATCGCGTCGACAGCGGTGCTGATGCTGCCGTCCGGGCGGTTCTTCATGCCGATCGGCATGGACAGACCCGAGGAGAGCTGGCGGTGCACCTGACTCTCCACGGTACGGGCGCCGATCGCACCCCAGGCCACCGTGTCCGCGATGTACTGCGGCGTGATCGGGTCGAGGAACTCGCAGCCCACCGGCAGACCGACGCGCAGCACGTCGAGCAGCAGCGCCCGGGCCAGCCGCAGACCGGTGTTGACGTCCCCGCTGCCGTCCAGGCCCGGGTCGTTGATCAGGCCCTTCCAACCGACAGTGGAGCGCGGCTTCTCGAAGTAGACCCGCATGACGATCAGCAGGTCGTCGGCCAGCCGGTCGGCTGCCGTACGCAGACGCCGCGCGTAGTCGAGGGCGGCGGCGGGGTCGTGCACCGAGCAGGGGCCGACCACCACCAGCAGGCGGTCGTCCTCGCGATCGAGCACGCGACCCACCGCGCGGCGACCGGTCAGCACGGCCGACGCGAGCGAGGCGTCCAGGGGTAACTCGTGGTGTAGGAGGGCGGGTGTGGTCAGCGGCACGACACGGTCGATTCGCTGATCGCTGACCCGATCGGTCTCCGGGGTCGTCACGGTGGGCATCCTTCCGCCGACCGTGCCCGGGGCCGGTGCCCGGGACGAGCCGGCTGCTCGTACGCAAAAGGGCAGGAACGACAGCTCCTGCCCAGCCGGCTCGGTCCGTGGTGACGTCAGTTCATGGTGAAGTCACCGGCGTGCGAGCCGGCTGCCTAAACCATCGATAGGAACGCGTCACGGGGGAGAGCCTACCCGACCCGACGGGAACCGCCGGCCCGTCGTCCCAAGATGCGGGGCGGAGACCGCGTGCCGGGGGCGGGGTCGGGGTAACAGGGGTGCCATGACTGACGAGCAGAGCGATCAGGAACGGGTGGAGTCCCGCGCCCACCACCTCCTGCCCGAGGAGGTCGCCGTGGGCAGCGACGACCCGGAGGCGCAGGCCGCGGCCATCCTCGCCGAGTCGGACATCCGGGAGGCGGACCAGAACGCGGCGCCCGACACGGTGCTGGAACGTCGTACCTCGGATCAGACAGTCGTCGCGGTCGAGCCGCCGGACTGAGCGGCGGCCCCACGTGCCCGGCGGGACCCCCGGTAGGTGTGCTCCCGCAGCCAGGCCAGCGGACCTGCCGCCCGCAGTTCGGGTGGCAGGTTCCGCACCGGGTCGAACGCGAGCGCGGCGTCCTCCTCGGCGCCGAGCGGGGCACCGAACTCGACCTGCCCCACCGGCCGCCACGGCCCGACGGCGGACGCGACCGCGAGCACCAGCCGTGGCGTGTCCGTCCTGGTCGCGGCGGCCACCGTGCGCAGGCTGCGCCCGAGGTCGATGGAGTCGGGGTCGGCAAGCGCCGCCAGCCAGAGCCGGCGCCGGCCCACGCGGTAACCCACGATCGTGCTGTACGTCCCGGTGAAGCCGCGTCGGGGCAGCGGCAGGTTCCGCAGCAGCGGGGCCGCGCCGCTGGAGCTGACCAGTAGGTCGAACGGTCGGCAGGCGTCTCGGTGCAGGCGCAGCGCGACGCCCAGCACGTCCGGCCAGCCGCCGGGCGTGGGGGTGCCCTTGGAGAACCGGACGGTGGCCCGGTACCGGCCGGGGTCGTCGAGCAGGCCGACCCCGGTGGGTGGTCCGGGCGTACCCCAGATCACCACCTCGCCGACGAACGAGCGACCGGCCGGATGCAGCAGCCGGCCGTGGCGCAGCCGGCCGAGCGCGGCGCTGGCACGTTCGACGACGGCGGCGGACCGGGACGGGGGCGGGGTGACGGTCATGGCCCTCCGGTACCCCGGACGGCGGTCTCGATGCCCGGGGTCGGCGCGCTCGACCCACCACACGTCACCTTTCCGCCCGCGAGATCGGATAGCGTCGGGGTATGCCCGACAGTGGTTACCCCTGGCCCATTGAGACGTCCCGACTGGACAACGGCCTGCGCGTGGTGGTGAGTGAGGACCGCACCGCGCCCGCCGTGGCCGTCAACCTCTGGTACGACGTCGGTTCCCGACACGAGCCGACCGGGCAGACCGGCTTCGCCCACCTCTTCGAGCATCTGATGTTCGAGGGCTCGGTCAACGTGGCGAAGACCGAGCACATGAAACTGATCCAGGGCTCCGGCGGCTCGCTCAACGCCACCACCAACCCGGACCGGACCAACTACTTCGAGACGGTCCCGACCGAGCACCTGGAGTTGGCGCTCTGGCTGGAGGCCGACCGGATGGGCGGCCTGGTCCCCGCGCTCACCCAGGAGACGCTCGACAACCAGCGGGACGTGGTCAAGAACGAGCGCCGGCAGCGGTACGAGAACGTGCCGTACGGCGACGCCTGGCTGCGTCTGCTGCCGCTGCTCTACCCGGCGGGACACCCGTACCACCACGCGACGATCGGCTCGATGGCCGACCTGAACGCCGCCGACCTCGCCACCTTCCAGGCGTTCCACCAGACCTACTACGCGCCCAACAACGCGGTGCTCACCGTGGTCGGCGACGCCACCGCCTCCGACGTGTTCGCGCTCGCCGACAAGTATTTCGGCGCGCTGCCGGCACGCGACGACATCCCGGCCGCCCCGGACGGACGCACCGTCCCGGCGACCGGGATGACGGCGGTCGAGTCGGTAAGCGCCGACGTGCCTGCGCCCCGGGTGTACGTCGCCCACCGCACCTACCCGTTCGGCAGCCCGGAATACCACGTGATCAACGTGCTGGCCACCGTCCTCGGCAGCGGTCGGGGCAGCCGGCTCTACCAGCGACTCGCCGACGGTGAACGGATCGCGCAGCCGGACCTGGTCGGGGCGTACGGGGTGGACCTCGCGCACGCCCCGGCACCGCTGATCGCCACCGCCACCGCCCGCCCCGGAGTGAGCGCCGAGCGACTGGCCGAGGGGCTGGCCGAGGTCGTCGACGAGTTGGCCACCGTGCCGGTCACCGCCGCCGAGCTGGATCGGGCCAAGGCGATGCTCAGCACCGGGTGGTGGCGTCAACTGTCCACCGTGGATGGTCGCGCGGATCTGCTCGGCCGGTACGCCACGCAGTTCGGTGACCCGGCTCGCATCGCCGACCAGCTGCCGGGTCTGCTCGCGGTCACCGCCGAGCAGGTCGCCGAGGCCGCCGCCGACGTGCTCGCCACCGACCGGGTGCTGCTGACCTACCTGCCCGAGGAGACCTCATGACGCTGATCGCCGACCGTCCCGGCCCGGGTGCCGCCCGTCCGTACCGGTTCCCGCCGGTGGTCCGCCGCGCCGTGGCCGGTGGTCAGGTCGTCGCCGCGCACCTGCCCGGGCAGAACCTCGCCGTGGCCCTGCTGCTGCTCGACGTGGGCGCGAGCCAGGAGCCGGTCGGCAAGGAGGGCCTGTCCGGCGTGCTGGCCAAGGCGTTGGAGGAGGGGACCGCGCAGCGGGACGCCGCCGCGTACGCGCTCGCCGTCGAAGGGCTGGGCACCGCGTTGTCGACCGGGCTGGACTGGGACTCGTTCCAGGCCAGCGTGGTGGTCCCGGTGGACCGGCTCAGCGCCGCCGTGGAGTTGCTCGCCGAAGCGGTCCGGACGCCGAGGCTGGACCCCGCCGACGTGCGCCGGGTCCGGGACGACGAGGCGACCGCGCTGCGGATGGACTGGGCCAACCCGGGCCCCCGCGCCGACGCCGCGCTGCGCGGTGACCTGTTCGGCGCACAGAACCGGTGGGGCCGGCCGATGTACGGCGATCCGGAGTCGGTCGCCGCGCTGGACGTGGAGGACATGACGGTCTTCCACTCCGAGTGGTTCCTGCGTCCCGGCACCCTGATCGTCGCCGGTGACCTGGACCGGATCGACCTGGACGCGCTGGCCGCCGCGGCGTTCGCCGGCACCGGTGGCGGCCCGGCCGAGCGGGGTGGCCCGATCGACGTGCCGCTGCACGCCGGACGGCGGATCATCCTGGTGGACCGACCCGGCTCGGTGCAGTCCACGCTGCGGCTGGGCCACCCGTCGCCGCACCGGGCGCACCCCGACCACGTGCCGATGACGCTCGCCGGCACGGTCCTCGGCGGGGCGTTCACCTCCCGCCTCAATCACCTGCTCCGCGAGGTGCACGGCTACACCTACGGCGTTCGGGGTGACTTCGCCTCGTCCCGCCGCTTCGGTCGGTTCGGGGTCAGCTCCGGCGTGCAGACCGCGGTCACCGTGCCGGCCCTGATCGAGGCGGTGGGTGAGATCAGCCGTACCCAGGCCGGTGGGGTGACCGAGGACGAGTTGGCGGTGGCCCGGTCCTGGCGGGCCGGGCAGCTCTCGGTCGAGTTGCAGAGCCCTCGGGCGATCGCGTCCGCGCTGACCACGCTCGTGGTGCACGACCTGCCGGACGACTACCACGCCCGGCTGCGGGAGTCGTTGCTCGCCGCCGACGTGGAGCAGGTCTCCGCGGCGGCGGCCACCCACCTGCACCCGGACGCGCTGACCCTGGTCATCGAGGGCGACGCCGCCGTCATCCGCGACGACCTGACCGCAGCAGCCCTAGGCGACCTGCTCCCCTAACCAGCCGTTTCTCGCCCCGCGCACCCCGCCCACTGCTCGTTGATCATGAGGTTGTAGTCGCGACACGCCGCGGCGCGAGACAACAACCTCATGATCAACCGGGGGTGGTGGTGGGTGGGTGGGTTCTGTGATGTGCGGCCCGGCGGTGGGAAAGGGGTGCCGGGTTCGGGGGTGGGGTCGGTAGCCTCGCGGGCATGAGGATCGGCATTGTGGGGGCCACCGGCCAGGTCGGTGGCGTGATGCGGCAGGTGCTGGCGGAACGGGAGTTCCCGGCGGAGCAGGTGCGGTTGTTCGCCTCGGCGCGGTCGGCCGGGCGGGCGCTGCCGTGGCGCGACGGTGAGGTGACAGTCGAGGAGGCCGCGACCGCCGACTATTCCGGGCTGGACATCGTGCTCTTCTCGGCCGGCAAGGGCACCGCCCGGGAGTTGGCCCCCCGAGTCGCCGAGGCCGGCGCCGTGGTGATCGACAATTCCTCGGCGTTCCGGATGGACCCGCAGGTGCCGTTGGTGGTCGCCGAGGTCAACCCGCACGCGGCCCTCGATCGCCCCAAGGGCATCATCGCCAACCCCAACTGCACCACGATGGCCGCGATGCCGGTGCTGCGCCCGCTGCACGCCGAGGCGGGGCTTGTCGGTCTGGTCGTCTCCACCTACCAGGCGGTCTCCGGTGCCGGGCTGGCCGGCGTCGCCGAGCTGGACGAGCAGGTCCGCAAGGTCGCCGAGCACGCCGCCGGGCTGGCCTTCGACGGGTCGGCCGTGGAGTTTCCCGCGCCGCGCTCGTTCAGCCAGCCGATCGCCTTCAACGTCCTCCCGCTGGCGGGTTCGATCGTCGACGACGGCTCGTTCGAGACCGACGAGGAACAGAAGCTGCGCAACGAGAGCCGCAAGATCCTGGAGATCCCCGACCTCAAGGTTTCCGGCACCTGCGTCCGGGTGCCGGTCTTCACCGGCCATTCGCTGCAGATCAACGCCCGGTTCGCCCGGCCGCTCACCCCGCAGCGCGCCCACGAGTTGTTGGCCGACGCGCCCGGGGTGGCGTTGACCGACGTGCCGACGCCGTTGCAGGCCGCCGGACAGGACCCGACCTACGTGGGCCGGATCCGCGCCGACGAGACCGCCGAGTACGGGCTGGCCCTGTTCTGCTCCAACGACAACCTGCGCAAGGGCGCCGCGCTCAACGCGGTGCAGCTCGCCGAGCTGGTCGCCGCCGAGCGACGCTGACCCTCGCGGTCACCCCGAGCCCTCGCCGACGACCGGCGGGGGCTCGGTCGTGTCCGGGCGAGGCAGCGTCCGAGCGGGCGTGTACGGGCGGAGCGGCGGTCGGATGGGCGTGCTTTGATGGGACGAAGCCGACCCCGTTGGAGGAAACCGTGCCGGATGACCGCACCCAGCAGGCGCTGACCGACCTGATCTCCGGCCGTTCGATGGGCGTGCTGGCGACGATCAAGCGGGACGGGCGGCCGCAGCTGTCCACGGTGGTCTACTCCTTCGACCGGGACGCCGGCCTGATCCGGGTCTCGGTCACCGCCGGCCGCGCCAAGACCGCCAACCTGCGCCGGGACCCGCGCGCCAGCTTCCACGTCGGCAGCGAGGACGGTTGGGCCTACGCCGTTGTCGAGGGGCGCGCCGAGTTGACCGCGCCCGCCGCCGAGCCCGGCGACGAGACGGTGGAGGAGCTGGTGGCGCTCTACCGGGCGCTCAGCGGCGAGCACCCGGACTGGGACGAGTACCGCCAGGCCATGGTCGACGACGGGCGGCTCGTGTTGCGCCTGCACGTGGAGCGGATCTACGGAATGCCGCCCCGGGGCTGACGCGCGCCCGTCGCGGTCGGCTGCCGCGCCCGTGGCGGTGGGTCGACGCGCTCGTCATCGTGGCTGATGCGCCCGTCGCTGGTCAGCCTGGTTCGATCACGGTCACCCCGGGCCAGCGCCGCGCCGGGCGGTGCCGGGCCAACCGCTGTCGAGACCCGGCCACGTCCACCCGGGCCGGGTTGTGCCGCCAGATCCCGCCCAGCAGATCCGCCAGACCGTACGGTGCGCAGACCTCCAGCCGATCGGTCGAGTCCAGGCGGACGGCCACCGCTGTCGCGTACTCCGGCCAGGTGGCGATCGCCTCGGCGACGCTGCGGTACGGGGCGATCGGGTCACCGCCGAACTTCGCCGCGTACCAGGTGTGCACCGCCGCCTGGTTCCGTGCCTCCCACGGCGGCTGCGGCCACGTCCGCGCGAGGAGGGCGGTGGCCTCGTGGTCGTCGTCGCGGGTCAGCCTCGCCGGGTCGAAGAAGACCACGTCCACGTCCCGGACGGCCGTCGGGTCGAACCCTTCGCCATAGCGCTCGCCCCAGACGAGGTCGCGCAGGGCGCCCGCGCCGATCCAGGCGTCCGGCAGCCCGGAGTCACGTACCACGCCCAGCGCCCGGGTCAGCCAACGGCTGCCGTTGACAAGTTCCCGCAGCTCCCCCTCGCCCGGCATCACCCGCCCACGGTAGGCGGCGGAGCGCGAGGAGTGTCGCCCCCGGGTGGGTGTGCCGCCCGCCGACGGGTATAACGCGCTGCCGCGCCGACTCGCGGAAGAGCAGGAACGCGGGGGGAGGAGCAGGAGTGGGATGGGTGACGACACGACAGGTGACGAGGCCCGCCCCGGCGGCCCAACCCTGCGTCGGGAGACGTCCCGTCTGCTGTCGTTCAGCGACGGTGTCTTCGCCATCATCATCACGCTGCTGGTGCTCGACCTCCAGCCACCCCGGGTGGGACGCGGTCAGTTGCTGCACGCGCTTGTCGAGCAGTGGCCGGCGTACCTCGCCTACGTCACGTCGTACGTCTTCGTGGCGGTCAGTTGGATCAACCACCGGGCCACGTTCAATCGGGTGACAAGCAGTAGCAAGGGCCTCCAGTGGTACAACCTCGGGGTGCTGTTCAGCACCGCGCTGCTGCCGTTCGCCACCTCGGTGCTCTCGCAGGCCCTGCGGGAGGGGGACCGGGCGGACCAGCGGACCGGCGTGCTCCTCTACGGTCTGGCCGGCGCGTTTCTCTCGGTGACCTGGTTGGGGCTGTACCACTACCTGGCCCGACATCGTGATCTGTTGGACGAGGCCGTGACGGGTTCGTTCTTTCCCAGTGAACGGGTGCGAGCCGTGGCCGGCGTCCTGGGGTACGGGCTGGCGGTTCTCGTCGGATACCTGGTCAACCCGCTGCTCGCACTTGTGGTCTTCCTGCTGCTGCCGATCTTCTTCTCGCTGACCAGCAGTGGGCTGTACGAGTTGCGGCGCCTGCGGCATCCGCGGCGCCCGCACCCGGGGCACCCGCACTCGCGCAGATAGGCACCGGCGGTCGGCGTTACCCCCTCCCGGGCGGCGGGTAGACGGCCGTGCCGACACCGAGAGGGGAGCACCATGACAACGGTCGGAGAGTTCATGACGACCCGGTTGGTGACGATGGACGGCAACGAGACGCTCATCGCCGCCGCGCAGGAGATGCGCGACAGTGCGATTGGTGACGTGGTGGTGACCGATGGCGACAACGTGGTCGGCATCGTCACGGACCGGGACATCACGGTGCGTGGCGTCGCGGAGAACATGGATCCCGGCTCGACCCGACTCAGCCAGATCACCACCCGCGATGTGATCACCGTGAGTCAGTACGACGACGCGGTGGCCGCCGCGGACCTGATGCGCACGTACGCCGTACGCCGGCTTCCGGTGATCGACGACGGGCGCCTGGTCGGTCTGATCTCGATGGGTGACCTCGCGGTCGAGCGCGAACCGCAGTCGGTGCTCGCGGACATCAGCGCCGACGATCCGAACAACTGACCGTCCGCCGCGGGCGCGCGCCGGCTCTCCCCTCGCGGGAGGGCCGGCGCCGCGCTGTCGGGACGACGACGCCGCTCACCCGATCCGGGCGAGGTTGACCGGAGGATCGGCGGGGACCCGTGCGGGGACGTGCAACGCCGGTCGGCCGCGCGACGCGCGGGCGCGGTGCGGGATCTGGGGCCCGGCAACTGGGAGGAGTGGACTCGATGGTGGACGCGACCACGAGGTTCTTCGAGGACCTGGACCGGCGGGGGTACGACCCCCTGCTGGCGAAGACCTCCGGGACACTGCGTATCGACCTGCACGAGGGGGCGCAGACCCGGCACTGGCTGCTGAGAATCGACCACGGCCGGGTCGACGTGAGCCAGGAGGACCGGGAGGCCGACACGGTCATCGGCGCGAGCCCCGTCCTCTTCGACGACATCGCCGCGGGTCGCGAGCACGGCCTCGCCGCGCTGTTGCGCGGGGACATGACGGTGACCGGTGACGCCCGGCTGGTGGTGCAGGTGGAGCGGATCTTCCCGAGTTCGCCGGACGCCCGGGGGCCCCGTCGACGCTTCGCGGGGGAGGGGTACTGATGGGGCAGTCCAACACGGTCCGGATCCTGGACGGCAACACGTTCGTCGTCTGCGAGGACACCGGCGACATCGAGGCGACTCCGAGCGAGCCGACCGGGCTCTTCTCCCTCGACACTCGGTTTCTGTCCACCTGGGTGCTGACGATCAACGGTGAGCGGCTCAACTCGCTCTCCTACGACGATCTCCAGTACTTCGAGTCCCGGTTCTTCCTCGTCCCGGGGATGGCCACGCACTACGTGGACGCGAAGCTGTCGATCATCCGCGAGCGCGCGGTGGGCGGCAGTTTCTGCGAGCAGCTCACCATCCTCAACCACGACGAGAAGCCTGTCGATCTGGAAGTCCGGATGGACGCGGCGTCGGACTTCGCCGACCTGTTCCAGGTCAAGGACGAGATCCTCAACAAGAAGGGCGAGATCTACGCCGAGGTCGAGTCCGACCGGCTCCGGCTGGGCTACCGCCGGGGCAACTTCCGGCGGGAGACGGTCATCTCCTCGTCGATGTCGGCCCGGTACGACCGCGAGGGTTTCGCGTACACCGTGCACCTGGAACCCAACGAGCAGTGGGAAGCCTCGATCGACGTCCAGACGCACGCGGTGGGTCCGGGTGGCCGGGACCTGCGGTTCGGGCTGCGCGTGCACGGCAACGAGCGGCTCGCCCTCCAGCACGACCTGGAGCAGTGGATCGCCGACGCTCCGAAGGTCAACAGTCAGCACGGTCGGGTGGCCAGCACCTACCGGCGCAGCCTGATCGACCTGGCCGCGCTGCGCTTCTCGCCCCTGTCGCTGGGCGGCGCCACCCTGCCTGCCGCCGGCCTGCCCTGGTTCATGACCATGTTCGGTCGGGACAGCATCTTCACCTGCCTGCAGACGCTGCCGTTCACCCCGCAGTTGTCGAAGACGACGCTGCGGATCCTCGCCTCGTTGCAGGGCAGCCGGTTCGACGACTTCCGCGACGAGGACCCGGGGCGCATCCTGCACGAGATGCGGTACGGCGAGACCGCCGCCTTCGAGGAGCAGCCGCACTCGCCGTACTACGGCTCGGTGGACGCGACGCCGCTGTTCGTGGTGCTGCTCGACGAGTACGAGCGGTGGACCGGGGACGTCGCGCTGGTCAAGGAGTTGGAGCAGGAGGCCCGCGCGGCGCTGCGCTGGATCGACAACTACGCCGACCTGGTCGGCAACGGCTACATCTGGTACGAGCGGCGCAACACCGACACCGGTCTGGAGAACCAGTGCTGGAAGGACTCCTGGGACTCCATCTCCTACTCCGACGGCACGCTGCCACCGTTTCCGCGGGCCACCTGCGAGGTGCAGGGGTACGCGTACGACGCGAAGGTCCGCGCGGCCCGGATGGCCCGCCAGTTCTGGGGTGACCCGGAGTTCGCCGACGAATTGGAGCGAGAGGCGGCAGCGCTGAAGGAGCGGTTCAACCGGGACTGGTGGGTGGCCGACGGCGAGTTCTACGCCCTGGCCCTGGACCCGGACGGCCGCCAGTGCGACATCCTCAGCTCCAACATCGGCCACCTGCTGTGGAGTGGGATCGTCGAACCCGAGCGGGCGGAGAAGCTCGCCCAGCACCTGGTGGGGCCGCGGCTCTTCTCCGGTTGGGGCGTGCGGACGCTCGCCGAGGGGGAGGCCCGGTACAACCCCATCGGCTACCACAACGGCACGATCTGGCCGTTCGACAACTCGTTCATCGCCTGGGGCCTGCGCCGGTACGGCTTCGCCGAGGAGGCCGCCACCATCGCCAACGGCATCCTCGACGCGGCCACGTACTTCGACGGCCGGTTGCCGGAGGCGTTCGGCGGCTACCCGCGGGACCTCACCAAGTTCCCGGTGGAGTACCCGACGGCGTGCAGCCCGCAGGCCTGGTCGACGGGCACCCCGCTGCTGCTGCTGCGGACGATGCTCGGTCTGGAGCCGCACGACGGTCACCTGGCGGTCGAGCCACGACTGCCGGTGGGCATGGGGCGGATCGAGGTGCTGGACATCCCTGGTCGCTGGGGTCGGGTGGACGCGTTCGCCCGGGGCCGACTGGACCTGGACAAGCTCTCCGACTGACCGACCGGCCCGCCGAGCCGGCGGCGGCGCGCGACCCGCGCCGCCGCCGGTCCACCACCCAGCCGGGCAGGGTAGATTCTGCGGATGCCGGAGCTCGTGTACCCGCCCGTTATCGCCGCTGCCAAGACGATGTTCCGTCTTCTCGATCTGAAGATCACCATCGAGGGCGCCCACCACGTGCCGCGTACCGGCGGGGCGGTTCTGGCCGGCAACCACATCAGCTACCTCGACTTCATCTTCGCCGGTTTCGGCGCGAACGCGTCGGGTCGGCTGGTGCGTTTCATGGCCAAGAAGTCGGTCTTCACGCACCGGGTCTCCGGCCCGCTGATGCGCGGGATGCGGCACATCGAGGTGGACCGGGACGCCGGCGCGGCCTCGTTCCGCACCGCCGTCGCCGCCCTCAAGCGCGGCGAGATCGTCGGCGTCTTCCCGGAGGCGACGATCAGCCAGTCGTTCACCGTCAAGGAGTTGAAGAGCGGCACGGTCCGGATGGCCCGCTCGGCGAAGGTCCCGGTGCTGCCGGTCGCGCTGTGGGGGACCCAGCGGCTCTGGACCAAGGGCCGCCCGCGCACTCTCACCCGCCGGCACACGCCGATCACCATCCTGATCGGTGAGCCGATCGACCCGGCGGACTTCCCGAACCCGAACCTGCTGGCCACCGAGCTGAACACCCGGCTCGGCGCGCTCGTCGACCGGGCCCAGCGGGAATACCCGGACGCGCCGACCGGCCCGGACGACACCTGGTGGCTGCCCGCGCACCTGGGCGGCAGCGCCCCCACTCCGGAGGAGGCCGCCGCCCTGGAGGCCGCCGAGGAGCAGCGACGCGCCACGAGCGTCTGACGTCACGGTGGCCGGCTCGGGCCGTCGGCTTCACCGATGCCCGGACGCTGCGCCGCCTGCGAGCCCGCCCCACGGTGCCGGGTCCGGCCCGGAGCGGTAGTAGTCGTCTCGGGAGTAGAACTCCACCGGGAGCGAACCGGGCAGCGTGACCCGGGAGTCCCCGGCCAGCAGGCCCGGCCCGGCCCGCAGCAGCAGCACGTCGCGCTCCTGGGCGGAGAGGTCGACAAGTTGGGGACGGGTGAGCCGGAACTCGGCCACCGCCCGACGGACCTGCCTGGCCAGCGCCGCCACCGCCGCGGACGGCCCACCCAGGGCCAGCGCCGGCTGCTGGATGGTGCGCAACGCGTCGCAGACGATGAACAACTGTGTCGGCACGTCCGGCTCGGCCGTCGGTAACTCCAACCGGGACGGCCACTGCCAGCGGATCTGCCCGCTCATCAGGCCGTTCAGCCGCGCGGGCGGCCGTGCCCGGGGCGTGTCGTCGACGACAAGCGACAGCTGGGCGCCGCTGCCCACCCAACAGATCCGCTGGTCGGTGACGGTCACCGAGACCGGCCCGGGTAGCTGCCAGCGCCGCCGTGCCTCGCTCGGCCCGAGCAGGTAGCCCGCGACCAGCAGCCGGTGCCGCCCGAGCACCCGCTCACCGGGCGCGGGGCGCAGGTCGTAGCGGCGATCCAGGATTGGCCCCACGTCGTCGTCCGCAGCGTCGAACCGGTGGGGACCGATAAAGAAGGGGGACGTGTCGGCGTGCATCGTCACGACCTTCCGGTCAGCTGGCTTGTGTAAGCAGCCTGGCGGATCGGAGGGACGCTGTCATGACGCCTGTTAGGGGGTCGGCCGGTCGTGTGTCGCGTGTGACCGGTAGATGCCGATCTCCTCCGGGCGGACGAGGCCGTCCTCGATCGCGCGGGCGAGCAGCGCCGACTTCGTGGCCGCCGGCCGCCCCGCCCGGGTGTACTTGATCCGCGCCCGGTCGACGTACTGCTTCACGGTGTGCTCACTGATCTGCATCCGGCGGGCCACCGACGCCTTGGACATCGACTGGAACCAGAGCAGCAGCGCCTCACGCTCCTTGTCGGACAGCATCGGCCGGTCCGGCCGTGGGTCGCCGACCATCGCCCCGGCCAGCGCGGGCGGCACGTACGGGCGGTCGCTCGCGGCGGCCAGCACTGTCGCCACGCAGTGCTCCCGGCCCTCGTGCTTGGCCAGGAACGCCACCGCCCCGGCGTCCAGCGCGGCGAGCATTGTCGGCGGGTCGGTGTGCTCCGAGTAGACCACCACCCGCCGCCCGGCGGCGCTCAGCTCGGCCAGCTTGTCCAGCGCCATCCGCCCGTGCAGCCGCAGGTCGAGCAGGATGACGTCGGCGTCCGGCGCCGTCCGCAGCACCTCGTCCGGGTCGTCCCCGGTGGCCAGTACGGTCAGCCGCGGCTCGGTGGCGAGCCAGGCGCGGACCCCATCGACCACCACCGGGTGGTCGTCGACGATCGCCACCCCGATCGGCCGGTCGCCGGTCACCGCCGCCACTGGGTCTGCGCCCATCTGATGCTTCCGTCCCGTTCGTAGAGGTGCTCCACCCGTCCGTCGTCGTGCTCCCCAGGGGGTGGACCCGTGGCGTCCGGACCCTCCCGGTCCGGTGTGACCAGACTGACCACCACCTCGTCCGGACCGGAGACCACGGTCAGCCGGGCCCAGTCACGGGCGTCGGCGAGGACGCCGGTGAGCGGGTCGGCCAGCCGACGTCGGATCTCCACCGGCAGCGGCGGCGGCGTGCCGATGGTGACCAGGTCGATCGGCAGGCCGCCGCGTTCGGCGAGGTCGGCGGCCGCTCGCAGCTCGTGCAGCAGCGGGTCGGGCACGTCGTCGGACTCGGCGATCAGTCGGCGCAGCCGGGCGGCGGCCAACACGCAGCGCCGCTGCACCTCGGGGTCGTCCGGGTCGGCCTGGCCGGCGGCCAACTCCCCGAGCACACGCCCGGCCGTCGAGCCGACCAGCGCGAGCCGGTCCCGGCGTTCCCGCAGGCCACGCTCGGCGGCGTCGCGCTCCGCCGCGATCGCGTGGCCGGCGGCGGAGACGGCCGCCCGTTCACGCGCCAGGCTCACGATCGTCGCGCTGCCCACGAACACCGCCACCGGTAGGGAGAACGTGCCGTATTCGTACATCACGTAGCGGGCCACGTCGGCCGGGTCGGGGCCGTGCCCGAGCACCGCGAGCAGCGCGATCGCCGCATGCGAGCTCAGCAGCGCGACCAGCCCCGGCACCCGCCGGCCCCAGAGCGCCAGCACGAAGAACCAGCCGAGCGTGCCCCAGACCCAGTTGGCGGCGGTGAACAACTGCGCCTCGCCGACGGCGGCGAAGACCGCCACGTCGACGGTCAGCAGCAGTCCGGCCAGCGGCCACGGCGGCAGCGGTGAGCCGCGCAGCAGCCGCACTCCGGCCACCGCGCCGGCCACCGCGACCACCACCCAGCCGCCGAGGACCACAGGTGGCGCGGTGAAGTCCGCGCGGGCGGCCAGCACCGCCGGCAGCCCGATCGCGACGTGCCAGGCCAGTGCGATGGCCACGGCGGCGATCCGGGCGCCCCGGTCGGACGCCTGCGCCACGGCGGCCGGCGCGGCGACGCTCGCCGTGGTCGCCGGCTCCCGGGGTGGGGGCACGCTGGTCCGGTCCGGTGCCTCCGTCGCGACGGTGGGGGGCGCCGGAGCGCCGAGATCAGCCGACACCTGGCCACTCCAGTCGGATCCGGGTGCCAGCCCCGGGTGCCGATCGCACGTCGGCTCGCCCGCCGACCGCTGCCATCCGGCCGTGGATCGACTCGCGCAACCCGTACCGGTGGGGTGGGACGGTGGCCGGGTCGAAGCCGGGGCCGTCGTCGTCGACCTCGACCGCGACGCCGATCGCGTCCCGGCTCAACCGCATCCTGACCCGCGCGCCCGGCGCGTGGCGGACCACGTTCGACAGCGCCGCGTAGGCGCTCTCGCTCATCGCGTCGGCCACACCGGACGGAACCGTGCAGGGCGTCAGGTCCAGGTGCGCGGAAAGCTCGGGCAGGCGGCCCGCCACCGCCCGCAACCGCCCGTCCAGCGGCACCGGTCCGTCGCCGGCCACCGGGCCGACCTCGCTGAGCGCGACGAGGGTACGCAGGTCGCCACCGCACCGGTCGCGGAAGCTGGCCGAGGACTCGGCCACCGCGCCGAGCCCGACCATGGTGAGGGTGCCGAGCACCGTGTCGTGCAGGTCGCGGTTGTGCTGGCGTTCGGCGTCACGGGCGGCGCGCGCGACAAGCGCCGCCCGGGTCAGCCGCTGGTGCTCGACGAACGCGCGGTCGGCACGACCGATGCGCCGACGCATCACCGCCACCATCATCGCCGTGCAGGCGGTCTGCACCAGCAGGGTCGTCGCGTGCGCCCGAGCCTCGGTGGGATCACCCGCGGCCTGCGCGCCCGTCGCGTAGGTGGCGGTGACGAGCAGCCCGGCCGCAATCGACCAGCGTGCCGGGGCGGCGGCCTGTGCGTTGATCACCGTAGTGCTGGCCAGCACGGCGATCCAACTGCCCTCGCCGGGCAGCACACCGGGCGCGACAAGCACGGGGATGAGAAGGCAGGCCACCGCGGTGAGCGCGACGTCGGCGGCGACCAGGTGCCCAGTGATGCCGTGGCGTATCGCCCGGTAGGCGTACCAGAGGGACCAGCCGGTGAGCGTGGCCACCACGGGTAGCAGCACGGCCGGATCGACAGGCGGGGCCTGCACCGACAGCGCCACCGCCCCGCCGATCACGCCGCAGGTCAGGCGCAGCAACGCCGGGATGGTGGTGAAGATGAGGCCCAGCGCGCCACCGGCCGGATTGTCCAGCGTGGGCGGCACGGCGGGGGCGGCAACGGCCGGCATCGGGAAGTGTCCTTCCGACAACGACCCGGTAGGGGTCCGCGCGGCAGAGATCGACATCGGAGAATAGCACGAGCTAGGTTGAGCGTAACCCACTGTACGTGCAATATCGCCGATGCGTCACGGTGTGCTGCGGGGTTGCAGCAGGTCCCACCGATTGCCGTAGAGATCGGTGAAGACCGCCACCGAGCCGTACGCCTCGTGCCGCGGCTCCTCCAGGAAACGCACCCCCGCAGCCACCATCCGGGCGTGGTCGCGCGCGAAGTCCTCGGTGTAGAGGAACAGCCCGACCCGGCCGCCGGTCTGGTCGCCGACCCGGGCCCGCTGCTCGGCCGTGCTCGGCCGGGCCAGCAGCAACGCCGTCTCCCGGGCACCCGCCGGGCGCACCACCACCCAGCGGGAACCGTCCGGTCGGGCGGTGTCCTCCAGCAACTCGAAACCGAGGTCGCCGACATAGAAATCGATCGCCTCGTCGTACTCCCTGACCAGCAGCGCGACAAGTCCCAGATGTGCCATTCGGTCATCATGCCGGCGGACGTCGCCCCTCTGCCCGGCGGCGTCCCCGCCGGTCAGGCGCGTCACGCGCGACGGCACGGCGTCGCGACCAGGTGGTCGGAACCGAGCGCGCCCGCCGCTCGTCCTATCCCCGGGTGGAAAGGTGGTGAGCCGGATGCGCTCGGGTCGAACGGCACTGACGGTGGCACTGCTCGGCGTGGCGCTGAGCGGCTGCGGTGGCACGGACATCGGGCCGGGCGGGGGTGACAGGCCCGGCCCGGCGGAAATCGTCGAGACGTGGACCTCCTGCGCCGAAGCGGCACCACAGGCTGGCGCGATCCTGTCCGTGCCAAGCACTGGGGCGCCGACACCGGCCGCTGTCGAACCGAGGATCGGGCGCATCGATTCCGCGTTCACCCCGGTCGCGGCAGTGCTCTGCGGGCGGGGGATCCGTCCGGGCGCCGGCGGAGGGCGGGACCAGGTCGCCACCGAGCGACGCGCCACCCAGATCGAGTCGCTTGTCGCCGCGCTGCGTCTGCCCGATCAGGAATCCGACCGGGACACCGTCTGCAGCCTGGAAATGCTCGTCCCACCGTGGTTGGCCCTGCTCGACGACCGGGGCCGTTGGCTGCGGCCGTACCTGCCGTCCGGCGGCTGCGGCAAGCCACGCCCGGAGGTGCGGACGGCACTTGACGAGTTGTCGACGACCACCGTGGACAGCCGGGTGGTCGAGCAGGTCGAGGACCCGGCCGCCGAGGCCTCCGGATGCGCGCAGCGGTGGACGGACCTGGTGTCCGTGGAGACCCGCAACGGCCGGCCGGCGCCACCCGCGCCAGCCACCTCGCCGGCCGCCGGGCCGCTGCGCCTCTGCGTCTACGAGGTGCCACCGGCGCAGCGGGGCGGTGGCAAACCGGCAGGCGACTTCGTGTACGGCGGGCCGCTGCCCGCCGAGCGCCAGGCGGGTGTGCTGCGGGCGCTTTCCAATCGCCGGGCGGTTGCCGACTGCGCCACACCGGCGTCCCGCTTCGCGGTGCTGCGCCCGCTGGACGGTGGCGCCGGCCCCGACCGGTACGTGGAACTCGACGGCTGCCGACGTTTTCTGGTCGCGGCGTCGGCCGGTGGCGGGCAACTCGGCCAGGGCGACGACGCACTGGCGGCCCTGCTGGGGCCGGTCTGAGCCGGCCCGCCGGACCCGAGGGTGACACCTGGGGGCTGCGGTGGCGTCACCAGGTGTCGGGGCGGTCCAGGTCGCGGGTCGGCCGGTAACCGCCGAGGACCACCAGGCCGTCCGACTCACCGTAGCCCTGTCCCCAACCCTTGCGGAACGCCTCGACGACGCAGGGCTTCACGGTCATCTCCAGCACGTCGCTGCCCTGCCGGCGAGCCCGGTAGGGGCCCGCGACGAGATCCCCGGACCGGGCCTTGTCGCCGTCGGGGGCGAGTTGCGCCCGCACCGTCAGCCAGCGACCCGCATCGTCACCGACGACGAGTGAGCCCTTGACGAAGTCGCCACGCTCCGACCGGCCGAGCGTGACCTCGCACTCGCGCAACCGTGCGCCGGGAGGTAGCGACTCCAGGCGGAACGGCACGACACAGCGGTGGGCCGCGTCGAACCGGACCCGGCTCGCCGTGGCTGTCGCCTCGTCGCGACTGCCGGCGTACGTGTCCAGTTGGGCCCAGAGCCCGTCGCCGGGTTGCCAGCGCACGAACCAGAGCCTCTGGTCACCGGACGTGTCGAACCAGGCGACCCCCGGGCGGTCACCGACTCGCACGTCGGTGCGGGCCTGCGGCCGTCCCGCCGAGGACAACGTCTGCGGTAACTCGTCCAACGACGTCACCGTGCGCGCCAACGCGAACCGAGCCTGACCGGTCGGTCCCCGAAACTCGACGCTCTCGACGCCGCGCCCGGCGCGCCAGGTCGCGTACTCGGCGCCGTCGACGAGGGAGTCGGTCGAGAAGTGCACCGTGTCAGGATCGACGCCGACGTCCTCGGGGCGTGCGGTGGCACCGATCTGCCCCGACGCTTCCGGCAGCATGAGCGCCGCGGCCGGCACGATCGGGTCATCGGTGCTCCCGTCGATCGGCATCGTCAGCACCGCCGCGGTGAGGGCGACGCACATCGCTGCCACGCCCCCGGCGACGAACCCACGGCGACGCCGTCGAAGCCGTCGACCCCGATGGCGGGCCTGTGCCACGATGGGTGTCGGGTCCACGTCGCCACCCGCGCGCTGCGTGAGCGTCGCGGTGAGCCGCTGATCGAGGTCGCTGAACATCAGAACCCTCCTGTCCGGGCGGGGATCGTGGCTTCCTGTCGCTTCCTCAGCGTCGCCAGGGCACGCTTCGCGTGAGTGCGAACGGTGCCTGCCGAACACGCCAGGATCTCGGCGATCAGCACGTCGTCCAGATCCTCGTAGTACCGCAGAACGATCACGGTGCGCTGACGGGTCGGCAGCTCACGGACGAGCCGCCACAACGCGTCGCGTTCGGCGACCAAGGCGGCCTCGTCCGCACTGCCCGCCCGGTCCGTCACGGCGGCGACCGAGACCTCCCGGCTGCTGCGCCGACGCCACCACGAGTTGTGGGCGTTGACGAGCATCCGACGGACGTAGGCATCCGGTCGGTCCGTCCGGGAGATGCGCCCCCACCGGGCGTACGCCCTGGCGAGGACCTCCTGAACGAGATCCTCGGCTCGGTGCTCGTCATCGGTCAGCAGCCGGGCGAGCCGGATCAGCGCCGAAGTGCGAGCGAACGCGTACTCCTCGAACGTCACGCCCTATTAACGCCGTAGCTTGGCCGGCCCGTAGACATCCGCCGGGTGTTTCCGTCGGCTGCGCGGCGTCTGCCCGGCCCGCCGGCGTCGCTCTCCGCCGCACGGCCGACGGGCTGCTTCCGCCGGCAGAGAAAATCTCTGCGCGAAGCGCTAGATATTCTTGCCGCCGTGGGATAACGTTCCTGAGGTCGAAGACGGAGCACGTAAAGACGCTGACGTGACCGCCCCACCCGAGGGCGAAGGAGCTGGGCCAGGACGTTCGTGGGCCCGCTCGGTTCTGCCGCAGTTGGTTTCACGCACGAGAAGTAGCGGGTGAGGCCGAGGCTCGTTCAGGGCTTCACCCGAGGTAGGCAAGATTCGTCGTACGTGTCAGGGCCAAGAAGTCGCGTGGGGCTCGGACACCGACGGACAGCACGAGGAATGACAGAGGAAATCAGAGGCAAGGGAGGGCATTACACCGTTGGATCGCCCGCTGCCAGCCGCACTCGTGGGCTGGATGCGGACACCGCAGTTTCCATCGAACGAGAGGTGGTCTCCGGTCACGCTTATGCGATCCTCGCACCCGATGTCGTCGTCGACGGCCGGTGCGGACAAGACAAGCCGACGTTCCGTCGGCAGATGGTGTTCCTGACCCACAACCCTTGGGCCCCGGTGCTTTCGAGCACCGGGGCCCTCGTGATGGAGGTTTTCTTGACCCAATCCGACGACATGCTCGACGACGAGGACTACCCCGCCTACACAATGGGTCGTGCCGCCGAGATCCTCGGCTGCTCGCAGGACTTCCTCCGTCGGCTCGGCGACGCCAAACTGATCGACCCGCAGCGCTCCAGTGGCGGGCACCGCCGCTACTCCCGCTATCAGCTGCGCCTTGCCGCGCGAGCCCGGGAGATGTGCGACCAGGGCACCGACATCGCCTCGGCCTGCCGGATCATCATTCTCGAGGACCAACTCGAAGAGGCCCTTCGACGCAACGAGCGCTACCAGCAGGGCTGAACACACCCCACGCTTGCGGCCTCCCGCACCTGTGACGCCGAACGCCACGCGGTCCCTCCCACCAGGGCAGGGACCGTTCGTCGTCCCGGAGGGGCGTCCTGCGGCGGGTCAGCGAACGGCGGTGCGGCTCACGGATCGATGGGGCTCGGGCGGACCGCTACTGTCCCAGGAACTTGACGGCTGCGGCCACAATTCCCGAGACAAGCCAGGAGCCGGCAGCCTTCAGTTTGTCCAACAGGCCAGTCGACGCTCTCGTGGCGATCACGGACTCAGTGGTGTTGATCTGCTGAGTGTTCACGGTGATGTTGGCGGTACCAGCCCCGACGTTGATCGTCGTGTGTTGAACGGGTACCCCGTCGGAGACGTACGACTGGGTCGTCGTGGTTGGGGTGGACGTCGGGCGCCGACCGGCGGGCCGGACAACGGCAGCCGGCGTCGCGACAACCGGCGTGGTCGCCCGTCGCGGAGCCGGCGTGGGCGTGGTTGCCCGTCGCGGAGCCGGAGCGGGCGTGGTTGCCCGTCGCGGAGCCGGCGTGGGCGTGGTTGCCCGTCGCGGAGCCGGAGCGGGCGTGGTTGGCGGAGCGGGCGTGGGCGCCGGGGCGACTGCGACGCCCTTGCCACGCCGGGATCGGGGAGGTGCCGGGGTCGACTGCCGCGGCGGGTCAGGGTCGCCCTCCTCCGAGGCGTCCTCGCTGGTGACCCGCGAGATGGTCGACAGCACGAACGCGTCGAACCCGGGCGCGCTCACGCGTTCCAACATGGCGAGCCAGAGCTTTGCCATCCATCGCGACCGGTCAGGGGTACGTTCGCGAGTGTTCGTCACCGGGACGAAGGGAATGTGGTGGGCGCGGTCGCCGACCACCTTCTCCATCGCTTCGCGCAGCGCCGCGCTCCGCTGGGCAAGTTCTTCGGGATAATCACGGCGGGTGAACTTGTCCGCACGGGTGAGCACGACGACGGCACGGTCCCACACGCCGTGGCCAAATTTCTTGGTGAGCGCTCCGAGCGTGTCGTATTCGCTGCGCTCGACCCGGGTGTCGTCGAGCTTGGTGACGAACAGGACAAGATCGATCTCGCCGGCCTCCTGCTCGATGAGCGCCAGATAACGCTCGTCGTTGGACCGGTCCCACCCGGCGTCACCGAAACCGGGCGTGTCGATGAGAACCATCGTCGACTCACGATATTCGGCGTCGTACCGCTCGATCTTGGCGGTTGTCGGTCGGTATTTTCCCGTCTCGGCGACCGCCGCGCCGACAACCGAGTTGATGATGCTCGACTTGCCCACGCCGGTCCGGCCCACCACCAGGATCCGGGTCGAGCGCTGCTTGGGGGGTTTGTGGCTCACCAGGCTCCTGTCTGCGCAACCGGATCCCTACTGAAAGTGAGCGTCCCACACCGCGTCAAGCCTGCCGCTGTGCCGACCTCCCCAGCGCCTTTGAGCAGAAGCCGACCCTCGATGCCGTCAAGCCGTCCTCTCGTCGTGACCACCCGGTGACCGTCGGTGCTCACGCTGAAGGGATGCGACGGACGGGGATGCTGGGACTGATCTGCGCGTTGGTGCTGGCAGGGCTGACCGGCTGCAGCCCGGTCAAGGAGGGCGCGGTCGGGGTACGGCTGGACGCCGACGGCCGGCTGGTTGGGGTGTTCGACTGGTGCCGGGGCAAGGGGACTGACGACATCACCCTCTATCTCGGCAGTGCTGACGGCGGGGTCACCGACAAGGTGATTCAGCTCGAGCGGGACCCCGGCCGCAGCCCCCGCACGGCAGAGGAAGTCGTGCTGCTCAACCCGGCGGACGGCTGGCAGACAAAGCTGACGCCGTCCACGTTGGACGATGACCAGATCTACGACCTGCGCTCGTGGAACAGCGACGGTGGGCCGGTGGAAGACTTCCCGTTCCGGATCAGCGAGTTGCGCGGCCGGACCGGCTCCGCCGTGATCCTCGCCAAGCGGTGGGAGGGCGAGGAGCAGGGCGGTTACGTCGCGACGTTCCATACGCTCGAGGGCTTCGCCCGCTACGCCAAGACGGTGTGCGACGGCTGAAGAGGCCGTGCCTGACGATGGACACCTGCCGGGGGGCCGCCGGTTCGATCTAGCCGGTCGTCCATGCTTGACTTCGGGTTCCGGCTCTCCGAGCACGAGCGGGTGAGGACATGGGCGACGTGCAGGCTGCCTATCGAGCGATGCTGCGCGACGATGTCGCTCCCGCTCTGCGCGCCCTCGGCTTCACGGGTTCGGGCTCGCGGTACACCCTGCCGGACCCGGAGTCCTGGGCGCTGCTGGGCTTCCAGTCCTCGCGGTACAACACCAGAGGACGCCTGACGTTCACGGTCAACCTCTGCGCCGTACCACGGATCGTCTGGCAGTCCCGCAGGCGTGAGCAGAGCCAGCTACCCCTGAAGCCCTCGCCGGGCACCTACTACGGTGACTTCGTGTGGTCCTGGCGGATCGGCCACCTGATGCCAGTGAATGAGGACGTCTGGTGGGACCTGAACGAGGACGTTGAGGCCACGGACGTCGCGAGCGAGGTCGTCACCGCCATCGAGGCGTACGGCCTTCCCGCTCTCCGCGAACACCTTCGAACAGGTTCGGGCCGGTCGGCCGGTCCCGCAGAGCCCTAGGCTGACCCAATGTCGGCCGAGCACCACGTGATTGACCTCGTCGAGAACGACCGCCAGCCGGCGGACCGAGCCGCCCCTGCCCGCCGTGCGGCCAGCCGGACGTGGAACGTGCGGCTCGTGGCCGCCTTCGCGGTCGGCACCGTGCTCGGCGGTGCCGGTGTCGGTGTGTTGCGTTCGTCGCGGGAGGAGCGGCAGCGAAACTCGACGGTCTCACTCGTGGCGTTTCCCGCATCCACCAGCAGTTCGGGTGGGGACACCGAGATCGTCCAGATGGACGGGCAACTGGCGGTCATCAACGCCGGCCCCGCGCCCATCACGGTGAAGTCGGCCACCGGTCAACGACCTGGTGTCCAGGTCCAGGACACCGGCAAGTCTCGACTGGTGCGTCCCGGCGGCACCGCCTGGATCAGCGTCAAGCTGCGCATCGAGTGCGCTCTGGCCTTCGGGAGCGAGCCGCTGTCGATACGGTTCTCCGTCGAGACCGCCGACCGGCAGGTCAGAGAGATCAGCTATTCCGTGGCGGTAGCGGGCAGCGCCTGGCACCAGGGGGCCGAGCGTCCCTGCGCGATCCTCGCCGAGATGGCGAGGCGCCACGGCCAGCGCTGACGCCGCCGAGCGCCGGGGTGCGGGCGGCGCCCCACGGTCTTCATGCCCTTCGACCGCTCGCAGGAGCTCGCACCACTAATAGCCCTCCGGGAGCCGATCAGATTGAGGAAGTACCTGTGCGCCCGGCAGGATTCGAACCTGCGGCCTTGGGATTAGAAGTCCCCTGCTCTATCCGCTGAGCTACGGGCGCGTGTGGCGTGGATGTCGCGCCCAGAGGGTACCGCCGCCCTGCTGCCCGGCGGCGAAAAGGGTGCCCGCGTCCACGTTGCCGAGCAGGGTCTCACGTCGACCGCGCGGCGGGCATCCGGGTTCCCGCGGTCGGAGCTGGCCCCGGACCGTACCTTTGGCTGGTGCTGCTGGATCCCGACGTCGAGAACGACGTCGCCTACGAGCTGTGCCAGATCGTCGGTCGGGCCATCCTCCCGTACCGGTCGGGCGATGATGTCGGCACCGCGTTCTTCTTCCAGGGCGGCGAGGACCCGGTGGGGGAGTCGCTGCTGACGGCGGCCGACCTGGTCGGCGCGCCGGGTGGCGAGCTGGGGTTGCGGGCGAGCATCACCGAGCCGGCCGGGGTCGCCCCGGCCGCCGTCCCCGCGGTCGAGATCGTGCCCGGCTGGTCCCGTTTCCCGGGCGACGGGGTCGCGGTGCTGCCGACCGCCGGCCTGCACCGCTACGCCGGGGACGGCGGCTGGCGGTGGCGGGTCCAGCCGGTGCCCGCGGGGATCGCCGCCGGGCCCGAGGTGGTCGCCCGCGTCACCGCCGAGGCCGGTTCCGCTTTCGTGCTGGCCCATGGGGTACGCGAAGACGGGTCGCGCCCGCTGGAGGTCGCGATCGAGCGGGTGGTCCGCGACGGGGACGCCGCGCGGATCACCACCGAACTGCCGAAGGGGTACGTCGGCGCGCCGGTCTTCGTCGTCCAGCCCGACGCCACGGGGGAGTTGTCGCCGTACTGCCTGGGTCTGGTGCTGCCCGGCATCGGAGAGCACCCGGTGGCGACCTTCGACCGCATCCGTGCGGTCCTCCCGGCCGTCCTCCCATCAACCCCCGGCGACGCCTGACCCGCAAGCGCCGCCACCCTCCGCTCCGCGAGCGGCGCCGCTGGTTGATCATGAGGTTATAGCTGCGACACGCCGAGGTGGGTGGCGGTAACCCCATGATCAACGGGGTTGGGAGGGTGGGGGGCGGCCGGGGCGGTGGGGCCGGCGGCGAGGAACGCCTCGGCCCAGCGGCCGACCTCGTCGAAGACCTTCTTGCGGACGGCCGGACCGGAGAGGGTCAGGTCGTGCATCCCGCCGTCGAAGCGGGCCAGGGTGACGTGGCGGCCGAGGCGGGGCGCGTACCGGACCATGTGCTCGACGTCCAGCACGGCGTCGGCCAGGGTGGCGTTGTCGTGCCACCGGGTGCCTCGGAAGGAGCGGGTCGAGCAGGCCAGCAGCACCGGCACCTGGATGTCCAGACCGGCGCGTAGCCGGCGCTGGCCGGTGCGGATAGCGTTCAGCCAGCCGGCCCGGACCGGGAACCCGGCCAACGGCTTCCACGCCAGGTCATAGGTCCACTCGCCGCGGTGGTCGGAGTGGAGGCTCTCGCCGTACACGGTGCCCAGCCCGAGCGGCAGGATGCGGTGCGGCGCCCTGCGGCCCAGCCGGGAGACGGCGGCCGCGAGGGGTCGACGCACCGCCCAGGGAGCGTTCAGGTCGAAGAAGGGGCTGTTGAGCACCAGGCCGTCCACGGTGGCGGTGTCGCGTCGGGCGTCCGCCCAGAGCGAGATGATCAGACCGCCGGTGGAGTGGCCCATCGCCAGCAGGGTGTCGTGCCCGTCGTCGGCACGGATGATCTCCGCGGCGGCGTCCAGCTCGGCGAAGTAGTCGCTGATGTCGCGGCAGAAGTTCGGGGTCTGGCCCGGGAGCAGACTGCGACCGTACTTGCGCAGGTCGAGCGCGTAGAAATCCCAGCCGCGCTCGGCGAAGAAGTCGGCCAGGTGGGTCTGGAAGAAGTAGTCGACGAACCCGTGGACGTAGAGGACGGCCCGCCCGGTGGGGCGCTCGGCCCGCCGCCGGACCAGGGTCGCGACGACAGGTCCCTCGTCGTCGGTGCCCAGGTCGATCGTCTGCCGCTCGTACGGCGGTCCCAACACGTCCGGTTCCACGACCGCGAGGCTACGCCGCCAACCTACCCACCGGTAGCCCTCGTCTCGCCCGTCGCGCCCCGCCCTCGCGATCTTGCACTTACTGCGGCGACATAACACGTGAACGGCCGCTTTTCGGGATACGAAAGTGCAAGATCGCGGGGCGCGGTGGGGTCAGGCGGTCTCGGCGTCGGCGCGCTCGGGGTCCTGCTCGTCGGTGAGGTCCAGCCCGCCCTGGGGCTGGGGGATGTCGCGCAGGTGCTTGTTGTGCCGGGGCTCCTGGCGGGTCTTGGCGTCGTTGAGCCGGCGGCGCAGGTCGTCGCGGACGTCGTTGAGCGCGGCGTGCAGGTCCTCCTCCGTGGAGGTGGTGACGATCTTCTGTCGGCCAGCGATCCAGCACTCCAGGGTGACCTTCTGACCCCGTGCTTCCCGGTCCTTCACCGACACCTCCAGCTCGGTGGCGTCAGCGTGGAAGCTGGCCAGCCGGGCGTCGAGCGTGGTGAATTGCTCGGCGATCCAGTTGCGGTCGCCCTGCGAGAACCCCGCGCCCACCCGCAGACACTCGGCGACGGTGGCCGGGTTCGCCGCGGCGCTCATCGCCGCGCCTCGGAAACGATCGCGGAGCCGATTCTGGTGATCATCATGGCGCTGACCTCTCGTCGACGTGGAGCAGTCGGTGGTGCGTTGATCAAGTGCTTACCCACTGTGGTTGGTCTCGGAAACCGCCGACGCCCGACTGGGCGGGTCGGCCGTACCACATCAGGGCGTGATCAGGGCGTTGTCCACAGGTGGGTTCGTTGTCCACAGGTTCGAGCGGGGCGCTGGCGATGCTCGCCCGCAGCACCGAGGCTCGATGTCGAGTCGACTCGCGCTGGCAGGCCCCGATCCCCCTGGAGGGACGATGTTCGACACCTATGTAACAATTGTCGGCAATGTGCTGACTGCTCCCGAATGGCGACGCACCAGCCAGAGCAACACGCTCGTGGCCAACTTCAAGGTCGCCTCCACCGCCCGCCGACTCGACCGCGACAGCGGCCGGTGGGTCGACGGCAATTCGCTCCGCGTACGCGTCAACTGCTGGCGCAAGCTCGCCGAAGGTGTGGCGGCCTCCGTGATGGTCGGCGATCCGGTGGTGGTCTGCGGGCGGCTCTACACCCGCGACTGGACCGACGACGCGGGCAACCACCGCACCCTCTACGAGTTGGAGGCGGTTGCCGTCGGCCACGACCTGTCCCGGGGTCGAGCCCGGTTCCTGCGCAACCGGCCGAGCATGACCACCAGCACCACGGAGGACGCCGAGGCCGAGAGTCGGGTGCACGGCGAACCCACCGAGCCGGTGCCGCCCGGCGACGAGCCCGTGCTGCCGGACGACCGGCCGCTGGACGACGACTTCGAGCTGCCCGACTACGCCGCGCTGCGGACCAGCCCGTTCGCCGACGACCCGCTGGACGCCGATGTTCCCCCGATCGACTCGTCCGGCGCGCTGTCGACGTCCGACCGGGTTCCCCCGACCAGCGGGCAGATCGGGCAGGGCGCGGTCCCGACCGGTCTCGACGCCGAGGTGGGGCTCCCGCTCGAGGCGAATGACAACGGCAGCGACCGCGACCCGGACGACGAGTTGGGGCCGGTGCCGGACGAGGGGCAGCCCGAGCCGGTGCCGGCCGGCCGGGCGCGGCGTGGTCGAGGCCGGATCCCGCAGCCGGCCTGACCGGCCGGTTCGACGAGCCTGGCGGTTCGGCGATCACGGACCGGGCGACAGGAGGTTCCGGTGTTGATCGTCATGGCTGCGGCAGGACGGCCCACGTGGCCTGGCACGACGGGGGCGGGGTGGCGGCGCGGCCAGCGCCGTCACCCCGCGTGACAACAACTGTGGGGTCAGCGGAGCCGCGTCGGCCGCGGTCCGCCACGAGGTGCTGGCCGCCCGAGCGCGCGGTGGGTCAGGCTGGTTTTCGGGACGCTCGTCTAGGCTGGCCGGCTTGGAGGTGGTGCACGTGCGACGGACCGCGCCGGTGGCGAACGCGGTGGGGCTGCTGGCCGGGTACGCGCTGGACAGGCTGCTCGGTGATCCACACCGGTGGCACCCGGTGGCCGGCTTCGGGCAGGCCGCGGGTGCGCTGGAACGCCGCCTCTACCGCCCGGACCGGACGGCGGGCGCGGCGTTCACCGCGCTGGCCGTGGGCGGGCCGGTACTGCTCGGGGCGGTAGCCGCCGCGGCTACCCGGCACCGGCCGGTGACCCGGGCGGTGCTGGTGGCCGCGGGCACGTGGACCGTGCTGGGTGGTCGTACCCTGCGCCACGAGGCCACGGCCATGGGCCGGACGCTGCGTGCCGGTGACCTGCCCGCTGCCCGGCGACGCCTCGGCCACCTCTGTGGGCGGGACCCGTCGACGTTGGGCGAGTCGGAGTTGGCCCGCGCCACCGTCGAGTCGGTCGCCGAGAACACCTCCGACGCGGTCGTCGCCCCCCTGGTCTGGGGTGCGGTCGCCGGCCTGCCCGGCCTGCTGGGCTACCGGGCGGCAAACACCCTCGACGCGATGGTCGGGCACCGGTCGGCGCGCTACGCCCGGTTCGGCACACCGGCCGCGCGGTTGGACGATCTCCTCAACCTGGTGCCGTCGAGGATGACCGGGCTGCTCACCATCGCCGTCGCGCCGGTCGCCCACGGGGATCGGCAACGGGCCTGGCGGGTGTGGCGGCGTGACCGCAACGACCACCCGAGCCCCAATGCCGGGCAGTGCGAGGCGGCGATGGCCGGTGCGCTCGGCGTCCGCCTCGGCGGGCGCAACGTCTACTTCGGGCGCTCCGAGGTGCGGCCGTTCCTCGGCGACGGCCCCCGCCCGGAGGCGCGTCACCTCAAGCGGGCCGCCCGGATCTCCGGCGCGGTCGGGCTGGCCGCGGTCGGGCTGGCCGCCGCCTACCCGGTGACCTTCGGCCGTCTGGTCGGTGCCGCGAGCCGGCGCGGGCTGTCTGCCCTGTCCGCAGGGCGCGGGGTTTCTGCCTTGACCGCAGGGCGCGGGGTTTCTGCCTTGACCGCAGGGCGCGGGGTTTCTGCCCTGATCGCGGGGCGCGGTGTCTCTGCCCTGATCGCGGGGCGTGGGGTCTCTGGCCTGACTGCGGGGCGTGGGATGGGCGCTGCGGTCGGTGGGCTTGCCGTGGGCAATGGGCGCAGGCTGGTTGGTGCCGGCGGGCGCGGGCTGCGAGCTGTCGAAGCGGGGCGGGGGAGCGGGCGATGAGCGGCGGGCTGCTGGTCGCCGGCACGACCTCCGACGCCGGCAAGAGCGTGCTCACCGCAGGCATCTGCCGCTGGCTGCACCGACAGGGCGTGAAGGTGGCGCCGTACAAGGCACAGAACATGTCGAACAACTCGGCGGTGGTCGTCGGGCCGGACGGGCGCGGCGGCGAGATCGGACGAGCCCAGGCCATGCAGGCCGCCGCCTGTGGCCTCGCACCCGACCTGCGGTTCAACCCGGTCCTGCTCAAGCCGGGCAGCGATCTGGCCAGCCAGGTGGTCCTGCTCGGCGAGGCGGTCGACACGATCACCGCGGGCACGTTCCGGCACCTGCGCCCCCGGCTCGCCGAGACCGCGTACGCGGCACTCGCCGAGCTGCGCGACGCGTACGACGTGGTGATCTGCGAGGGCGCCGGCAGCCCCGCGGAGATCAACCTACGGGCCGGTGACTACGTCAACATGGGGCTGGCCCGGCACGCCAACCTGCCCACCATCGTGGTCGGCGACATCGACCGTGGCGGCGTCTTCGCCTCGATGTTCGGCACCGTGGCTCTCCTGGACCAGGCCGACCAGGCGCTGATCGCCGGCTTCGTGATCAACAAGTTCCGGGGTGACCGCGGGCTGCTCCAGCCGGGGTTGGACATGTTGCGCCAGGTCACGGGTCGGCCCACGTACGGGGTGCTGCCCTGGGCACTGGACCTGTGGCTCGACGCGGAGGACTCCCTCGCCTACGGCCGGGTGCTCGGCCGCCCCGCGGCCCCGCACGGCAGCGAGTGGTTGGACGTGGCGGTCGTCCGCCTACCCCGGATCAGCAATGCCACCGACGTGGAGGCGCTGGCCACCGAGCCGGGCGTTCGCGTACGTCTCACCATCGAGCCGGCCGAGTTGGCCGCCGCCGACCTGGTCGTCCTGCCCGGCTCCAAGTCCACCGTCGCCGACCTTGCCTGGCTGCGCGAGACCGGCCTCGCCGACGCGGTGATCACCCACGTGGCGGCCGGTAAGCCGCTGCTCGGCCTCTGCGGCGGTTTCCAGATGCTCGGCCGCGCCATCCACGACACGGTGGAGAGCAGACGGGGCAGCGTAGCGGGGCTCGGTCTGCTGCCCATCGAGATCACCTTCGATCCCCGCAAGACTGTCCGGCAGTCGGTGGGCACCGCCCACGGCGACGTCGCGGTGCGCGGTTACGAGATCCACCACGGGTACGTCTCGCACACCGACCCCACCCTGGCCCCGTTGCTGACCGGCGACGACGGTGTCGGCGAGGGAGCCGTGCTCGGCACCGTGCACGGCACGCACTGGCACGGGGCGTTCGAGTCCGACGGGTTCCGCCGCTGGTTCCTCACCGAGGCGGCTCGCCTGGCCGGGCGCACCGGGTTCCGGGTCGCGCCGACGACGAGCTTCGCCGCCGCTCGGGAACGGTCCCTCGATCTGCTCGGTGACCTGGTCGAGGAGCACCTGGACACGGCTGCCCTCTGGCGTCTCATCGAAGCCGGCCCACCCGTCGGCCTACCCTTCATTCCACCCGGCGCCCCGCCGCCCTGACCCACCCACCGTCCCCTGCGGAGTGTCGGGGACGGGGCCGCGCGCGGGGCGCTCACGGCGTGGTCGTGCTCCGGACGGTGTCGCGGGTCACCACCACCGCATGATCGTGCACGATCCTGGTCGTAGTGGCCTCGTGGGCGACAGGAGGGGACTGGTTGAGCGGCGGGATTCAGGGGCGGATGTCGGCTGGCCGGTCGGTCGTGGGGAGGCCGGCGGCGAGCCAGGCGTCCACACCGCCGATCATGTCGGTCGCCCGGCGTAGACCGAGGGTCTGCAGGCTGGCGGCGGCGAGGCTGGAGCTGTAGCCCTGCCGACACACCAGCACGATCTCCCGGTCGTATCCGGTGGCTTCCGGGATCCGCCAGGCGCTGGCCGGATCGAGCCGCCATTCCAGTACGGTCCGGTCGACGACGACCGCCCCCGGCAGGTCGCCCTGTTCACGGCGTTGCAGGTCGGTGCGGGTGTCGACCAGCAGCGCGCCGCCGCGGACCGCCTCGACGGTCTGCTGCGGAGTCAGTCGGTGCAGCCCGGCGCGGGCCTGTTCGAGTAGGGCGTCGATACCGGGGCTCATCACGTCTCGGAGCACCACCCGATCATGCCGATTTGGTGGCACCCCGGGCGGCGAACCGGCCGCCCGTCACCCGTCGCCGCCCCAATTCCCCCGGACGTGACGGCACCCGGCCAGGGTGGTCAGCCGGACGTGTCAGCACGGCCGACGTCGACCACCGCTGCAGCGTGATCCACTCGCCCTCAGGGATGTCGGGGTGTCCCGCTATCCAGATACCGCGACATCAATGATGTGGAGTCGACCATCCCCGGATTGCGGTCGCGCCGGCATACTTCGGTCATGCACCGGGCGAGGCTGTGTTGAGTCCCGACACCGGCCGTCCGGTGTCGGGCCGCGACGCCCCGAACAGCGCAGGACCCCCGGCCGGCAAGGCCGGGTCTGCCGACGAGCTAGAGGGCGCAGACAAGCCCGGGAACACCGACGGGGCCGGGAACACCGACGGGGCCGGGAACACCGACGGGGCCGGGAACACCGACGGGGCCGGGAACGCCGACGGGGCCGGGAGTGTCGACAAGCCCGGCGGGGTCGGGGGCGTCGACAAGGTCGGGGACGGCGGCGGGGTCGGGGAGTTGGTTGGCCGTCGGGGTGGTGGGTTGGCCGTGGTGGTTGTCGAGGCGTACGCCGAACTGGCTCGTCGGGTGCTCGCGGGCCCGGCGCGGTTGGGTCGGACCCGGCTCGTCGCGGTCGACGGGCCGAGCGGCGCGGGCAAGAGCCGGTTCGCCGCGCACCTCGCGGATGCCCTGGCGGCGCAGCTCGGCGGTGACCGCCCGCCCGTGGTGCACACCGACGACCTGCTCGACGGTTGGGACGACCAGGTCACCTTCTGGCCCCGGCTCGACGAGCAGGTGCTCGCCCCGCTGCGCGAGGGGAGACCAGGTGCCTACCGGCGCTACAGCTGGGTGCGGCAACGCTTCCTGGACCGGCCGGTGCCGGTGCCGGCGGCGCCGGTGCTGGTGGCGGAGGGGGTGAGCGCCGCCCGCGCGGTGGTCCGGCCGGAGTTGACCCTGGCGGTGTTCGTCACCGCGCCCGCGTCGTTGCGGCTGGCCCGCGCGGTCGCTCGGGACGGGTCGGAGATCCTGCCGGAGCTGCGTCGCTGGCACGCCGGGGAGCGGGCGCACTTCGCCGCCGACGGTACGGCCGCCCGCGCGGACCTGTTGGTGGACGGCGCGCCGACGCTGCCGTACGACGTGGACCGGTACTACGCGCGCATCCGCTGAGTGGGCGGTGGACTCCCGGCATCGGCTGCGGCACGATGCGAGGAGGCCGCGGCACGATGCGCGACGGCGAACGGGGGACTCATCATGTCGGCAACGGACCCGCCCGCGCGGCGCCGGATCACGCTCACCGGGATCAGCTCGCGGGCCTGGGAGCACCCGGCCGACCGGGGCGCCCTTGTGGCGTTGCGGGAGCTGCGCGGTTTCGACGACGTGGTGCGGTCGTTCTTCGGTATGTGGAACGAGCGAGGCTTCCGGCTGTCCGTGCTGGCCTCCGGCATCCGGGTCGACCATCGGCAGTATCCGGCCGTGTGGCAGCGCTACACCGAGGCGGCGGCGGTGCTCGACGTGGCCGAGCTGCCGGAGCTGTACGTGACCCAGTCGCCCTGGTTGGGCGCCGAGGCGGTTGGCCTGGAACGGCCGTTCATCGTGCTGAACTCCGCGTGCGTGCAGCAGCTCGACGAGGACGAGCTGCGCTGCCTGCTCGGCCACGAGTTGGGGCACGTGGGCAGCGGCCACGCGGTCTACAAGACCATGCTCATGATCCTCACCCGGTGGGCGACGAACCTGAGCTGGTTGCCGGTGGGCGCGATCGCGCTGCGGGCGATCATCGCGGCGATGCTGGAGTGGTGGCGCAAGGCGGAGTTGTCCGCCGATCGGGCCGGTCTGCTCGCCGGGCAGGACCCGGCCGCCGCGCTGCGGCTGCTGATGAAGCTCGCCGGCGGCGGTGACCTGTCCCAGATCGACACGACCGCGTTCCTGGAGCAGGCCGCCGAGTACGCCGGGGGCGGCGACCTGCGCGACAGCCTGCACAAGATCCGGATGACGGCGTGGAGCACCCATCCCGCGCCGGTGGCACGGGCGGCACAACTGCGCCAGTGGGTCGACTCCGGGGCGTACGGGCGGGTGCTGGCCGGGGACTATCCGCGCCGTGAAGACGACAGCTCGACAAGCGTCTCCGAGGAGATCAAGGCGGCTGCCGACTCGTACCGCGAGGAGTTCAGCCGCTCCACCGACCCGCTTGTCGGGTTGCTGCGCCGGTTCGGCGACGGCGCGAGCGACGTCGGCGAGTGGGTCGGCGGCACCGCCGGCCGGGCCCGCTCCTGGGTGGATGCCGCCACCGAGGCGGCGGGCCGCGCGCAGCGCGCCGGCCGGGCCGCCCCGGGTGCCGCCCCGGCGGACGGCGATGCTGGCACGGGCTCCGCCGGCACGCCCCGGTAAGGCCGGCATACGATTCCGGTCATGACCTCTCCGATCCTGTCCGAGTCCGAGGTGCGGGCCGCCGTCGAGCGGGAGATGCCCGGCGTACGCGCCGACCTGGAACGTCTCGTCCGCATCCCCGGCATCGCCTTCGAGGGCTTCGACCACTCGCACGTGGAACGCTCCGCCGAGGCGGTCGCCGAATTGCTACGCGGCTGCGGCCTGGATGTCGACATCGTGCGTTCCGGGGGTCAGCCGGCGGTGATCGGCCGTCGCGCCGCCCCGCCCGGTGCGCCGACCGTCATGCTCTACGCCCACCACGACGTGCAGCCGGTCGGCGACCTGTCGCTGTGGGAGTCCGACCCGTTCGAGCCGGTGGAACGGGACGGCCGGCTCTACGCCCGGGGTGCGGCTGACGACAAGGCCGGCATCATGGCGCACGTGGCGGCACTGCGGGCGTACGGGGACGCGCTGCCGGTGGGTGTCGTGCTCTTCGTCGAGGGCGAGGAGGAGTTCGGCTCCGACTCGCTGGAGCGGCTGCTCGCCGAGCACCGGGACAAGATCGCCTCGGACGTCATCGTGATTGCCGACTCCGGCAACTGGGACATCGGCGTACCGGCGTTGACCACCTCGCTGCGCGGCCTCGTCAACTGCTTTGTCGAGGTACGCACGCTGGACCACGCGGTGCACAGCGGCATGTTCGGTGGTGTGGCGCCGGACGCGCTCACCGCGCTGGCCCGGTTGCTGGCGACCCTGCACGACGACGCCGGTGACGTGGCGGTGGCCGGGCTGGTCGGCCGGGAGGGCGCCACCGTCGACTACCCGGAGGACCGGTTCCGGGCCGAGGCCGGGTTGGCCGAGGGCGTGCAGTTCATCGGCACCGGCCGGATCACCGACCGACTCTGGACCAAGCCGGCGCTGGCGGTGCTCGGCATCGACGCCCCGGCCACCGGCGAGGCCCCGAACGCCCTGGTCCCGGCCGCGAAGGCGAAGCTCAGCATCCGGCTCGCGCCGGGCGAGGACCCCAAGCGGGCGTACGCGGCGGTGCGCGCGCACCTGGAGCAGCACGCGCCGTGGGGCGCCCAGGTGACAGTCAGTTTCGAGCACGACGGCAACCCGTGCGTGATCGATGCGTCCGGGCCGGTGTTCGACGCCGCCCGTTCGGCCTTCCGGGCCGCCTGGGACGGCACCGACCCGGTGGACATCGGCGTCGGCGGCTCGATCCCGTTCATCGCCACCTTCCAGGAGATGTTCCCGAAGGCGGCGATCCTGGTGACCGGCGTGGAGGACCCGCACGCCCGCGCGCACGGCCCGAACGAGAGTCTGCACCTGGGGGAGTTCGCGAAGGTCTGTCTGGCCGAGGCGCTGCTGCTGGGCAAGGTGGCGGTGGCGGCCGGCGCCTAAGCCTGTTTCGCCTGGCTCCCGGTCGGGGCACTCGGAGGGACGTTGCGTATCGGATCGGCAACTTGGGTCTGATCTGGGGCTTTACGGCGTGTCGCACGGCCGTCTGTTATAGCCTTTCGTACATGAGTACGAACGAGGTGATGGCCCGGTTGGGGGCCGCTGTCAGCGCACTGGGAGATGTCGACGTCTCCGCGTGGTCCGAGGACACGCTCAACGAACAGCTCGGTGAGCTCTCCGCCGCTCTGGTCGCCCTCGACTCGGTGCTCTCCCGGGTCGCCGGCGAGGTCCGCGCGCGGGGCTTGCGCATCGAGGAGCCCGTCTCCGCCTAGGACCTGTTCTCAGGCCCTGATCCGTCGTCCGCGTTCGTGGGCGGCACCCTGCCGACACCGCCCGGGCACGGCAATGCCCGGGCGGTGTCGGAGGTGACTGGCAGGATGGGCGGCGTGCGGTTCCTCGACCTGGCAGCGACCTCCGCGGCCGTGAGCGCCACCAGCGGCCGGCGGGCCAAGGTGGAGCTGCTCGCTGACGCGTTGCGCCGGCTCGACCCGGCCGAGGTCGAGCCCGGCGCCGGCTACCTCGCGGGTGAGCTGCGTCAACGGCAGACCGGGGTGGGCTATGCCAGCCTTCGTGACCTGCCGCCACCGGCGGTCGAGCCGACGCTGACCGTGGCCGCCGTCGACGCGGCCATCGCGCAGATCGCCGCGGTGCACGGCACGGGTTCGCAGGCGCGGCGTCGGGCGCTGCTCGGTGCCCTCTACGCGGCGGCGACGGCCGACGAGCAGCGCCTGCTCACCGGCCTGTTCAGCGGCGAGCTGCGGCAGGGCGCGCAGGCCGGGCTTCTCGCCGACGCGGTGGCGCGGGCCGCCGACGTGCCGGTCGGGGCGGTCCGCCGGGCGCTGTTGCTCGCCGGTGACCTGCGCGCCGTGGCGGTGGCCGCGCTGGCCGGAGGAGCGGCCGAGCTGGCCGGGTTCGGCCTGCGGGTCGGCCGACCGTTGGCGCCGATGCTCGCGCAGAGCGCACCCTCGGTCGACGAGGCGCTCGCCGCGACGGGCACGCCGGCGGTGGTCGACGTCAAGCTCGACGGCATCCGCATCCAGGTGCACCGCTCCGGCATGGACATCGCCGTCTTCACCCGCAGCCTCGACGAGATCACCAGCCGGGTGCCGGAGGTGGTCGCCGCGGTCCGGGCCCTGCCGGGGCGGGAGTTGGTGCTCGACGGCGAGGCGATCGGCCTCGACGAGACGGGGCGACCACTGCCGTTCCAGCAGACGTCGAGCCGGGCCGCCCGACGCACCACCCCGAGCACCACCGGGCGCACACCTGTCGCCCCGGCGGTGCTCGCGGCGGCCGCCAGCACGGGCGCGACGGTGCTGACTCCGTACTTCTTCGACCTGCTGCACCTCGACGGCGACGATCTGATCGACAGGCCCGGCCGGGAGCGGTGGGCCGCCCTCGCCGGTGCGATGGATTCGTCGCTGCTGGTCGGGCGGATGGAGGTCGACGGCCCGGAGCAGGCGGCCGCCGCGTTCGCCGCCGCGCTCGACGCCGGGCAGGAGGGCGTGGTGGTCAAGGCGCCGGACGCCCCCTACGACGCCGGTCGGCGCGGTGCCGCCTGGGTCAAGGTCAAGCCACGACACACCCTCGACCTGGTGGTGCTCGCCGTCGAATGGGGCAGTGGCCGGCGCAAGGGCTGGCTGTCAAACCTGCATCTGGGCGCGCGTGACCCGCACACGGGCGGCTTCGTCATGCTCGGCAAGACGTTCAAGGGGCTCACCGACGAGCTGCTGCGCTGGCAGACCGAGCGTTTCCTCGACCTCGCCGTGGAGCGCGGCGACTGGGTGGTGCGGGTCCGCCCCGAGCAGGTGGTGGAGATCGCCTTCGACGGGGTGCAGACCAGCTCGCGCTATCCCGGCGGGATGGCGCTGCGGTTCGCCCGGGTGGTGCGATACCGCGACGACAAGTCCGCCGCCGAGGCGGACACCATCGACGCGGTCCGCGCCATCCACGCCGGCCGGGTCACCGGCTGACGGCCGCGCCAGCCCCGGTCACCTGCCGGACAACGACCGGGCGTAGTTGACCTGGTTGTTGACGTGCTGCACCTGACTCTGGTCGCTGACCGGGATCCGGGCCACGTACTGCTGATGGCCATTGGTGACCGTGACCTGCACGGTGCCGTGGTGGCGGGTCTCCTTGACCAGCAGGAAGAGCAGGCTGAAGAAGGCCAGGCAGAAGAAGCCGACGATCGCGCAGACAAGCGCCCAGGTGGCCACCTTCTCCTCGCGTTGCCAGTAGTCGGCCACGTGCCAGGTGGCGCCGGCCAACGGCAGCACCCCGGTGGGCGTGCGGATGATCGGCGGGCACACCGAGATTTCGGCGATCTGCACCGCGACCACCTCCGGCCCGGCGTGGCCGAGCGGCGCCGGGTGCGCCGACACCTGCGCCGGTGGGTACGGCCCGGACACCGGCCACGCCCCGCCAGGCGGCGTCGAGTGCTGCGCGGGCGGGCCGGAGAACGGTGGTGCCGAGAACGGCGGTGCCGGTGGTGCCGAGAACGGCGGTGCCGGTGGTGCCGGGAACGGCGGTGCCGCTTGCGCCGGGAACGGCGGTGCCGCTTGCGCCGGGAACGGCGGTGCCGCTTGCGCCGGGAACGGTGCCGGAGGCGCGGGGAACGGCGGTGCCGGAGGCGGTGTGGCCTCTGGCGGCACGCTCGGGAAGGGCGTCGTGCGCGGGGTGGTCGGCAGCGCCCCGGTGGACGAGGTGGCGCTCCACGGATCGGTCGGCGGTTGCGGCTGGGTCACCGGCTCCGGCGCCGCGGCCGTGGGATCCGAACTCACCGAGACCTCCAACGCGGGATCGTCACGTGGCGCAGGCTACCGGCTGCCCCGTCGTGCCGCATGCCCCGCGTGTCTGGGTGGGACGCGGACCCGGGCCTCGGTCAGGCCGACGCGCTCGGCGTCGGCTCGGCGGCCCGGTCCAACGGGGCCGCGGTGACGCCGATCCCGGCGGCGCGGCGAGCCTCCCGGCGCGCCACCCAGCCGTAGCCGAACAGGGCCATCACCGCGAAGAGCCACCACTGCACGACGTAGCCGAAGTTCTGCCAGTTGTTGGCGTGCCCGACGGGCACCGCCTTGAACACCGGGTCGGCCGCCGGGGTCTGCTCGTCGAGCAGCAGGTAGGCGCCGTAGACGGGGTACGGCAGCTCGCCGGCGAGTCGCGAGACGCCGATCCGCCGGATCTCCAGTCGCCCGTCGCGTCGCGCCACCGCGCCGGCGCCGCTCTCGGTCTCGTGCACCCGACCGACCACCGTCACGTCGCCGGTCGGCACGGCGGGCACCGACGGCTGGGCCGTCGCCCCACCCGGCGCCGGCGGGATCCAACCCCGATCCACGAGCAGCGCGGTGCCGTCGGTGAGCACCAGTGGGGTGAGCACCTCGAAGCCGACCCGGCTGTCCACCGTGCGGCCACGGACCAGCACGGTGTTCGTCGGGTCGTACCGGCCGGTGACGGTGATCCGGGTCCAGACCTTGTCCTCGGCCGGCGCGGGCCCGACCGTCCCCGCGCCGCCGGTGGGGGCTCGCAGGGCGTCGGCCAGTGGCGTGGGAGCCATCCGCTGGCCCGCGTCGATCCGCTCGTTGACCGCGGTACGCCCCCGGTAGCGGTCCAGCTGCCAGTTGCCGAGGAACACCATCACGGCGGCGGCGACCAGAGTCAGCGCGAGAGCGCCCAGCCAGCGTGGGCTCAGCAGGAACCGGTACACAGCACGAGGCTACCCGTATGACCGGCACCACTGACCTGGACCGGGCCGGGACCGCGCCGCCGGCCCCGGTTGGCGGTGCTCGCCTCGACAGCCGGACGGGTATCGTCACGCCGACGGATCGGCCCCGGTCGTCCCCGTCGCGTACCCGCCGCCGCTCGCGAGGAGTCGATGATGACCGTCGTGCCGCGCCTGGTGCTCAGCGCGCCGTCCTCCGGGCACGGTAAGAACGCGCTGGCGATCGGGCTGCTCGCCGCCCTGGCTGAGCGTGGGGTCGACGTCGCCGGGTTCAAGCTCGGGCCGGACCACGTCGACGCCGCGTACCTCGGCCTGGCCGCCGGTCGGCCAGGCCGGGTGATCGATCCCCGGCTGGTCGGCACCGACCGGCTCGCCCCGCTGGTGGCGCACGGCGCGGCCGGCGCCGGGCTCGCCGTGGTCCAGGGCAGCATGGGGCTGTACGACTCGGTCGGTGGCCGCCCCGAGCAGGAGTCCACCGCCGCCGCGGCGGCCGCGCTGCGCAGCCCGGTGGTGCTCGTTGTCGACGTGGCCGCGATGGGTCAGTCGGTGGCGGCCCTGGTGCACGGTTTCCGCTCGTACGACGAGCAGTTGTGGCTCGGCGGGGTGATCCTCAACCGGGTGGCCTCCTCGCGGCACGAGGGCATGCTGCGCGAGGCGTTGGACGACGTGGGTGTGCCGGTCTACGGTGCGCTGCGTCGGCACGACCTGCCGGCGGTGCTGCCGTCGCGGCGGCACGGTGTGGCGCCGGTGGTCGACGGGTCGGCCGACGCCGTCCGTGCGGTCAGCCGGCTGGGCGAGGCTGTCGCCGCCACGGTGGATCTGGAACGGCTTCTGGGGTTGGCCCGCTCGGCCCCGCCGCTGCCGGCACCGGCCTGGTCTCCCGAGGAGGCGCTCGGCGTGTTCCCACCCCCGGCGAACCGGCCGCTGGTGGCGGTGGCCGGTGGGCCGGGCGGCAGCTTCAGCCACCCGGAGACCACCGAACTGCTGCGGGCCGCGGGTGCCGAGGTCGTCGTGGTCGACCCGCTGCGCGACGAGGCGTTGCCGGTCGGCACCCGCGCGCTTGTCGTCGGGGGCGCGCTGCCCGAGGCGTACGCCGAGCAGTTGTCGGCCAACCGGCGGCTCTGCATCGCGGTGGCCGAGTTGGCGCGGACCGGGCGTCCGGTGATCGCCGAGGGCGCCGGGTTGCTCTGGCTGGCCCGTGAGCTGGACGGGCTGCCGATGTGCGGGGTCCTCGACGCGGTAGGTGTCAGTCGGGACGGCCTGGTGGCCGGCTACCGGGAGGCGACCGCCCAGACCGACAGCGTGGTCGCCGCCCACGGCACGGTGCTTGTCGGCCACAAGGCGCACCGTGCGGTGCTCACCCCGCGCGCTGGTCAGCGCCCGGCGTGGAGCTGGGAGGGCGGCACCCCGGAGGGCTTCGTCTGGCGCAGTGTGCACGCCTCGCAGCTCACCCTGCACTGGGCCGGTCATCCGGCCACGGCCGCCCGGTTGGTCGCCGCGGCGGCGACCGACCCGACGACCGAGGTGGTGCCGGTGGAGTCCGGCGGGGTGCCGGCCTGATTCCTCGGCTGGCGGTGCGCCACCGCCGCCAGGTCAGCCGACGATCGCGTCCGACGGTGGGGTGAACTGGCGGGTCGGTGTGCCCTTCAGGCCGTCGCGGAGGGTTTCCGAGACCGCCTTGATCGGGATCTGGGACTGCCCGTCACCCACGGCGTTGAACGGGTTGTCCGGGTCGGAGATGAAGCTCGCCGCGGCCAGCTCCGGGGTGTAGCCGACGAACCAGGCGGACCGGGTGCTGTCGGTGGTACCGGTCTTGCCGGCCACCGGGCGTCCGACCGTGCCTCGGACGCTGTCGGCGGTGGACCAGCCGCCGCAGCTGCCGCGCGCCGGGGTGTCTCCGGTCGGGCAGCGGGCGGCGTCGGTGGCCGCCCGAGCGGCGTCCGCGCTGACCACCTGTCGGCAGCGTGGCTTGGCCACCTCGCGGTGGATGCCTCCCGGGGTGGTGTACGTGGCGGGCGTGCCGTCCCGATTCATGATCGACTGAACGGGGATCGCCTCGCAGTAGCGGCCGTCGGCGGCGATGGCGGCGTAGGCGTTCGCCATCTCCAACGGGGTGGCGTCGGAGACGCCCAGGGTAAACGCGCCCCACTTCTTCACCTTTGTCGGGGACGCCTGTTCCCGGTCGACGTCGGTGCGCCACCGCAGCCCGAGTTGCTCGGCCAACCGGACCGCCCGGTCCGCGCCGACCTTCTCCTCCAGCCACACGAAGTACGTGTTCACCGACTTGCCGAAGCCGGACCACATGGTCTGCTGCCCGGTCATGGCGCCGCTGGCGTTCGAGGGCGCCCACCCGTCGTAGACGGCCGACTTGTAGCGGTAGGGGGCGTTGAACGAGGTGGAGAGCGTCATCCCCGAGTCCAGCGCGGCAAGCATCGGGAACATCTTGAACGTGGACCCGGCCTGGTAGCCCGCCAGGTCACCGCCGCCGAGCAACGGCGCGACCGTGTTCGGGTAGTTGGCCTTCACCTTCGGCCCGGCCTCGGGGTTGGAGCTCTGCGGGTTCTCGTCGAGGTCCAGCGAGTACGTCCGGTTCACCGCCATCGCCTTGACCCGGCCGGTGCCCGGCTCGGAGACCACGATCCCGTTGGCGAACGGGCTGCCGGTGGCCTCCTTGCTGCCGACGTTCTTCTCCGCCGCCGCCTGGATCTTCGGGTCGAGGCTGAGCACGATCCGGTAGCCGCCCCGGCGCAGCTTGTCCATGCGTTCCAGCGGGTTCGCGCCGAAGGCGGGCTGCGCGCTCCACCAGTTCTTCAGGTAGTCGCAGGCGAAGCCCCAGCTGTTGTACTTCTCCGCCACCGCGGCGCAGTCGTGCGGCGGGGTGGTCAGTTTCAGCCGGATCGGCTCGGCTCTGGCGGCGGCGGCCGAGTCGGGGGAGAGGTAACCGAGCTGGCTCATCCGGTCCAGCACGTAGTCCCGCCGCCCGGTGGCCTCCTTCTGGTCGGAGTCGGCCGGGTCGTACTCCGACGGGGACTTGACCAGCCCGGCGAGGGTGGCGGCCTCGACCGGGGTGAGGTCCTTCGGGGTCTTGGAGAAGAAGATCTCGCTGGCCGCGTAGATGCCGTACGCCCGGTGTCCGAAGTACGCCGAGTTGAGGTAGCGCTCCAGGATCTGCTCCTTGCTCAGCTCCTTCTCCAGGTCCATCGCCATCCGCATTTCCTTGACCTTGCGCAGGCTGGTCTGCTGGGTGGCTTCCTGGACCTCCTTGGGCGTGGTCGCGCTGTCCCGCAGGGCCATCCGGACGTACTGCATGGTCAGGGTCGACGCGCCCTGGGAGCCGCCGGAGCGGGCGTTGGACACGAAGGCGCGGGCCACGCCCTTCGGGTCGACGCCGTGGTGCTGGTAGAAGCGCGAGTCCTCGGCGGCGATGATCGCCTGCTGGATGTTCGGCGACATGTCCGACAGCTTGGTGTACTGCCGGTACTCCTCGTAGAACATGGTCAGCACGGTCTTGCCGTCCGGGGCGTAGACGTAGGAGGTCTCGGCGGGCAGGGCGGTGGTCAGCACTCGGGTCTTCTGCTCCACGGCGTGCGCGGTGGCCTTCGCGCCGAGCCCGGTGAGGGCGACGAGTGGGTACGCGGCGGCGGCGATCACGATTCCGGCGATCAGTCCGGCGCGAAGAAGAGGGACGAGTCGACCAGCGGCAGCAAGGGGTCGGTTACTCACATTGCCAAGTTATGACATTTCCGATTCGTACCTGAGAAGAACTCTTAAACCGGCAAGTGGTGACGCGGCTTACGCTGAGATCGGCTGTCCCACCGGCCGCCTTCCCGGCAGGATCGCGGGCATGTCTGATCAGCCGAGCGGAATGGTCGCCACCGCCGGGGTCGAACCGGACCTCGCGCACCACGGCGACGCGGAGGTCGGCGACGGGCTGATCGACCTGGCCGTCAACGTCCGGCAGGCGCCGGCGCCCACCTGGTTGGCCGACCCGATCGCCGCCACCCTGACCGATCTGGCCCACTACCCGGACCCGGCGCCGGCCCGGGCGGCCGTCGCGGCCCGACACGGCCGTCACCCGAACGAGGTGCTGCTCACCGCCGGCGCCGCCGAGGGCTTCGTGCTGATCGCCCAGGCGCTTCGCGGGGTACGCCGGCCGGTGGTGGTGCACCCCCAGTTCACCGAGCCGGAGGCGGCGCTGCGGGCCGCCGGGCATCCGGTCGAGCGGGTGCTGCTGGACCCCGCCGACGACTTCCGGCTCGACCCCTCCCGGGTGCCCGCCGACGCCGACCTGGTGATGATCGGCAATCCCACGAACCCGACGTCGGTGCTGCACCCTGCGGGGACGGTGGCCGCGCTGGCCCGCCCCGGCCGGGTGCTCGTGGTCGACGAGGCGTTCGCCGACACCACGATCGCCGCCGGGCACCCCGGCGAACCGGAGTCGCTTGCCGGGCGGCGCGACCTGCCCGGTCTGCTCGTCCTGCGCAGCCTCACCAAGACGTGGGGCCTGGCCGGCCTCCGGATCGGCTATCTGCTTGGGGCTCCGGAGCTGCTGACCCGGCTGGCCGCCGTCCAGCCGCTCTGGGCCGTCTCGACACCCGCGCTGGCCGCCGCGTCGGCCTGCGCCACCACCGTTGCGGTCCAGGCCGAGCGCGCGATCGCCGCCGACCTCGCCGCCGACCGCGACCACCTGGTCGCCCGCCTCGCCGACCTGCCCGGTGTACGCGTCGTCGGCCGCCCGGCCAGCGCGTTCGTCCTGCTGCACCGGCCGGGCGCGACAGCGATCCGGGCCGCCCTGCGCGAGCGCGGCTGGGCGGTCCGCCGGGGCGACACCTTCCCCGGCCTCGGCCCGGACTGGCTGCGGGTGGCGGTACGCGACCGAAACACGACCGACGCGTTCATCGAGGCGCTGCGCGAGATCATGGAGGCATGATGCTGGAGACCACGATCGGGGCGATCCGACCAGCGGACGAAGCGGCCATGGCCGCCGCCCGTGAGCTGCACGGCCGGCTGACCAAGCCGGCGGGCTCGCTGGGCGCGTTGGAGGAGCTGTCGGTACGCCTCGCCGGCCTCGCCGGGGCCTGCCCACCACCGCTGCCCGAGCCGGCCGCGGTCGCGATCTTCGCGGGCGACCACGGGGTGCACGCCCAGGGGGTCAGCCCCTGGCCGCAGGAGGTCACCGGGCAGATGATCGGCAACTTCCTGGCCGGCGGGGCGGTGGTCAACGCGTTCGCCCGACAGGCCGGCGCGTCGGTCACCGTTGTCGACGTCGGGGTGGCCACCCCGCTGCCCGCCACCGACCCGGCGGTGCTCGCCGCCGCCGTGCTCGACCCGGGTGGGTCCGGCCCGGGTGGGTCCGGCCCGGGTGGGTCCGGCCCGGGTGGGTCCGGCCCGGGTGGGTCCGGCTCGGCCGTGCTCGATCCGGCGGTGCCCCGGCTGGTTGCCGCGTCGGTCCGCCGGGGCACGCGCGATTTCACGGTGACCGCCGCACTCACCCGGGACGAGGCGCTGGCGGCGGTGCAGACCGGCATCCGGATCGCCGACGAGCTGATCGACGCGGGAGCCGGCATCCTGCTCACCGGTGACATGGGCATCGGCAACACCACCCCGGCCGCCGCGCTGATCGCCGCGTTCACCGGCGCCGACCCGCTCGACTCCACCGGTCGGGGCACCGGCATCGACGACCCGACCTACGCGCACAAGGTTGCCGTGGTGCGCGCCGCGCTGACCCGGCACGCGCCCGACCCGGCCGACCCGCTGGGTGTGCTGGCCGCCGTCGGTGGCCTGGAGCACGCCGCGCTGGCCGGGCTGATCCTGGGGGCCGCCGCCCGCCGTACGCCGGTGCTGCTGGACGGCGTGATCGCGGTCTCGGCCGCGCTGGCCGCCGCCGCGTTCGCCCCGGACGCGGTCTGCGCCATGGTCGCCGGGCACCGTTCGGCCGAGCCGGGTGCGACCGCGGGACTGCGGCACCTCGGCCTCGACCCGCTCATCGACCTGGGGCTGCGCCTCGGCGAGGGCACCGGCGCGCTGTTGGCGTTGCCAGTGGTCAGCGGCGCGGTGCGGGTGCTGCACGAGGTGGCCACCTTCGACTCCGCCGGGGTGGCCGAGAAGTGACGAGGCGCAGCGAGCGAGCCGTCCGCTTCGGTGGTGCGGCGTGACCTCCAATCCGTACCCCCTTGGTTTGCGGCTCGCCGGGCGGCGGGTGGTCGTGGTGGGTGGTGGCGCGGTCGCCACCCGGCGGGTGCCCGCGCTGCTGGACGCCGGCGCGGACGTCCTGCTGGTGGCCCCGGAGCTGACCCCGGCGCTGCGCGCCCGGGTCGACGCGGGTCGGCTGCACTGGGTGCCACGCCGGTTCCTGCCCGAGGACCTGGACGGCGCGTGGCTGGTCCAGGTGGCGGTCGACGACCCGATGGCGGCCGCTTCGGTGAGCGCCGTCGCCGCCGAGCGGCGGATCTTCTGCGTCCGGGCCGACGACCGGACCGCCGCCACCGCCTGGACCCCGGCGGTGACCCGGCACGGCCCGGTCACGGTGGCGGTGCTCGGCGGCGGTGACCCCCGCCGGGCGATGACCGTCCGGGACGCGATCCGCGACCTCCTCGCCGTCCGCCTGGCACCGGGCGGAGGACAGAGCCGGCCCGCCGCTGCGACCGGCGCGACCGGCGCGGCTGGCGCGGCTGGCGCGGCTGGCGCGGCTGGCGCGGGTGGCGTGACCGGCGCGAGCGGCTCGGCTGGTGTGACGGGCTCGGCCGGCGTGACGGGCTCGGCTGGTGTGACCGGGCGGCCGGCTGGGCGGGTGGCGCTGGTCGGGGCGGGGCCGGGTGATCCGGAGCTGATCACGGTGAAGGGTTGGCGGCTGCTCACCGAGGCCGACGTGGTGGTCGCCGACCGGTTGGTGCCCGGCCTGCTCCTCGACGAGCTGCGCCCGGACGTCGAGCTGGTGGACGCCTCGAAGATCCCCTACGGACCGTCCCGGGCCCAGGAGGAGATCAACCAGATCCTGGTCGACCGTGCGCTGGCCGGCGCCTTCGTGGTACGGCTCAAGGGCGGCGACCCGTACGTCTTCGGCCGGGGCGGCGAGGAGCTGCTGGCGTGCGCGCAGGCCGGTGTGTCGGTGACCGTGGTGCCCGGGGTGACCAGCTCGATCGCCGCTCCCTCCGCGGCCGGGATTCCAGTCACCCATCGGGGGGTGGCGCACGAGTTCACAGTGGTCTCCGGGCATGTGGCACCCGACTCACCGGCGTCGCTGGTGCGCTGGGAGGCGATGGCGGGCCTGCGCGGCACCCTGGTGATCCTGATGGGGTTGAAGAACCTCGCCGCCATCACGGCCACCCTGATCGCCCACGGTCGGTCCCCGCAGACGCCGGCAGCCGTGGTGCAGGAAGCCACGACGGGTGCCCAGCGGGTGCTGCGATCCACGCTCGGCGCGGTGGCCGCCGACGCGCTCGCCGCCGACCTGCGCCCGCCCGCGGTAGTCGTACTCGGTGACGTGGTGGGCGCCCTCGACGGCTGACCGGCGACCCGAACGGTAGATCTTGGATAGTTTCCGTTAGCGCGTAACGGAAACTATCCAAGATTGCCCGCTGCGGCGGTTGTCGGTGGCTGTCGACAGAATGTCGCTCATGCTCACCGTGAAGGATCCTCACGAGACGTGGCGGACGGAACTGCTCACACCTGTCGCGCTGCGGTGCGCAGGCCCCGGCCTGACCACCACCTTCGAGGACCTCCCCTCACGATGGCGCGACGCTCCGGTCCGGACTCTGCGGTGCGCGGACCCGGACGGCTCCTGGGCCGTCCTGGTCACGGTGGTCCGCGGCTATCCCCAACAGCCCGGCGACTCGCTCGTCGGCAACGAGTTCGGCCGTGACCCGCACACCGGCTACGACCTGGACGCGCCCGGCAACCTGGTGTACGAGCTGCAGGTGACCGAGGACGACGGGTCCGACGAGGACGAGCTGCTGGCGTTCCGGCTCTTCGGTGACCCGCAGGCGGCCGGGGCGGAGGTGCTGCGATGGGCCGGGAAGAAGGCGGCGTACTCGGTCAGCCCGCCGGTCGAGCGGGCCGAGGTGCGGCAGCGCCGGGACCGTCGACAGTTCGACAATCGCCAGGCCAGCGCGACATCGCCGCTGGTCCGGATCGGCGCGGTGTCGGACGAGGCCGCCGCCGACGTCGACGCCATCGACAGGTCCGCGTTGTGCTGGCACTTCCCGCGCGGGAACACAGGCGCCTACCTGCGGTCCGCGGTTGTCGCACTGGCCGGCTACGGCGAGCAGCGGCCGCACCTGCGGGGCCGGTGGCTCACCGCAAGGGTCGAGGGCGAGGAGTTGGTCATCGGCGTCGACGAGCTGATCCCGGCCAACCAGCGGCACCGCTGGGACACCTCCCGCTGGCTGTGGGACCGCCGACAGGCGGGCACCCCGGCGGGGCTTCGCTGGCAGGTCGATCGGGTCGAGCAGGCTGCCCCCGCGGTCGCGGCCGTCCGCCGTGGCGCCTTGCCCGGGGCGCTGACAAGCGCCGGGGTGGAGACGGAACCGGAACTCGACGCGTTGCTGACCGGGGTGCCGTACCGGCTCTCCGCCGCCGAACTCACCCCGACCTGGGTGGCGAACCTGTATCGCGGTCTCGCCGACCTCGCGCCCTGGCGGCTGGACGCGGCGTACCGGGGGTGGCGTGACGGCCGGCAGGCACTGGGGCTGCCGGTCCGGGATCCGGTTGTCCTGTTCGGCCTCGGCGGCGTCGGCGCGGCCCGTAAACCGAAGCTCGCGCTCGACCACACCGGCGACGCCCCACTGCTGTGCCTGACCCACACCGGCAGCAGCGCGGTGCTGCCGTACGCGCACTGGACGGTGCCCACCGACCTCGACGCCCGCCTGTACGGGTGGCAACCGAGCCTGCCGTACCCGCACTGACCGACGTCTGTCGGCGCGTGCGGCGTACGACGGGGCCGGAGCGCGCTTGCGCTCCGGCCCCGTCACACGTGCGGTCGAACTACTGCTTGAGCATGTTGTCCAGCAGCAGGGCACAGCGGATCAGACCGAGGTGGCTGTACGCCTGCGGGTGGTTGCCCAGCCCGCGCTCGGCGAGCGGGTCGTACTGCTCCGGGAGCAGCCCGGTCGGGCCGGCGGTCAGCACCATCTGCGCGAACAGCTCCTCGGCGTCGGTGCGGCGGCCGGTGCGCAGGTACGCCTCGATCAGCCACGCCGTGCAGATGTGGAAGCCGCCCTCACGGCCGGGCAGGCCGTCGTCCCAGTGGTAGCGGTAGACGACCGGGCCGCTGCGCAGGTCCGCCTCGATGCGCAGGACTGTGGACAGGAAGCGCGGGTCGTCACCCGGGAGCAGGCCGGAGAGCCCGATCCAGAGCGACGAGGCGTCCATGTCCTCGTCCCCGTACGCGACGCTGTACGCCTCGACGTCGGAGTGCCAACCCTGCTCCAGGACGTTGGCGCCGATCCGGTCGCGCAGATCCTTCCACTCCGGCCGGTCCTCGCCGCCGTGCTCGCGCATCACGTGCAGCGCCCGGTCGACGGTCATCCAGCACATCACCTTGGAGAAGACGTGGTGCCGTGGTGGCAGCCGCGCCTCCCAGATGCCGTGGTCGGGCTCGTGCCAACGGCGGCGGACCGCCTCGACCATGTTTTCCAGGACCCGCCACTCGTCCTCGCGGACCGAGCCGCGAGCGTCGGCGACGGCCGCGATCAGGTCGGCGATCGGGCCGAAGACGTCGAGCTGCAACTGGTGGTTGGCGAGGTTGCCGACCCGGACCGGCCGGGAGCCGGCGTAGCCGGGCAGCGTGTCGATGACCGCCTCGGCGCCCAGCTCGTACCCGTCGATCGTGTAGAGCGGGTGCAGTCGCTCCGGGTGGCCGCCGGTGCGCTCGATGCAGCCGTCCACCCAGCGCAGCAGCGCCTCGGCCTCCTCGACGGAGCCCAGGTCGACGAGCGCGCGGGCGGTCAGCGCGGCGTCGCGCAGCCAGCAGTAGCGGTAGTCCCAGTTGCGGACGCCGCCCAGCTCCTCGGGGAGCGAGGTGGTCGCCGCGGCCAGGATCGAGCCGGTGGCCTCGTGACAGAGCCCGCGCAGGGTGAGGGCGCTGCGCGCGACCAGGTCACGGGCGGTGGACGGCAGCCGCAGCGAGGCGACCCAGTCCTTCCACGGCTGCTCGGCGGCGGCCTGCCGCTCGTGGATCGGCACCCGGTGGTGCTCCAGGCTGTGCGTGCCGAAGCGCAACTCGAGCACGACCTGCCCGCCGGCGGCGGAGAGGTCGACGATCGCCTTGGCGGTCTCGTACCCGCCGTCGTTGCCGACCTCCCACTCCACGCCGGGGGCGTAGAGCGCGACCGGCTCGTTGGAGCCGAGCACCAGCAGACCGTCGCCGATCGGCTGCAACTGCACGGCGACCTGACCGAACTCGGGCCTCGGCGCGAACTCCACCCGGGCCTTGCCGCTGCCGGTGAGCACCCGGATCAGGGTCGAGTCGCCGGTGATGACCGCGGGGCTGTCGTCCGGAGTGGTTTCCCGGGCCGGCTTGTCCAGCCAGTCGGTGACGGTGAGCCCGGACCACCGGGTCTCCACTGTCATCGTGCCGGAACGGTAGCGCTGGCCCAGCGGGATGCCGCCGCGTTCCGGGGCGACGCTGAAGTGACCGGCCGGGCTGCCACCGACCAGGTCGGCGAAGATCGCCGCCGAGTCCGGCTTGGGGTGACAGAGCCAGCTCACCTTGGCTTCGGGGGTGAGCAGAGCGACGGTACGGCCGTTGGCCAGCATGGAGTGCCGCTCGATCGGCACCGCCCGCTCGCCGAACAGCCAGTGCCGTCGGGTCTCCAGTAGCAGCGCCAGCGCGCGGGCGGCCTCCAGCGGGTCGCCCACCCGGTAGCTGGCCTGGGTGTCCCCGGGGCCGATCTTGATGCCGAGGTCGGGACCGTGCAGGTGGCCGAACGCGTTCTCGTCGGTGACGTCGTCGCCGATGAACAGCACCGCGCTGGAGGCGAGTTGGGTCCGCAGTTGGTCGAGTGCGGTGCCCTTGTGGGTGGCCACGACGGAGAGCTCGATGACCTCCTTGCCCTGGGTCACGGTGACACCGTCGAAGCTGGCCGGGCCGTTGCGGACGGCCTCGATGGCGGCGGCGGCGACCTCCGGGTCGACCCCGCGGGTGTGCACGGCCACGCTTGCCGGTTTGCGTTCCAGCCGGATGCCCGGGTGCGCGGAGGCGATCTCGCGCAGCGCGTTGCGTACCTGCTGGCGCACCGCGACCAGCTCTGGGGAGAGCCGCTCGACGAAGCCGATGTCGAACTCGGAGCCGTGGCTGCCGACGAGGTGCACCTCGCTGGGCAGCCGGGACAGTGCGGCCAGGTCGCGCAGCGCCCGGCCGGAGACGACCGCCACGGTTGTCTGCGGCAGCGCGGCGAGCGCGCGGACCGCGGCAACCGACTCGGGCAGTGGGACGGCCGTGCTCGGGTCCTCCACGATCGGCGCGAGTGTGCCGTCGTAGTCGCAGGCGACCAGGAGTTGGGGGACCCGGGCGATCCGGCCGATGGCGGAGCGCAGCTCGGGGTCCATCACCCCGGTGGCCATGGCGGCTCCATCGTTGGCGGTCGTGTTCACTCGGCCTCCGCCTCGGGAACTCCGAGCTCGGAGAGGAAAGACTTGGCCCAGTGGCCCACGTCGTGGGTACGCAGGTGACGTTGCATTGTCCGCATCCGGCGGCGTGCCTCGGTTTTCTCCACGTGCACTGCCCGGAGCAGGGCGTCCTTGACCGCGTCCGGGTCGTGCGGGTTACACAGAAATGCCTGACGCAGCTCCGTTGCGGCGCCAGCGAACTCACTGAGCACGAGCGCGCCACCCTGGTCGGCGCGCGACGCCACGTACTCCTTGGCCACCAGGTTCATGCCGTCGCGTAGCGGTGTCACCATCATCACGTCGGCGGCGACGTACATCGCGGCGAGTTCACTGCGACTGTACGACTGATGCAGGTAATGCACCGCCGGCACGCCGACCCTGCCGAATTCGCCATTAATCCGGCCAACCTCGCGCTCGACCTTGACCCGTAGTGCCTGGTAGTGCTCGACCCGCTCGCGGCTGGGCGTGGCCACCTGCACCATAACCGCGTCGGGAACTGTCAACTTTCCGTCAGCAAGCAACTCGCGGAAGGCCTTGAGCCGCAACTCGATGCCCTTTGTGTAATCCAGCCGGTCCACGCCCAGGATTATCGTCTTCGGATCGCCCAACTCGGCGCGGATCTGCTTGGCCCGAGCCTGGATCGCCGGGTCGGCGGCCATCCGCTCCATCTCCTGGGTGTCGATCGAGATGGGGAAGGCGCCCGCCTTCACCTGCCGACCGTCGACCTGGATCATCTGCCCCTCGTAACGCAGCCCGAGCAGGTGCCGGGCCAGCCGGACGAAGTTCTGCGCGGCCAACCGCTGCTGGAAGCCGACCAGGTCGGCGCCGAGCAGGCCGCGCAGGATCTCGGTGCGGAACGGCATCTGCATGAACAGCTCGATCGGCGGGAACGGGATGTGCAGGAAGAACCCGATCCGCAGGTCCGGGCGCAGCTCACGGAGCATCGCCGGGACGAGTTGAAGCTGGTAGTCCTGCACCCAGACCGTCGCGCCCTCGGCCGCCACGTCGGCGGCGGCCTCCGCGAACCGGGCGTTGACCAGGCGGTACGCCTCCCGCCAGCGACGCTTGTAGGCAGGTGTCTCGACCGCGTCGTGGTAGAGCGGCCAGATCGTCGCGTTGGACTGGCCCTCGTAGTAGCGCTCCAGCTCCTCGGCGCTCAGCGGGACCGGGTGCAGCCGGATCCCCTCCAGGTCGAACGGCTCGGGGGCGGCACCGGTGCCACCGGCCCAGCCGACCCAGGTGCCCTGGTGTTCGGCGAGCACGGGGTGCAGCGCGGTGACCAGCCCGCCAGGGCTGCGTCGCCACTGTCGGCCCTCGGGAGTGCTCACCTCGTCGACCGGCAGACGGTTCGCCACTACGACAAAGGAGCTACGGACGGTCACGATCGGCCACCTCCGGGTACTGACGGGTCCACCGCGAATGAGCGTACTGAGCGTAGCTGCGGCGTCTTGTGCCCCGTGCCGGAGTCTCCTACCCGCCTCGTACGCGCTGGAATCCCCAGGGTGATCTTGTCGACAGCCCGTCGATCAGAGGTCGATGATCGGCCATTCCTTGGGCAGCACCTCGCCGAGCAACTCCCGCCGATCCGTCATGATCGGCACGAGGGGGTGGGCGGCGGCGTCCATCGCCAGCTGGGCCAGGTCCGTGTGCCCGGCCATGCGGCGTGACCATCCGCCGAGAAACGAGCACATGTTCGGCTCGACCGGGGTTACCCGGATGTGCGGCAACGCGGCGAGCACTTCGAGCATTTCCCACTGGCCGGGAGTGGCCTCCTGGTGTGCACGGACGAGGCAGAGCGCCGGCACCAGCACGTGCACGCCATAGTCGGCGGCTTCCGCGATGCGGTGACCGACATCCCGTTCCGACGACGAGTAGGCCAGCAGGGCTGTCGCGTCCAGCGCCAAGCCGTAGCCCGTCACCGGGTGGCTCTCGCGCGTGCCGCCAAAACCTCGGCCTGGAGTTGGGCCGCCTGTTCGCGTAGTTCGGGGGTGATGCTCGCCCGCAACTGCTCCATTTCGGCGTGCACCCGCGCTACCTCCTCGTCGCTGATCTCGAAACCGACCCGCCGGAGGATCTCCCGCGTCTTCTCCCCGGCCACCCTCCGTCGCAGAGACTCGGCGACGTAGGCGGAAGCGTTCGGCTCGTCGGCCAGTCTTTCCGCAAGATCGTCGGGCAGGCTGATGGTGATCTTCTTGGTCATACCAAAACCGTAATTTGCCTTACCGGCTCTGGCAAGGAGGCGCGCCCGCGTGCCCCTGGGGCGGGGTGATGTGGGCGAAGCGCGGCGTACCTGTCAGGATTGACGATGGCGTGCGCGCGGCCGGCTACCGGCCGGCGGCGGCGGGCGGTCCTCGCAGCCCGCGCCCGCGCCGCCGATCAGCGACAGCAACCGACGGAGGTAGCCCGCACCGTGGCCCAGTACATCTACGTCCTGGAAAAGGCCCGCAAGGCGCACGGCGACAAGGTCGTGCTCGACAACGTGACGTTGAGCTTCCTGCCGGGAGCCAAGATCGGTGTGCTCGGTCCGAACGGCGCGGGTAAGTCCAGCCTCCTCAAGATCATGGCAGGACTGGACAAGCCGAGCAACGGCGAGGCCCGGCTCATGCCCGGCTACACCGTCGGCATGCTCGCCCAGGAGCCCCCGCTCAACGACGCCAAGACCGTGCTCGGCAACGTCGAGGAGGCGGTTGCCGAGACCAAGGCCAAGCTGGAGCGGTTCAACAAGATCGCCGAGCAGATGGCGACCGACTACTCCGACGAGCTGATGGAGGAGATGGGCAAGCTCCAGGAGGAGCTGGACCACCTCGACGCCTGGGACGTCGACTCCAAGCTCGAACTGGCCATGGACGCCCTGCGCTGCCCGCCGCCGGACGCCGACGTGACCCAGCTCTCCGGTGGTGAGCGTCGCCGGGTCGCGCTCTGCAAACTGCTGCTGGAGGCCCCCGACCTGCTGCTGCTCGACGAGCCCACAAACCACCTGGACGCGGAGAGCGTCTCGTGGCTGGAGCAGCACCTGGCCAAGTACGCCGGCACCGTCATGGCGATCACCCACGACAGGTACTTCCTCGACAACGTGGCCGGCTGGATCCTCGAGCTGGACCGTGGCCGGGCCATCGGCTACGAGGGCAACTACTCCACCTACCTGGAGAAGAAGGCCGCCCGCCTGGCCGTCGAGGGTCGCCGCGACGCCAAGATGAAGAAGCGCCTCACCGAGGAGTTGGAGTGGGTCCGCTCCAACGCCAAGGCCCGCCAGACCAAGTCCAAGGCCCGCCTGGACCGGTACGACGAGATGGCCAACGAGGCGGAGAAGACCCGCAAGCTCGACTTCGAGGAGATCCAGATTCCGCCGGGCCCGCGACTGGGCAGCACGGTGATCGAGGCGGTAAACCTCAGCAAGGGCTTCGGCGACCGACTGTTGATCGACAACCTGTCGTTCTCGCTGCCGCGCAACGGCATCGTCGGCATCATCGGCCCCAACGGCGTCGGCAAGACCACGCTGTTCAAGACCATCGTCGGGCTGGAGCAGCCGACCGGCGGCCAGGTCCGGGTCGGCGAGACGGTCTCGCTGTCGTACGTCGACCAGAACCGCGAGGGCCTCAACGGTGACAAGACCGTCTGGGAGGTCGTCTCCGACGGGCTCGACTACCTGATGGTGGGCAAGGTCGAGATGCCGTCGCGGGCGTACATCGCCGCGTTCGGCTTCAAGGGACCGGACCAGCAGAAGCCGACGAAGGTGCTCTCCGGCGGTGAGCGCAACCGGCTCAACCTGGCGCTGACCCTGAAGATCGGCGGCAACGTCATCCTGCTCGACGAGCCGACGAACGACCTGGACGTGGAGACGCTGTCCAGCCTCGAGAACGCGCTGCTGGAGTTCCCCGGCTGCGCCGTGGTCATCTCGCACGACCGGATGTTCCTGGACCGGGTCGCCACGCACATCCTGGCCTGGGAGGGCGACGACCAGGACCCGACCAAGTGGTTCTGGTTCGAGGGCAACTTCGAGGCGTACGAGAAGAACAAGATCGACCGCCTCGGCGCGGAGGCTGCCCGGCCGCACCGGGTGACGTACCGCAAGCTGACCCGCGACTGACCGGCCGAGAAGGTGTCTGACCGCTTCGTCTACCACTGCACGCTGCGCTGGTCCGACCTGGACGCGTACGGGCACATCAACAACTCGCGCTTCCTCACGCTGTACGAGGAGGCGCGGGTGGCGTTGATGTTCGCCGGTGGCCGGGCGTGGGGGGTCGGCTCGTTCGCCGACGGGGTGGTGATCCGCCGGCACGAGGTCGACTACCTGCGCCCCGTCGACTACGCGTTGGGTCGGGCCACCGCGGAGGCCGCGCCCACCGTCCGCATCGAGCTGTGGGTGGAGGAGATCCGGGCGGCCTCGTTCACCGTCGCCTACGAGCTGTACGACGGCGAGGTGCTGGCCAGCCGGGCCCGCTCGGTGCTGGTGCCGTTCGACCTGACCCGCCAGGTGCCCCGCCGGATCACCCAGGAGGAGCGGGACTTCCTGCTCACCTACGCACCGCAGGGCGGCCTGGCATGACCCGGCCGGGCACGGGACAGGCGGCGGCGTCGACCCCGACGCACGGTGTGGCCGGGGTGGCTGACGCCGGTGCCTTCCTGGCCCGGCTGGTCCGGCTGGATCGGGCCGCGCCGGTCCGGTTGCGGCCGGCCGGTGTGCCCGGTCGGATCGCCCTCTGGGCCCGGCTGCCGTGGCAGGTGCTGGTGGTCCGCACGGTGGCCGGTGAGCCGGCCGACGGCAGCGCCGAGGACGTCACGGTGGCCGCCGCGGAGCTGCTCGCCGAGCTGGAACGCGGCGGTACGGCCCGGCCGGCCCGCCGGGACGCGCAGTGGCGGTGGCCGCTGCCCCCGACGCGCAGCCGGACGGTGGAGGCGCTGCCCGTTGCCGAGCTGCGGCGGATCGCGGACGCGGCGGCGGGCACCCTGCGTACGGCCAGCGAGCAGGGCGTGGCCGGCCGCGCGGTGGGTCAGCGGGCGCTGCGGGACGCGCTGCTCGACCACGTTGCGGTGCTCGTCACGCCGGACGGGCCGCCCGCCCCGCCGGTCGAGGTGTCGCAGCGGCTGGTGCAGGGGGTGGTCCGGATGGGCTTCCTCGGCGCCGCCGACGGCCCATCCACCGACCACGACGAGGCGACCGTTCAGGTCCGGGTGGCCGGACGTTGGGTGGGCCTGGCGGGACCATACGGAGCGGCATGGTTGCAGACGGCCACGGATCTTGCGGTAACACCCCTCGGTACTCCTCCGAACGGATGACCCCTGCTCATTCTTCTGGGCCGGGGCGGTCGTTGGGGGGGTGCTTCAACTCGGCTGTCCGGGTACCGTCCATGCTCGGATCCAACGCACCGTAGGCGACTGGATCCGCTGGGGAGTGAGGTGCGCGAGCGATGCCGTGGTGGTCATGGCGCCCCGGTCCCGCCGACGGCGGCGATCCGGAAACCCGAAGCGGGATCACAGTGGAGAGCGCGGTCCGGGTCGGACCGCCCAACCCTCGCCAGCCGGGGGACGACTGCCCGGCCAGCGAGCGACCGGCTTTGCCCGAGATGCTGGCCACCGTCGAGCCGGTGAGTCTGCGCCGCGTGTGCGACGCACTCGACCTGCTCGACGTGCGTTACCTGGCCGACGGCGACGGCAACCTGCTGGCCATGTGGGAGCGGCACGCCGTGCTGGTCACCCTCGAAGGGCCGGAGGACGAGATCCTGGTCATGCGGGCACGCCCGCACGCCACCGTCCCGCCGGACTGGGCCGACCGGGCCTACCGGGTGGTCAACGAGTGGAACCACACCCGCCGGTTCTGCAAGGCATACATCGGCGACCCGACGGAGCGCGGCCAGTTGCCGATCTACGCCGAGCTTCAGGTGCCGCTCGGCGCCGGCACCCACGACGCGCTGCTCGTCGAGATGCTCGACTGCGGCGCGGCGGTCGCCACCAGCTTCGTGGACTGGCTGCACGACGAGGGTGCGTTGCTCTGACGCTGCTCCGGCCCGGCGATCAGCCACCGTTGGCCGGGTCCTCCTCGGCGTTGACCATGAAGTACGCGGCCCGCTCCAGGTAGTCCCAGAGCGTGGCGGCGATCGCCGGTTCGAGGTCGAGCCGGTCCACGGCGCGGCGCATGTTCCGTAGCCAGGCGTCCCGCTCGGCCGCCCCGATCCGGAACGGCGCGTGCCGCATCCGCAGTCGCGGGTGGCCACGCTGGGCGGAGTAGGTGTTCGGTCCACCCCAGTACTGCATCAGGAACAGGGTCATCCGATCCGCGGCCGGCGCCAGGTCCCCCTCCGGGTACATGGGCCGTAGCAGGGGATCTGTGGCCACACCGGCATAGAACTCGTCGACAAGCCTGCGGAAGGTGGGCTCGCCGCCGACCGCTTCGAAGAGGGTCGTCGAAGCACCGGGACGCTCGGATTCACCTGCGGGGTTCACCGTTCCATCCTGCCAGGTGCGCCGGGCGCGAGACCGACCCGCGCACCGTGCGTCGGATCACGCCGGGCCGATGCCACGCGTCCGGCCCGCTCGGGTCCGCACGGGCGGGCCGGGTCAGGTGACCGCGTGCCGGCGGTGGCCGTCGCCGGTACGCGGCTCGGGTGGGCCTGCCGCCGCACCGCCGGCGGCGGCGTCGTCCGGTTGGCCGGGCGGCTCGGCATTGGCCGCCGTGGCTGCCGCGATCGCGTCGCTGAACGCCTGCCGATCCGGCCAGCGCAGCGCGGCCACCACCATCAGCACCACGCCGGCCGCGCTCCACAGCCCCACCACGAGGGGGATGTTGTCGAAGCGATCGGCGATCAACCCGGTGGCCAGCACCGCGAAGCCCTGGATGACCTGGACGCCGGTCGCCATCACCCCGAAGGCGCGGGCGCGGAAGCCGTTGGGGATCGCCTGGACGAAGAGCCCGTTGGCCATCGGTAGCATGCCGGCGACCGCGAACCCGCAGATAGCGGCCAGCAGAGCCACCGCCAGCGGGGGCGGATCGAACAACGTCGGCACCAGCGCCAGCGGGGCGAGAACCGCGAGCGGTCGCATCAGCTTCAGCCGGCGGTCCGGCCCGAACAGGCGGCTCACCAGCAACCCGCCGAGGATGAAGCCGACCGGGCTGGCCGCCATGATCACTGCTTGGGCCGTGGTCGCGCTCATGTCGCCGCGGCCCTCCTCGTTGGCCCAGCCGACGGCCAACCCCTCGGGAAGGATCGAGAAGAGCATCGCGCTGAACACCAGCACCGCGATAGCCCGCAGCACCGGTGTGCCGAACACGATGGTGAAGCCCTGGCGGGTCTCCTGCAGCAGGTGGCTGCGCTGCGCCGGGTTCGGCACCGCCGAGCGGTGTCGCACACCGAGGCGGACCAGCAGCGCCGACGCGCCGAACGTGGCCGCGTTGAACAGCAGCGCGACCTGCGGGTCGTAGGAGGCGGCGGCGGCGCCGAGCACGTATCCGACGATCTGGGCCGCCTGCCCCGCGCTGCCGTTCAGTGACAGCCCGAGCACCAGCCGGTCCCCGGCGAGCATCTGCGGCATCAACGCGGACTTCGCCGCCTGGCTCGGCGGGTTGGCGAGCGTGGCGGCGAAGATCAGCACCAGCACCGCCTGGTACGGCAGTTGCGGGATGGCGATGAGCAGCATCAACCCCATCCGGATGAGGTCACACGCCACCATCACCCGCCGGTACGGGTATCGCTCCGCGAGTGCGGCGAGCACCGGACCACCGAGCAGCCAGGGCAGGAAACTCACCGCGAAGGCAGCCGCGGAGAGCCCGACCGAATCGGTCTTCTGATAGACCAGCACGGTGACGGCGGCCTTCGCGACATAGTCGCCGACCCAGGAGAGCGCGCCCGCCATGAACACGGCGCGGAACTCGTGCTGGGCGAACACTTCGCGAAAAGTAGCTGGGCCTTCCGCGGAAGGTCGCTCGTCGGGCACCGTCGCCTCCATCGGCCTCCGGGTTGGCCGCTCGTGGCAGCCCGGCCGGATGCGCTCGTCAGATCTACGGATCAGCGAGGTTGTGATCACGCTTTGGCGGGAACGCGTGCTCCGGATTCTGCCCGATCGTCTGACAACTATCTAGGCCGAACGGCTCATTCGTCGCATCCCCGACTGAACGAACGGACGATACCTGAGGGGCCGGGCGGCTCGCGACCCCCTGAATTCGAGGACAACGACGGGTGGGTCAGGTGGCACCGCCCTGACCAGTTTCACCGTCCGGCAACGGGCGGGGGGGAAGCCCGGGAAAGATGCGGGCCGCCGCGATCTGCGCGGTGATCCCCGAGTTCTCCAGCGCCTCCGCCAGCCGCCGACGCAACTCGCGGCCCACCGCGAACTGCCCCTCCGCTGTCGTCTTCACCACCGTGCGGATGACCGCACCGTCCACCGTCACCTGCTCGACACCCAGCACCTCCGGCGCCTCGACGATCTCCGGTGACAGCTCCGGGTCGAGTGCGACCGAGGCGGCCGCGGTCCGCAGGACGGCGGTGGCCTCCTCGGTGCTGTTGAACCCGATCGGTAGGTCCACCACCACGAGCGCCCAGCCCTGGCTCTTGTTGCCCACCCGGATGATCTCGCCGTTGCGGATGTACCAGAGCACTCCGCGACCGTCGCGCACAGTTGTCACCCGGAGCCCGACCGCCTCGACCACGCCCATCGCCTCGCCCAGGTCGACGTTGTCGCCCACGCCGTACTGATCCTCGATCAGCATGAACAGGCCGGCGATCAGGTCCTTGACCAGGCTCTGCGCGCCGAAGCCCAGCGCGACGCCGGCAATCCCCGCGCTGGCCAGCAGCGGCGCCAGATCGAAGCTGAACTCACGCAGGATCATCAGCAGAGCGATGCCGAAGACGAACGCGGTGGTCAGACTGCGCAACACCGAGCCGATCGCCTCGGCCCGCTGCCGTCGCCGCTCGGGCACGAACTCGGTCGGGTCGACGGCCGCGCTGGGCACCCGCTCGCGCAGTGGTCGCAGCATCGTCGGCACCGCGCCGTCGGTCGTGGTGCGGACCAACCGGTTGATCGTGCGGTGCACCGCCCAGCGGGCCACCATCGCCAGCGCCAGGATCAGCAGCACCCGCAGTGGCTTGAGCAGGATCCAGTAACTGCCCTCGGCGAACCAGGCCGAACTGGTCAGCTCGTACAGGAATTTGCAGGAGGAACTGCCCTGGCAGTTCACCGACCCGCCGGTGGACAGGGCAAGGGGCATCACGCTTGCGGCACTCACCCTGTCTTCGTACCGCAAGGAGCCCGAGCGCCCACCGCCGACCCACCGGCAGGTGGGGGCGAGCGCGGGGATGTTACGCCTGGCCTTTGGGCTGGATGCTGGCGAGCAGTTCGGTGATCCTCGTTCTGATGTCGTCGCGGACCTGGCGGACGACGTCGACGGATTGGCCGGCGGGGGCGGTGAGCTTCCAGTCTTCGTAGCGTTTGCCGGGGAAGACGGGGCAGGCGTCGCCGCAGCCCATGGTGATGATGACGTCGCCGGCCTGGGCGGCGTCCCAGGTGAGCCGGGCTGGGGTTTGTTCGGTGATGTCGATGCCGACTTCGTGCATGGCCTCGACGGCGATGGGGTTGATCTGGTCGGCGGGTTCGCTGCCCGCGGAGCGGACCTCGATGGCGTCGCCGGCGAGGTGTCGGAGCCAGCCGGCGGCCATCTGGGAGCGGCCGGCGTTGTGGACGCAGACGAACAGGACGCTGGGCTTGTCGGTCATCGGGCTTCTGTCTCCGGAGAGAGTCGGGGGGCGACCACGGCGTCGGCGGAGTTCTCGACACCGGGGTACCAGGCGGCGATGGCGGCGATGGCGACCAGGCCGCCGACGAGCTGCGCGCCGACGAAGCCGGGAAGCGAGGTGGGGGCGATTCCGGCGAAGGTGTCGGTGAAGGCGCGGCCGATGGTGACGGCGGGCTTCGCGAATGAGGTGGACGAGGTGAACCAGTAGGCGGCACCGATGTAGGCGCCCACGGCGGCCGGAGCCGCACTGCCGCGGCCGGTGCGGGCGAGGGCGAAGATCAGGACGATCAAGCCGGCGGTGGCGATGATCTCGGCCAGCCACAGGTTTCCGCCGATGCGATCGGTGCGGGACCACGTGGCGGCTGGTAGTTCGAACATCAGGTTGGCCAGAACGGTCCCGGTGATCGCGCCACAGACCTGGGCGGCGACGTAGGCGGCGAGATCACGCGGTGGCCTCCGCGGAGGTGGCGGAGAGGTCCAGAAGCGCGCGGAGTTGCCGGAACGCGTCCGGGCGGACCCGGTACCAGACCCACGTGCCGCGCCGCTCGGAGTCGACCAGGCCAGCCTCCCGCAAGACCTTCAGGTGATGGGAGATGGTCGGCCCGGACAGCTCGAACGCGGGGGTCAGATCGCAGACGCACATCTCCGGCACCGAAGCGATCATCGACATCAGCCGTAGCCGGACCGGGTCGCCCAAGGCCTTGAACAGTGGCGCGACCACTGCTGCCTGGTCGGTGTCAATGGGGCGAACCGCGATCGGCGCGCAGCAGGCCGCCGCGTCCAGGCTCATCACCGGCAGGGCTTGCTTCGACATTTCTCTAGGTTGACAGATTTCAAAATAAGGTGCAACGTTGGTCCTGCTTCGAAAAGCATCAAGACAAGGGCGTGGTGGGCAAGCCGTTGTACGGCGGCCTGCCGCGCCGAGGCCCACTCGGACCAGCCATCACACCCTCCAGATCGCTAAGGAGAGTCATGTCCCGCGTTCAGCTCGCCCTGCGTGTGTCCGACCTCGAAGGCTCCGTCGCCTTCTACTCCACGCTGTTCGGCGTCGAGCCCGCCAAGCGCCGCCCCGGCTACGCCAACTTCGCCGTCGAGAACCCGCCGCTGAAGCTCGTCCTGCTCGAAGGCGAGCCCGACCAGCCCACCGTGATGGACCACCTGGGCGTCGAGGTGTTCAGCACCGACGACGTCAACGCGGCCACCACGCGCCTCACCGGCTCCGGTCTGATCACCCTGGAGGAGAACGGCACCGAGTGCTGCTACGCCCTTCAGGACAAGGTGTGGGTGCGCGGCCCTGGTAACGAGCCCTGGGAGGTCTACACCGTGAAGGCCGACTCCGACCAGTTGGAGAAGGCCACCGAAAGCGCCTGTTGCACACCCGCCGCCGAGAAGGAACCGGCCACCGGTTGCCGCTGCTGATGCCGGGACGCCTCCCCGCTCTCCAACTGGAGGGCGGGGGTGGTGGCGTGAGCGAGCGTGGTGTGTCTTACGGCTCAATCAACATCAATTGTCAGTGTTGCGGGTTGATGCGAAGGGAACCGGGTGCACCGCGAAATCAGCAGAGGTAGCGGCGGTTACCCCAGCCACGAAGACGTTGAGTAGCGCGAGCACCACGGCGTACACCCAGGCCGGACCTCAGGCCTTCTGGTCCGCGCAGCAGCCGTCGGCGCAACCCGAGGTCTGGCCGCCGGCACCGCTGGCAGGGAGGGGTGCGCAGTCGTCGCAGTGCTCACCGCGCCATGCCTCGATACCTTCCTTGACGGCTACCCCCGCGATCACGAGTGCGGCGATCGGGTCGGCCCACGACCAACCCCAGGCCGCATTGAGGGCCAGGCCCACGAGCAGCACCGCAGACAGGTACGTGCACAGCATCGTCTGCGTCGAGTCGGCCATGACTGTTGCGGAGCCGAGTTCCCGGCCGGTGCGACGCTTGGCCCGAACGAGCAGCGGCATCACGAGCAGTGATGCGACGGCGAGGCCGATGCCGACCGGGCTGGCCTCGGCGTCTCCACCGCTCAGCAGCGAGCGAGCGGCGTCGAAAGTGACCCAGGCAGCCAGGGCGAAGAACGACGCGCCGATGAGGCGCAGCGCCATTCGTTCCCGATCCTCGGGCACCCGAGAGCGGAACTGCCAGATCAGCACCGCTGCGCTGGATACCTCGACGAACGAGTCCAGGCCGAAGCCGATCAATGCCGTGGAGGAGGCCGCTGCGCCAGCGGCAATGGCGACCAGGCCCTCGAGGAGGTTGTAGCCAGCAGTGGCGTAGGCGAGCCACAGGCTGCGGCGTGACAGCACTGCCCGTCGCTCCGGAGTCAGCAACGACGCGCTCATGCGTGCACTCCCGAGGTGGTGGAGTCGGCGGGCTCCCCGTAGACCGGGCACAGGGCTACGGCCTCGCCAGTCGCGGCGAGAACCAGTTCCGCCGAGCGCAGCAGGTCCAGCAGTTCGGGCCGGGTCAGGGCGTAGAACGACTGGCGACCTTCCACCCGGTAGTCGACCAGGCCACAGTCACGAAGGCAGGCGAGGTGCTTGGACACGGTCGACTGCGCGAGCCCCAGCTCTCCAGTCAGGTCGACCACCCGAGCCTCGCCGGACGCGATCCGTCGCAGGATCGCCAGCCGGGTCGGGTCCCCCAGGGACCGGAACAGCGCCACGGCCGGAGTCAGGCCGGGGGTGCAATCAATCGCCATAGCGCGATGATAGCCAGATTTAGCGATGATTGGGGTGGTGTCGGCATGACCCTCGGCGACGGTGGGGCGGAAGATCATCGGGCACGGATCCGGCACGACTGGGGCCGGCAGAAGCTGTCGTCCGGTGTCCGACAACGGCAGTGTTCTCCCAGGCCCAGACGGCGATGCGCCCGGATGCGGATGATCCTCATACCTCATGCGGGATTAGTACGTGCAATCCGGGGTCCGATCAGGGACTATTGGCGCAACGGACGTCGGTGATCGGCCCGGCGTCGACCGTGTGGGTGGTCATGCCCGACAGCGGTCGACGGCGGTACGCAGCAGCCGCTGAACCGGGAGGGTGATCGCGATGCCTGACATACGACCCGCGGTGGGCTCCGGCGCGTTGGTTCTCAACGCCACCTACGAGCCGCTGTGTGTCGTGTCGGTGCGTCGCGCCGCGATCCTCGTTCTCTCCGCCAAGGCGGTCTGCGTCGCCGATGGCGATGGCATCCTGCACAGCGCCCGCGACGCGCTTCCGGTGCCCTCCGTGGTCCGGCTGACCCGCTTCGTCCGCGTGCCGTACCGGACGCACGTGGGGTTGTCCCGGCGGGCGATCTTCGCCCGCGACGGGTGGCGGTGCGCCTACTGTCGGGGCCCGGCCGAGACCATCGACCATGTCTTCCCCCGCAGCCGGGGTGGCCGGCACGCCTGGGAGAACGTGGTCGCCGCGTGTGCCCGGTGCAACCACACGAAGGGCGACAAGACGCCGGCGGAGATGGGGTGGCGGTTGCACGCGCTTCCCGCCGCCCCGAAGGGCACCGCCTGGCGGGTGCTCGGGCACCGCGCCCCCGACCCCCGCTGGGCCGACTGGCTGGACCTGCGGGAGCCGGAAGCCGCCGCCTGACCGCCGCCGCGAGGATCGCCCCGGTGCTGCAGAGCCGCTTCAGCCCGCTGCGCTTCGACAGTGACCACCACCTGTCCGACGGGGAGGTGGCGGTCCTGCTGGAGGCGGCCCGGTGGGCGCCGTCGGCCGGCAACTCCCAACCGTGGGCGTTCCACTTCCGCCGACGCGGCGACGCGGGGCACGCCGCGCTCGTCGACCACCTCGCCGCGAGTTCACGCCGATGGGCCCCGCAGGCCAGCGCGCTTGTCGTGAACCTCGCACAGCGGGGAGTGGACGACAGCGGGATGGAGTACTCCGAGTTCGCCTACTACGACCTCGGCCAAGCGGTCGCGCACATGACCGTGCAGGCCCACTCCATGGGCCTGGCGTGCCGGCAGTTTCGCGCCTTCAACCTCGACGCCCTCCGCGACACCATGCGCGTCGCACCCGGTTGGCAGATACTCACCATGACCGCCATCGGCGTGGCAGTCGATGACGGCGATCCCCTCCCACGCCACCGCCGCAGCATCACCGACCTCAGCACCGCCGGAGTCGAACCGCCCGACCACGACACGACGGACCAGCCGCGTCGAGCGTAGAACGGCGCGACCGTGGCGCTGGCGGTTGGCTCAGTCCTGCTGGTCGGCTGCCCGGCGGTCCGCGCGCTGGTGACGGTCGGCTGCTCGGCCGTACGCGATCGCGAGTAGCCGGTCGATCTCGGGCAGCAGTTGCGGGCCGGGCATGACGATGCTGCCGAAGCCGTACAGCGCGTAGCCCGGGTGCGGCATGAGGGTGTCCAGCCGGGCGAAGTCGAAGTCGTCCCGGTGCTCCTCGAACGCCTTGGGCGGAAAGCCGAAGCGTCGCTCGAACTCGTCTCGGCCCAGGTCCAGGTTGAGGCGGAAGACGCCGGGACGGTCCAGCTGCGCGGCCTCGTCGAAGCCGGGCACGTCGTGCTCGACGATCGTGGCGAACGGCTGCCGGTGGTCCGGGCCGACGAAGAAGAACCGGTCGCCCCAGGCCGCCTCGGGTGATCCGTTCTCCTCGCTCGCCACGACCTGCGCGACTCCGGGCAGCGCGACGATCCGGTCGGCGAGCGTGGCCGCGTCGACGCCGGTCGGGACGTGCAGGACCGCGTCGGCGTGCTCGATGGTGGCCCGGCCCAGCGGGAAGTATCGGTAGTCGTGCGTCCGCCGCTCGGCCGGCCCGATGTCGGACGCCGGCACGTACCGGGGGAGGTCGGTCTCCTGCTGGAGTCTGCCCTCGTAGGTCGACGCGGCGGGGGCCTCGATGCCGAGCGCCGGGCTCGCGCCCAGGCTGCCGACGATCACCGCGTACCGGTCACCCAGCAGCGTCGCGACGATCGCGCCGGCGCCGGCCCACGACACCTCCGTGTCGGCAAGCGTCATCGTGCCCGGCTGGCGCTGGAGGTGCGTGTTGTGTCCGAAGACGAGCGTGGGTCCGCGGTGTGCCTCGGCGGAACGGATCGCGAGCAGGTTCTCGGCCATCAGCGCGTCCCGGACCGCGGCCAGGCGGCCGAAGCGTTCCTCAGGGGCCAGTGGGGCGGCGGCCGCGGCGTGGTAGCGCAGCACCGCGACCGCGGACGTCGCGTGCACGAGCGCCGCCGCCCAGCCGTCGGCCTTCCAGGGCGCCCGCAGGTACAACTCGGTGACGAGGTCGTCGGCGAGCACCCGCAGTGCGCGGGCGTCGGCCGAGCGCCCCACCGACCGACCCGGCTCCCAGATCGCGGCCGTGTCGGTCCACCGCGCCTCGTCACCGACCAGGTCGTCGATCTCGGCGGACCGGTCGAGGTCGAGGAAGTCACACACCCGGGTGAGGTGAAGGCGCGGGCTCGGGGCGCTGGCCAGCTCCAACGGGGCGTCGAAGCCGTGGAACGTCAGGCGTTCGGCGGGCGGGCGTCCCGCGTTCCATTCGCGCATCCGCAGCAGCAGGTCGCGGTTGGCCGGGGCGGCGCCGAACCCGTGGCTGAACCCTTCGGCGAGCGCCCGGTCGAGCGGCACGTCGGCGTCACCCTGCACGAACTCGTTGGCGATCAGCCCGGCCGCGCGGTCGCTCTCCACCGCGATCGACAGGTAGCCGTGCTCCGCCAGCGACAGGAAGGCGTCGTTGCGGAGTTGGAGGAAGGCGGACTCGCCGTGCGTCGGCTCGCCGAGCGCGAGCAGGTCCGGGGATACCGCGAGCAGGTCGAGAAGAGCTGGCATTCCATAAACCGTATCGTTGAACCAGCGGTTGAGACTCAGCAGCGACGGAGCACGGGTGACAGCCACACAACCCTCAAACACCGGGGTACGCCGCCCGATCGACCTCGCACGTGCCCACGGGCTCTCCGCGCAGGCCGTGCGCAACTACGAACGAGACGGCGTCCTGCCGCCGGCCCCACGCACACCGAACGGCTACCGCCGGTTCACCGAGGTGCACGCCAAGGCGTTGAGTGCCTATGTCGCGTTGATCGCGGGCCACGGCTACGCGGCCAGCGGCGAGATCATGCGGGCCGTCAATCGCGGTGAGATCGACGCGGCATTGCGCATCGTCGATGACTGTCATGCCCTGCTCCAGCGCGACCGGGAGACCCTGGACGCGGTCGAGACGGCGGTGGCGACGCTCACCGCGACGCGGCCACAACCGCAGACCCGGAAAGCCGTGTCCGTCAGCGTGCTGGCTCACCGCCTCGGTGTCCGGCCCGCCACGTTGCGCAAGTGGGAGCGGGCCGGGGTGCTGCGGCCGGCACGCGACCCGGCGACCCACTACCGGGCCTACCTCCCGGACGACGTCCGCGACGCCGAGCTGGCCCACCTGTTACGCCGCGGTGGGTACCGGCTCGACCACATCGCCGGCGTGCTGCGTCAGGTACGCGGGGCGGGCGGCGCCGAACCGCTCGCCGCGTCGCTGAGCCGGTGGCGGGAACGGCTCACCGAGCGCGGCCGAGCGATGCTCACCGGGGCCGCCCGGCTCGCCGACTACCTGGACGCCGGTCCACCTTCACGCCAACCCACCGGCCACCACTTTCTCAATAGGTGACGAGCAGGTTCGCGCAGTGTAGAACATTTGGTTCTACACTGGGTTCATGGAGCGTATCGGGGTCCGGGAGCTGAACCAGAACACGAGTCAGGTGCTGGCTCGGGTGAGTGGCGGCGAGACGGTCGAGATCACCGATCGCGGGCATCCGATCGCCCGACTGGTCCCGGTCAATGACGACAGATCTGTGCTGGCCAAGCTGGTGGTGGCGGGGCGGGCCGTCGCGCCGACCGGGAGCGGCCCGGTCCCGCTTCCGCCAAACCTCGGTGCCGGGGACGTGGACGTGGCTGCCACTCTCGCCGAGATGCGAGACGAGGAGCGCTGGTGATCTATCTCGACTCCGCCGCCGTCGTGAAGTTGGTTCGGCAGGAGGCGTGCAGCGCCGACCTCGTCTCCTGGCTCAACGCGCAGGGCGACGTCCCGCTGGTCTCCTCCGCTCTCGTCGAGGTTGAGGTGCCCAGGGCGTTGCGCCGGTCAGCGCCGCAAGCGTTGATCGGCGTGCCGGCGGCTGTCGGACGGCTCTTTCGGTTGGAGATCGATGGCACCGTCCGCGCCACCGCAGCGGCCTTCGCGGAGCCGGCGCTACGCAGTCTCGACGCCATACACCTTGCCACGGCCCAGGTTCTGACAAACGAGTCCGGAACGGCGCTCATCGCATTCGTCAGTTACGACCGGCGGCTGCTCGACTGCGCCAAGGCCGCTGGGTTGCCCGTGGCAAGCCCAGGCCAGAACTAACCCACGGTTCCGGTCTGCCCGCCCTCACCCTGAACGGGCCTTGACCAGGGACGCGAACACCACCACGTTGTCGGAGTAGCCGGTCTCGCCGCCGACCCACTGGCCGCCGCAGGTGATCAGTCGAAGGCTCGGGTGGCTGAAGTCGCCGTACACCTCGTCCACCGGCAGCCGGCCCTTGTCGAACTTCTCCACCGAGTTCACCTCGAAGACCGCCACGTTACGGTCGGTGCGGGTGACCTCGATCTGGTCGCCGTCGCGCAGTTCCCGGAGTTGGTGGAAGACCGCCGGCCCGCTCGTGGTGTCGACGTGCCCGACGATCACCGCCGGGCCGTACTGGCCGGGGGTCGGCCCCTGGTCGTACCAGCCGGCCTCCTGGGCGCGCGCCGCGTCCGGCACGGCGATGGTGCCGTCCGGGGCGATGCCCACGTCGTGCACGGGCGCCCGCAGGTCGATCTTCTCGATGGCGAGGCTTGTCGGGCGGCTGGCCGGCAGCACCGGGAACTTCTTCGGCGGCGGTCGAAACCCGGCGCTGAGCCGGTCCGGTAGCAGGCTCATCCCGGTCACCTGCTCCACGCCGAGCATCACGACGATCAGCACCATCACCGCGGCGATGGCCAGCACCGGCAGCCCCGGTCCCGTGCCGAATCGGGGTCGGAACGACCGCGCTCCGGCCGGGCGGCGCGGCGACAGCGGGGCGGCGACCGGATCCGGGGTGGCGACACTTGCCGACCCGGCCTGCCCGGCGACCCGACCAAGCCGGCCGGAGGCACGGGCCACCAGCCGGCCGGAGGCGCGCAGCAGCCGGCCGGCCCGGAAGCGGGCGCGGCGGTCCGGCCGCGAACGCGCGGATCTGCGGGTCATGAGTCATCCGGCTCAGGAGCCGGCTCCGGTCCGACGTCGGCCGCCGGCCATTCCGAGCGCGACGGCGGTGGCGACAAGCGCCACGCCGCCGAGCACCAGCAACGAGCCGGTGCCACGGCCGCCGGCCGTCCCGCCGCCCCCGGTCGCCGGTCCCTTGCTGGGGGAGGCCATGTTCAGCACGGTGAGCGTGGTCGAGGCCGTCTGGCCGTTCTCGCAGCGCAGTTCGACCGGGTAGTCGCCCGCCGGCTTGTCCCTCGGAATTGTGGCCTGCCCGGTCAGGAAGCCCTTGTCCGGTTTGAGCATCACGTGTGGAAACGCGTCGGAGTGCACGGTGGACTGGCGATTGTTGTTGGCGTTGTCGCAGCCCGCCTTGATGCTGACCCGGCTGCCGGCCTGGGCGCTGTTCGGCATCACCTCGACGAAGACGTTCTCGCCGGCGCGCGCCGGTGCGACCGACATCAGGACGAACGCCCCGACCAGCGCAACAAGCGTCAGTGCGGACGAGAGCGCGCGGTTGATCGTGCGGATTCCCTGCATGATTTCCCCCCAACCGGCGACGACCGCCGGAACCTCCGCCCCTCATTTCGCCTCCGCGCTACACGCGGCACTCCGGACGGAAGGAAGGGCGTCCCCTGGGCACGCCGCTGCTTTCCCGCTGGCTCGGGGCCAAACCCGGGTCAGCCGTGGCGGGGGGAGGTGAGGGGAGTGATCGGTCGCCAGTCGAGCGGGGAGGAGAGGACCATCGTGCTCGACGGCTGGCCGTACGGGGCGAGCCGGTCGATGACCGCCTCGAAGTCGCCGATCGAGCCGGCGGCCACCTTGAGCATGCTGCACGCGTCGCCGGTGATCCGGTGGATCTCCAGGATCTCCGGCCAGTCGGCCACCGCCGGGTCGTGCAGGATGCAGCGTGCGCCGTAGCAGGACATCCGGATCAGCGCGACCACGGTGCGGCCGGCTCGGGTCAGGTCGACGTGGGCGTGGTAGCCGGTGACGACCCCGGCCTCCTCCAGGCGGCGAACCCGCTCCGCGACGGCCGGCGGGGACAGGTGCACCCGCCGGGACAACTCGCTGAAGGAGAGCCGGGCGTCGGCCTGCAACTCGCGCAGCAGCGCCCAGTCCATGTCGTCCACGCTCAGACCTTACTTTCGTGAACCAACTTCGCCTAGTTGCCTTCGGTTTGCCAGGAGAAGGCGGTGAGAGCCGTTGATTCGGCATTCCGCAGGCCGATCCGACCGCGAGATCATGACGTCGGCTAGTCCGGGGGAGGGAGAAGAGATGGTGGATCAGACGGAGCGGCGGGCGCCGAACCGCCGTGCCACGGTGCAGCCGGTGACCCCCGGACAGCGTGCCGCGCAGGCGGCGCGCACCGGTGGCGAGCCGACCCTGGAGTTCGCCGACATGGTGCCGTACGACGCGTACGTGCAGGCCAGCGCCCTGCACAAGATGCAGCACCCGCTCAGCAGCGACCCGGGCGAGATGTCCTTCCTGATGGTCAGTCAGATCATGGAGCTGTACTTCGGGCTGACCTGCCACGAGTTGCGGGAGACGCAGCGGCTGATCCGCGCCGACCAGGTCTGGGAGGCGCTGGCCCCGCTGGGCCGGGCCAAGCTGCACCTGGAGGGGCTCAACGCCGCCTGGCAGGGCCTGCGCTGGATGAGCCCGGCCGACTTCAACAGGTTCCGCAACCTGCTCGGCGAGGCTTCCGGCTTCCAGTCGGCGATGTACCGGCAGTTGGAGTTCCTGCTCGGGCTGCGCGACCCGACGCTGATCCGTCCGTTCCGCCGGCAGGCCGAGGTGCACGCCGCGCTGAGCGACGCGCTGGCCACCCCGAGCCTCTGGGACGACGTGGTCGCGCTGCTCGCCCGACGTGGCTTCGACCTTCCCGCCGACCTGCTCGACCGGGACGTGGCCATCGAACACGACCCGCAGCCGTCGGTCGAGGCGGCCTGGGTACGGATCTACGACGACCACGGCCCGGACAACCACCTGCGGCTGCTCGGCGAGGCGCTGAGCGCTGTCGCCGAGGAGTTCGGCGACTGGCGCTGGAACCACGTCAAGGCGGTGCAGCGGACGATGGGCGCCAAGGTCGGCAGCGGCGGCTCCGCCGGACTGGCGTGGTTGCAGCGCAGCATGTCCCGGGTGGTCTTCCCGGAGCTGTGGTCGGCCCGTACCGCGATGTGACCGGAGAGCGAGAAGAAGCAATGACGACCCCAGAAGCTGAGCTGCTGGGCTTCGCCGCTGGCGAAGCGCAGGCGCACCGCCTCGACGAGGCCGACCCCGGCCACCGGCACCTGTTCCACGTGCCGCCGGCCGATGGCGGCGACCACAGCGAGTCGGCGTACCTGGCCGGCAACTCGCTCGGCCTGCAACCCCGGGCCACCCGCGACGAACTCCTGGCCGACCTGGACGCCTGGGGGCGGCTCGGCGTCGAGGGGCACCTGGAGGCACAACGGCCCTGGCTGCCGTACCACGAGTTGTTGACCGCGCCGGCCGCCCGACTGGTCGGCGGCCGACCCGCGGAGACCGTGGTGATGAACTCGCTCACGGTCAACCTGCACCTGCTGATGGTGAGTTTCTACCGCCCGGCCGGCGTCCGCACCCGCATCGTCATCGAGGACGCCGCCTTCCCGTCGGACAGCTACGCGGTGCGCAGCCAGGCCCGGTTCCACGGCCTGGACCCGGACGAGACGGTGGTCCGGTTGCGCCCGCGCGACGGCGAGGACGCCCTGCGCGCCGAGGACGTGACCGACTACCTGGCCGCCGAGGGTGACCGGGTGGCGCTGGTGCTGCTCGGCGGGGTCAACTACCTGACCGGCGAGTTGGTGGACATCCCCGCGATCACGGCTGCCGGCCGGGCGGCCGGGGCGGTGGTCGGCTGGGACCTGGCCCACGCGGTCGGCAACGTGCCGCTGGCCCTGCACGACTGGGACGTCGACTTCGCCGCGTGGTGCTCCTACAAGTACCTGAACTCGGGCCCGGGCGCGCTGGCGGGCGTCTTCGTGCACGAGCGGCACCTCGGCGACGAGAACCTGCCTCGCTTCGAGGGTTGGTGGAGCACCGCGGCGGCCACCCGGTTCGAGATGACCCCGGTGTCCCGGCCGCCCGCGACGGTGGAGGCCTGGCAGATCTCCAACCCGCCGATCTTCGCGATGGGCCCGGTGCGTACCTCGCTGGAACTGTTCGACACGGTCGGGATGAGCGCGCTGCGCGCCCGCAGCCAGCGCCTCACCGGCTGGCTGGAGACGCTGCTCGACGAGGTCGTCGCCGACCGGCCGCTGCGCGTGATCACCCCGCGCGACCCGGCCCGGCGGGGCTGCCAACTCTCGGTCCGCATCGGCGCCGGCAGCGCCGCCGAGCTGACCAAACGCCTGCGGTACGAACACGGCGTCATCGCCGACGCCCGGGAGCCGGACGTCGTCCGGTTCGCCCCGGTGCCGCTCTACTCCACGTACCACGACTGTTGGCGGGCCGCCGCCGCGCTGGCGGCGACGGTGGGGGCGACCTCTGTGAGCGCGAGGAGTGAGCCGGTGTTGCGAGCCCCGCAGTCGGGAACGAAAGGCGGCTCAGCATGACCGCGCGGCGCGACGAGATCGCGGTCATCGGCGCCGGGCTGGCCGGCTGCCTGGCCGCCTGCTTCCTGGCCCGGCGCGGCTACCCGGTGGCCCTCTACGAGCGCCGATCGGACCCGCGGGTCGGCACGGCCGAGCGCGGTCGCTCGATCAACCTGGCGCTCTCCGAACGCGGGTTGGACGCGCTGCGCCGGATCGGGCTGGCCGAGCAGGTGCTGACCGACGCGCTGCCGATGCGTGGCCGGATGATCCACCCGGTCGAGGGCGAGCAGCAGTTCCAGTCGTACAGCGCGGCCGGCGACCGGGCGATCAACTCGATCAGCCGGGGTGCGCTGAACAACGCCCTGCTGGACGAGGCCGCCGCGCTGCCCGGAGTGCGGGTCGTCTTCGACCACCGGCTGGTCGGGCTCGACCCGACCGACGGAACCCTGAACTTCGAAACCCCGCAGGGGACGGTCACCGCCAAGGCGTCGGTCGTGCTGGGCGCCGACGGCGCCGGCTCCGCGGTACGCGGACAACTGCTCGCGTACGGGTTGCTGCACGAGAGCGTGGACTTCCTCGACTACGGCTACAAGGAGTTGACGATTCCGCCGCTGGGTGGGGACTTCGCGCTCGATCCGGACGCGCTGCACATCTGGCCGCGCGGCACCTCGATGATGATCGCGCTGCCCAACCCGGACCGCTCCTTCACCTGCACGCTGTTCTGGCCCAACGAGGGCGCCGGGAGCTTCGCGGCACTGGACAGCCCGGCGGCGATCGAAGAGCACTTCGCCAGGCACTACCCGGACGTCATCCCGTTGGCGCCGGACCTGGTCGACGACTACCAGCACAACCCGGTGGGTGTGCTCGGCACGGTCCGCTGCGCCCCGTGGCAGGTCTTCGGCAAGGTCGGGCTGCTCGGCGACGCGGCGCACGCGATCGTGCCGTTCTACGGTCAGGGCGCCAACTGCGCGTTCGAGGACGTGGTCGAGTTGGACCGCTGCCTGGACGAGTGCGCCGACGACTGGTTGGCGGCGCTGCCGCTGTTTCAGCGACGCCGCCAGGAGAACGCCGAGGCCATCGCCGCGATGGCGCTCACCAACTTCGTGGAGATGCGGGACAAGGTCGCCTCCCCGGTCTTCCAGCTCCGCCGCAGGATCGAGCACGCTCTGGAACGCGCCCTGCCCGGCCGGTACGTTTCGCAGTACGAGCTGGTGTCCTTCTCCACCACCCCGTACGCGGAGGTACGCCGCCGGGTGCGCCGGCAGCATCGGGTGCTCGGCGCGGTTGTCGGCGGGGCCGCACTGCTGCTGGTCGGCGCGACACTCGGTCGAGGGAGGCGCGGATGACCGCCAACTGGGATCCCCGGCTGATGGCCGGTCACGCGCCGGCCAAGCCGCAGCGGTTGCGCAACTTCGTCGGCGGCGAGTTCGTCGACGGCGGTCCGACGTTCGCCAAGGCCAGCCCGGTGACCGGGGAGCAGGTCTTCGAGGTGGTCGAGGCGTCGGAGTCCACCGTGGACGACGCGGTGGCCGCCGCGCGGGCGGCGCTGCGCGGGCCGTGGGGCCGGATGGGCGAGCGCGAACGCGCCGAGGTGCTGCGCCGGGTCGCCGACGAGTTGGAGCGCCGCTTCGACGATCTGGTCACCGCCGAGGTAGCCGACACCGGCAAGTCCATCGCCCAGGCCCGCACCCTGGACATCCCGCGCGGCGCGGCGAACTTCCGGGCTTTCGCGGAGATCGTGGCGACCGCGCCCACCGAGTCGTTCACCACCGTCACCCCGACCGGCGGCCGGGCGCTCAACTACGCGCTGCGCAAACCGGTCGGCGTGGTCGCGGTCATCGTGCCGTGGAACCTGCCGCTGCTGCTGCTCACCTGGAAGGTCGCCCCGGCGCTGGCCTGCGGCAACGCCGTCGTGGTCAAGCCCAGCGAGGAGACACCCGCCTCGGCGACGGTGCTCGCCGAGGTGATGGCCGCCGCGGGCGTACCGGCCGGGGTGTTCAACCTGGTGCACGGGTTCGGGCCCGACTCGGCCGGCGAGCACCTCACCCGCCACCCGGGCGTGGACGCGATCACCTTCACCGGCGAGTCGGCCACCGGCGGCGCGATCATGCGGGCCGCCGCCGACGGGGTGAAGGCGGTCAGCTTCGAGCTGGGCGGCAAGAACGCCGGCCTGGTCTTCGCCGACGCCGACCTGGACGCCGCGGTGGCCGGCTCGGTGCGGTCCAGCTTCACCAACGGCGGGCAGGTGTGCCTCTGTACCGAACGCCTCTACGTGCAGCGCCCGGTCTTCGAGGAGTTCACCGCCCGGCTGGCGAAGCGGGCCGGTGAACTGGCGTACGGCTGGCCGACCGACGAGGTCACCGCCACCATGCCGCTGATCTCCCACCAGCACCGGGCGAAGGTCCTCGGCGCGTACGAGCTGGCCCGCTCCGAGGGCGCCGAGGTGCTCACCGGTGGTGGCACGCCCACCTTCGGCGACGCCCGCGACGGCGGGTCGTACGTGCAGCCGACGGTGCTCACCGGGCTCGGCCCGGACGCCCGCACCAACCGGGAGGAGATCTTCGGCCCGGTGGTGCACGTCGCGCCGTTCGACACCGAGGACGAGGCGTACGCCCTGGCGAACGGCACCGAGTACGGCCTCGCCGCCACCGTCTGGACCCGGGACGTGGGGGTCGCGCACCGGGCCGGCGCCCGGCTCGACGCGGGCATCGTCTGGGTCAACACCTGGTTCCTGCGTGATCTGCGTACCCCGTTCGGCGGGGTGAAGGCGTCCGGCATCGGCCGGGAGGGTGGCGTGCACTCGTTGAACTTCTACTCCGAGTTGACGAACGTCTGCGTGGACCTGTCGTGAGCCGTGGCGAGGGAGCGGGCATGGAAGCTGACATCGAGGCCGCCAACCGGGAGCTGGCCGACGCCCGCAGCACCGGCAAGCCGTGCCCGCCGCTGCGTGGGCGACTGCTGCCGGAGGGCGACGTCGAGTCCGCGTACCGGGTGCAGCAACTCCAGGCGCGGGCCCGGCAGGGCCGCGGCGAACGTCGGGTCGGCGCGAAGATCGGGCTGACCTCCCGGGCGGTGCAGGAAACCTTCGGGGTGTACCAGCCGGACTTCGGCATGCTCACCGACGCGATGGCTGTCGGCGACGGGGTCGAGGTGCCCATCGGCCGGCTGCTGCAACCCCGGGTCGAGGCGGAGATCGCGTTCGTGCTCGACAAGGATCTCCCGGACCCGCAGCTCACCACCGTCGACCTGATCCGCGCGGTCGACCACCTGCTACCGGCCATCGAGATCGTCGACTCGCGGATCGCCGGCTGGGACATCTCCATCGTGGACACCGTCGCGGACAACGCCTCGAGTGGGCTATTCGTGCTCGGCACCACACCCCGCCGACTGGCCGACGTCGACCTGCGGCTGTGCGGGATGGTGCTGGAGCACGCCGGCGAACCCGTGTCGGTGGGCGCGGGCGCGGCCTGCCTGGGCAACCCGCTGCACGCCCTGCACTGGCTGGCCGGCACCCTCGCCCGTGCCGGTGACCCGCTGCGCGCCGGGGACGTGGTGCTCTCCGGGGCGCTCGGCCCGATGGTGCCGGTCACCCCGGGAGCCGCGTACGAGGCCCGGATCTCCGGGCTCGGCTCGGTGCGCACCTGCTTCAGCAAGGGGGTAACCAGTGACCACTGACGTGGCGGTGCTCGGTTCCGGAAACATCGGCACCGACCTGATGATCAAAGTTCTCCGGCTCAGTGACAGCCTGCGCATGGTGGCGATGGCCGGCATCGACCCGGCCTCCGACGGTCTGGCCCGCGCCCGCCGGCTCGGCGTGGCCACCACCGCCGACGGCGTGGACGGGCTCGTGGCGATGCCCGAGTTCGCCGACGTCGAGCTGGTCTTCGACGCCACCTCGGCCGGGGCGCACCGGCGCCACGACGAGGTGCTGCGCGCACACGGCCGCACGGTTGTCGACCTGACCCCGGCCGCGCTCGGCCCGTACGTGGTGCCGCCGGTAAACCTCGACGAGCACCTGCACCAATCGAACGTCAACATGGTGACCTGCGGCGGGCAGGCCACCGTGCCGATCGTCGCCGCCGTCCGCCGGGTCACCCCGGTGGCGTACGGGGAGATCGTCGCCTCGATCGCGTCGAGGTCGGCGGGTCCCGGCACCCGAGCCAACATCGACGAGTTCACCGAGACCACGGCGCGGGCCATCGAGGTGGTCGGTGGGGCCGAACGGGGCAAGGCGATCATCGTGTTGAACCCGGCCGACCCGCCGCTGCTGATGCGCGACACCGTCTACTGCCTCTGCCCGGACGCCGACGCCGACGCCGACACCGACGCCATCGCCGCCTCGGTGGCGGACATGGTGGCGACGGTGCAGGAGTACGTCCCGGGCTACCGGCTCAAGCAGGACGTGCAGTTCGACCGGGTCGAGGCGTACCTGCCGACGCTCGGTCGGCGGCTCACCGCGTTGCAGGTGTCGGTCTTCCTGGAGGTCTCCGGCGCCGGGCACTACCTGCCCGCGTACGCCGGGAACCTGGACATCATGACCTCGGCCGCGCTGCGTACCGCGGAGCGGCTGGTGGCCCTGCGTGCTTCGGAGGTGGCCGCGCCATGACCGATCTCTACATTCAGGACGTGACGCTGCGCGACGGCATGCACGCCATCGCCCACCAGTACACGGTCGATCAGGTCCGCACCATCGCCGCCGCGCTGGACGCCGCAGGCGTGGCCGCCATCGAGGTGGCGCACGGCGACGGGCTGGCCGGTTCCAGCGTCAACTACGGTCACGGCGCGGCCAGCGACGCCGAGTGGATCTCCGCGGCCGCCGAGGTCCTGACCACGGCGAAGCTCACCACCCTGCTGTTGCCGGGCATCGGCACCATCGCCGACCTGAAGGCGGCGAAGGCGCTCGGGGTGACGAGCGTGCGCATCGCCACCCACTGCACCGAGGCGGACATCTCCGCCCAGCACATCTCCTGGGCCCGGGAGAACGGCATGGACGTGGCCGGGTTCCTGATGATGTCGCACATGAACGATGCGGCCGGGCTCGCCGGGCAGGCCAAGCTCATGGAGTCGTACGGGGCGCACTGCGTCTACGTCACCGACTCCGGCGGTCGGCTGCTGATGTCCGACGTGGCGCAGCGGGTCGACGCGTACCGGCAGGTCCTCGCCCCGGAGACGCAGATCGGCATCCACGCGCACCACAACCTGTCGCTCGGGGTGGCAAACAGCGTGCTCGCCGTCGAACACGGCCGCGTCACCGGGTCCGCGCCGGTCGGACCGGACGCGCCCCACGGCCGGACCGTCCGCGTCGACGCCTCCCTGGCCGGCATGGGCGCGGGTGCCGGCAACGCGCCCCTGGAGGTCTTCGTGGCGGTCGCCGAGCTGCACGGCTGGAAGCACGGCTGCGACGTGTTCGCGCTGATGGACGCCGCCGACGACATCGTCCGCCCGTTGCAGGACCGGCCGGTCCAGGTGGACCGGGAAACGCTCTCCCTGGGGTACGCGGGCGTCTACTCCAGCTTCCTGCGGCACGCCGAGCGGGCGTCGGCGAAGTACGGCGTGGACGTCCGCTCGATCCTGGTCGAGCTGGGCCGGCGCCGGATGGTCGGCGGCCAGGAGGACATGATCGTGGACGTCGCACTCGACCTGGCCGGCAAGGAGCCCTCATGATCGGACCAGACATCGCGGGGATCGCCGAGAAGCTCGGCGTGGCGGCGGCCACGGCCACCGCGATCCCGCAGCTCGCCGCCGAGACCGGCCTCGACGTGGATGCCGCGTACGCCGTGCAGGCCGCGCTGCTGCAGCGCCGGCTCGACGCCGGTGAGCGGCTGGTCGGGCTGAAGATGGGGCTGACCAGCAGGGCGAAGATGGCCCAGGTCGGGGTGGACGAGGTGATCTGGGGACGGCTCACCAACGCGATGCGGGTGCCCGACGGCGGTGCCGTGGACCCGTCCGCGTACATCCACCCCCGGGTGGAGCCGGAGGTGGCGTTCCTGCTGGACCGCCTGCCCGAGCCGGGCGAGCCGGTCGGCGACTTCGCCACGGCCGTCCGCGCCGTCGCGCCGGCCATCGAGCTGATCGACTCCCGGTACGCGGACTTCCGCTTCGCACTGCCGGACGTGATCGCCGACAACACCTCGGCCGCCGCGTTCGTGATCGGGCCGTGGTCGCCGGTGCCCGACGGCCTGGACAACCTGGGCGTGCTGCTGGAGGTCGACGGTCGGGTGACGCAGGTCGGTTCGACGGCGGCGATCCTCGGCGATCCGCGTCGAGCCCTCGACGAGGGCATCCGGTTGGCGGGTCGGCACGGGGTACGGCTGGAGTCCGGCTGGGTCTTCCTGGCCGGTGCCGCCACCGCCGCTGTGCCGTTGCGTCCCGGCGCTCATGTCCGTGCCGTGGTCGAAAAGCTCGGCACGGCCTCGCTGCGGGCTGCGTCGTGAGCGCGGCGGTGGGGGTTCCGGGCAGCCCGACCGGCTCCGGGCAGTCAGGCTTGATACCTGCGCCGGTCGGGCTGCCCGGAACCCCTGACCTGGTTGGGGTCGGCGTCGCCGTGCCGGATGGGGGTGGGTCATGAGTGCCTCTGGTGCTCGGGTGGTCCCGGGCAAGGCCGTGCCGCGGGGGGCTTTTCCGCACGTCAAGGTCGCGGGTGGGTTCGTCTTCGTCTCCGGTACGTCGTCGCGGCGGCCGGACAACAGCTTCGCCGGTGTGTCGGTGGACGAACTCGGCACCACGAACCTCGACATCCGGGTGCAGACGCGGGCGGTGATCGAGAACATCGGCGATCTGCTGCGGTCGGTCGGTGCGGACCTCGGCGACCTCGTCCAGGTCACGTCGTACCTGGTCAACATGAACGACTTCGGTGGCTACAACGAGGTGTGGGCGGAGTTCTTCGACGCGTCCGGCCCGACCCGCACCACGGTGGCCGTGCACCAGTTGCCGCACCCGCACCTGCTCATCGAAATCCAGGCCGTGGCCCTTCTTCCCTCTGGAGGTCAGTCGTGAGTGAGATCGCCGAGCCGTTCAGCTTTCCGGGATGGATCGCGGACAACCAGCACCTGTTGAAGCCGCCGGTGGGCAACCGGGAGATGTTTCCCGGCGGGGACGACTTCATCGTGATGGTGGTGGGCGGGCCCAACCAGCGCACCGACTTCCACGTGGACCCGTACGAGGAGTTCTTCTACCAGGTCAAGGGCAACATGCACATCAACCTGATGACCCCGGAGGGGCCGCGTACGGTGCACGTGCGCGAGGGTCAGATGTGGATGTTGCCGCGCAACACCCCGCACTCGCCGCAGCGGCCGGAGGCCGGCTCGATCGGCATGGTCGTGGAGCGGGTTCGCGAGGAGGGCACCCTGGAGACCTTCCAGTGGTACTGCCCCGGGTGCGGCCACCAGGTGTACGAGGTGGAGTTGCAGGTCCGCGACATCGCGGCCGACCTGCCGCCGGTGTTCCAGGCGTTCTACGCCGACGAGGCCGCCCGTACCTGCGCCAACTGCGGCACCCTGCACCCGGGTAGGGGCTGATGCCCGCAGGCGTGGTCGACGTGCACACGCACGTCGTACCGAAGGGGTGGCCGGACCTCGGCGCGGCGTGCGGTGGGTCCGGTTGGCCCTGGTTGCGCGTCGACTCCGAGCGCGCCGCCATGATCATGGTGGGGGAGACGGAGTTCCGCCCGGTCGGCGCCGAGTGCTGGGACGGGGCGCGCCGGCTGGCCGACATGGACGACGACGGCGTGGACGTGCAGGTGGTCTCGCCGACGCCTGTCTTCTTCAGCTACGACCGGCCGGCCGACCAGGCGGTGAAGGTCGCCCGGATCTTCAACGACCTGACCCTGGAGGTCACCGCGGCCGGTGGCGGCCGACTGGTGCCGTTCTGCCAGGTGCCCCTCCAGGACCCGGACGCCGCGTGCGCCGAGCTGGATCGCAGCCTGGCCGCCGGGCACGTGGGCGTGGAGATCGGCAACCATGTCGGCGACCGGGACCTGGACGACGCGGGCGTGGTCACCTTCCTGCAGCACTGCGCCGAGGTGGGCGCACCCGTGTTCGTCCACCCGTGGGACATGCCGGGCGGTCCCCGCCTGGACCGCTGGATGGCCCGGTGGCTCACCGGGATGCCCGCCGAGACGCACCTGTCGGTGCTGGCGATGATCCTGGGCGGTGTCTTCGACCGGGTGCCCGACTCGTTGCGGATCTGCTTCGCGCACGGCGGCGGCAGCTTCCCGTTCTGGCTCGGCCGCGCCGACAACGCCTGGCACCGCCGGGGCGACCTGGTCCGTGGCGCGTCCGCGGCCCCGCCGAGCAGCTACGTCGACAGGTTCAGCGTCGACTCGGTGGTCTTCGCGCCGCCCGCGCTGCGGCTCCTCGTCGACACGATGGGGGAGGACCGGGTGCTGGTCGGCAGCGACTACCCGTACCCGTTGGGCGAACGCCCGGCCGGCGCGGTGGTCCGCGACGCCGACTTCCTCACCGACGCCCAGCGCGACAAGCTGCTCTCCCGCAACGCGCTGCGCTTCCTCGGGGAGTCGGGTATATAAAGACTGTCTTCACGGATATACTCTGCGCATGAAGACCGTCATCGATCTTGACGATGAACTGCTCGACCGGGCCCGTCTCGAGCTCGGCACCAAGAGCAAGAAGGACACGATCCATGCCGCGCTGCGGCTCGTCGCGGAGCGCAGCGAGCGGATGGAGGCCATCCGAGAGCTTATGTCGATTGACCGGGACTGGACTGGTCTGCTCGAGGACGACAAGATCCCGCGCGGCGAGCAGGACGCGGCGTGACTCCACCGGCCGGGCTGTACCTCATCGACACGTCAGCCTGGAGTCGCCTCCGTCAGCCGATCGCAGGCAAGCGAATCACGACGATCCTCGCGGAAGGACTCGCGGCGACCTGCGTGCCACTCGACCTCGAGGACGGGCGGAGTGCCCGCGACTTTCGGGACGCCATGACGATACGTGCACGTCGTGCGGAGGTGATGATCGATCTTCCGAGCACTCCGGCCGTGGCGACCAGGGCGCGGGATCTGCAACTGGCGCTGACCGCACGTGGCCACCACCGCGCCGCCAGTCCGGTCGACGTCCTTGTCGCTGCCACCGCTGCGGAGTACTCGGCGACCGTCCTGCACTACGACCGCGACTACGATCTCATCAGCGACGTCGGCGGGCCGCGCAGCGAGTGGGTGGCCCCGGCAGGAACCCTGATGTGACCCGTCGACGCCGTGTCGGGGGGCCACCGCTGGCTTGAGCGGGCAGGATGAGGGGATGGCCGAGCCGCACGACCTGACCGCGTTGGAGCAGGCCGCGGCGATAGCCCGTGGCGAGCTGTCCAGCGTCGACCTGGTCGAGCACTACCTGCGCCGGGTGGAAGCGCTCGGTGACACCGTGGGCGCGTTCGTCACGGTCACGCCCGATCTCGCCCGGGAAGCCGCTCGCGCAGCCGACGCCGCGCCGGTCGAGGCCCGAGGCCCGCTGCACGGCGTACCGACCGCGATCAAGGACCTGACGCTCACCGCCGGGGTCCGCACCACATTCGGGTCGGCCGCCTTCATCGACTTCGTCCCGCCGGTCGACGCCGACGTGGTCCGGTTCATCAAGGCCGCCGGCCTGGTCAGCCTCGGCAAGACCACCACCTCCGAGTTGGGCTGCTCGCTCTACTCGGAAGGCCGGGTCGCGCCGCCGGCCCGCAATCCGTGGCAACTGGCGTACACCGCGGGCGGGTCCAGCGGCGGCGCGGCGGCGGCGGTCGCGGCCGGGCTGGTTCCGGTCGCCCAGGGGTCCGACGGCGGCGGCTCACTGCGCATCCCGGCGTCGCTCTGCGGCCTCGTCGGCTACAAACCCAGCCGTGGCCTCGTCTCCGGCGGGCCGCTCGGCTCCGGCGCGTTCGGCCTGCCCACCAGCGGCCCGCTCGGGCGGACCGTCACCGACGTCGCCGCGCTGCTCGACGTCATGGCCGTGCCGGTCCCCGGCGAGCCCTACCTGCCGCCAACCGCGCCGCCGGGCGGCTACCTGGCCGCTGCGCGCCGTGCCGCTCCCGGCCCGCTGCGGATCGGCCGGTTCACCACGCCGATGCTCGCCGACGAGCCGGTGCACCCCGACTGCGTGGCCGCCGTGGACCGGGCCACCGCGCTGCTCACCGCGGCCGGCCACGAGGTGGTCGAGGTGGCGCCGCCGCTCGGGCCCGCGGCGTGGCCACTGTTCGAGATCCTCTGGTACGTGCTGGCGCTCACCCCGGTGCCGCCGCAGCGGGAGGCGGAGCTGCTGCCACTGACCCGGTTGCTGCGGGCCCGCGGCGCCGAGATCTCCGCCGGCACCCTGGCCGCCACCCTCGGTGAGCTGCAGGCGCAGGTCCGGCTCGGCGCCCGTCGCACCGCCGGCTGCGACCTGCTGCTCTGTCCCACCCTCGCCGCCCCGCAGGCACCCGTCGGCTGGTTCAGCGCCGATGGTGACCCGGCAGCCGACTTCGACAGACAACGCCGATTCTCGCCGTACTGCGCCATCTTCAACGTCACCGGCGATCCCTCCGTCTCCCTGCCGGTGGGCGCAACGACCGACGGCCTGCCCGTCGGGGTGCTGCTCACCGGCCGGTACGGCGACGACGCGCGGCTCGTCGCTACCGCTGCGCAACTGGAGAACTCCAGTGACGGATGGGATCGGCACCCCGCAATCTGGCGGGCCGTCGACTCCGCTAACGTGAATGGTGACGGAGTCGGGCGGTCGACAACATGATCGTCCATCCGACCCGGTTGTTCGAGGTCGTCCTTCTTCCGCCTGGGGGCGTTGGGATTGTCTGTTACCGAGACGTTGCTGGTCTTTGTCGGCATCCCGTTGGCCGCGGTGCTGGTCATCGCCGGCCTGTCGTACGCCGGCAGCCGTGGGGGTGCCACCGGCGGTGGCGGTGGCGCCAAGCGCTACCGGCCGGGCCGGCCCTTCGACTTCACTCCGGTCTGGTTCCTGGGCCGTCCGGAGCAGCTGGCCGACTCGGCCGGCACCGCGCTGACGGCGGGGGCGCAGGCGCCCGCGCTGACCAGCCACAAGCTTGAGCAGGCCAGCGTCGACGCGCCGGCCGGTGGAACCGGAGGCGCAAGTGACCGTTGGTGAGAAGCAGACCAGGTCGGAAAATCCGCCCGAGGTGCTGGACGGGCCGTTCTCGACCCGCCAGCTGCTGCGCATCGACGAGGCGCTGCGCCTGGCCGACCGGGGCACCGGCCTGGTCTTCTCGGTCTTCGTCGGCGGCCTCGACGAGCCGATTCGGGAGCACGCCCAGCGGCTGCACCGCCAGCTCGCCGACCCCGACCGGTCGGTGCTGATCGCGGTGTCGCCCAACCAGCGCCAGTTGGAGATCATCACCGGCCGCTACGCGCGCAAGCGCGTCCCCGACACGTACGCCAAACTGGCCGCGCTCTCCATGGCGGGCGCGTTCAGCGGCGGGGACCTGGCCGGCGGCATCATCAACGGCCTCGACCAGCTCGCCAGCCACGCCGGCAAGGGCTGACCCACACACGACGAAGCCCGGTCCGCGTTCAGCGGGCCGGGCCTTTCGTGGTTTACCGGGGCCAGACGGAGGGATCCAGGCGCATCGGCCAAGGCTCGTCGATCTGCACCGCGTCGTCTGGGCCGACCGTGCCGAGCAGGTTGTAGTGAACGCCCTTAACCAGCTCGTAGCGATATATCACGGGGCCGAAGTCGCCGCGCTCGACACGCCAGTAGGCGGGAATGCCGACCTCGGCGTACAGCGCTGGTTTGGTGAACCGGTCATGCCGGCGGCTGCTTGGTGATTCCACCTCGACGACAAGTGCCACATCCGCTGCTTCGATCCAGGTGCCGTCCGCGGGGGCCGTCGGCTTCAGCACCACGACATCAGGGATGAGATTACTTCCGGCAGCGCGGAGGCCCACCTCCCGAATAACCCGCCACCCGGTCGGCGTAGCTGCTCGCAGGGCTGCTCGTAGCTCATCCGCCAGTTCCTGGTGGCCGAAACCCGGTGGTGGGGTCACGTGCAGACTCCCGTCGATGATCTCGTAGCGGTTCCCGTCCTCGGGAAGGTTGAACAGGTCCTGCTCGCGCCACTCGCGCGCAGGGGGCCGCCACTCGTAGGTCGGCTGTGCCATCACGTCCACCTCCTCTAGTCACGATAACGTCCGGGGCCGGCGCGGGCTCTCACCCACGCCGGCCCCGGGCACCGGACAACGCTGCTCAGGCGCTCTGGGCGTCCTTCGTGCGGGCCTTGAGCGCCCGCACCACACCGTCGCGGCCCTCGGCGACCAGCCGGCGCAGCGGGCCGGGATGCCCGTCGCCGGCCAGCCACGCGTCGGTGGCCGCCACCGTGTCGTCCTCCACCAGGTAGATCGGGTACGCCAGCTGCGCGAACTCCTGCGCGGGCTCGCTGTCCCGGGTGGCCCACACCTGGCCGACGGCCGTGAAGTACCGCTCCCGGTAGGGCGCGATCAGGTCCACCTGCGCCGGGTGGGCGAGGCCCTGCAGGAGCGCCCGGTGGCGCCAGTTGGGCAGGGAGTCCGGACCGGTCAGCAGCGCCCAGACCGCCTCCTTGTTCTCTGCCGTCGGCACCAGCGCGTGCGCGTACGCCGCCTCCCGTTCGCCGCTGGCGGTGCGGTCACCGGCCAGCTCCGCCTCGATCTCGGCGGCACCGGCGGCCCCGTTGGCCACCAGCGCGGAGAGGACCGACCAGCGCAGCTCGGTGTCCACGGTCAGCCCGGCCGGCGTACCGACCCCGTCCAGCCACCCGCGCAGCGTGGCCAGGTCCTCGTCGGAGCGGGCCGCCGAGGTGAACGCACGAGCCCAGGCCAGCTGGAACCCGCTGCCGGGCTCGGCGGCGGCGAGCGCGTCCCGGGCGGTACGGGCCAGCTCGGCCCAACCGGTCGGCGCCCAGGCCGGGTCGGCGTAGAGGGTGATCGCGGTGGTCGCCTGTCGCAGGGTCGCGGTGACCAGGTTGATGTCGGTCTCCGCGGGCAGCCCGGTCAGCGCCAGCGCCACGTAGTCGCGGGCCGACAGCTCGGCGTCACGGATCATGTCCCATGCCGCGGTCCAGCAGAGCGCCCGCGCCAGCGACGACTCGAAGCCCCCGATGTGCTGCACCACCGTGGCCATCGACCGGTCGTCGAGGCGCAGCTTGGTGTAGCTCAGGTCGTCGTCGTTGAGCAGCAGCACGTCGGCGGCCCGGACACCGCGCAGCTCGGCGAGGTCGGTCCGCTCGCCGGTCACGTCCACCTCGTGCCGTTCCCGGCGCACCAGCCGCCCGTCGGTCAGGTCGTACAGGCCCACGCCGATGCGGTGCGTCCGCAGCGTCGGGTACGCGGTCGGCGCCTCCTGCCGGACCGCCACCTGCTCGTAGGTGCCGTCCGTGCCGATCGTCACCTCCGGGCGCAGCGTGTTGACCTGCGCGGTCTCCAACCACTGCGCGGCGAACTTGCGCAGCTCCCGGCCGGACGCGACCTCCAGCTCGCTGAGCAGGTCGTCGAAGGTGGCGTTGCCCCAGGCGTGCTTGCCGAAGTAGGCCCGCAGCCCGGCCACGAACGGCTCCTCGCCCACGTAAGCGACGAGCTGCTTGAGCACGCTCGCGCCCTTGGCGTAGGTGATGCCGTCGAAGTTGACCTCGACGGCCTCCATGTCCGGCATCTCGGTGTAGACCGGGTGGGTGGAGGAGAGCTGGTCCTGCCGGTAGCCCCAGTTCTTCCGGATGGACAGGAACGTCGTCCACGCCTCGGTGAACCGGGTGGCGTTCGTGTTGCACCAGTGGCTGGCCCACTCGGCGAACGACTCGTTCAGCCACAGGTCGTTCCACCAGCGCATGGTGACCAGGTCGCCGAACCACATGTGGGCCAGCTCGTGCAGGATCGTGTTGGCCCGCTGCTCGTACTCGAAGTCGGTGACCTGCGAGCGGAACAGGTAGTGCGACTCGGCGTGCGTCACACAGCCGAAATTCTCCATCGCGCCGGCGTTGAAGTCGGGCACCCAGAGCTGGTCGTACTTCGGCAGCGGGTAGCGCACGCCGAACTTCTCGTGGAAGAAGTCGAAGCCCTGCTTGGTGATCAGGAACAGGTCGTCGGAGTCCAGGTACTGGGCCATCGAGGCCCGGCAGAACGCCCCGAGGTCGATGCCGTCGTGGGTGTCGCGCACCTCGTGGTACGGCCCGGCGCACATCGCCGTGATGTAGGTGCTCATCCGGGGCGACTCGGTGAAGTGCAGCGTCTTGAGCCCCTCACCCGCGGGCTCCTCCCGCTGCACCGGCATGTTGGACACCGCCCGCCAGTGCGCCGGAACGGTGGCGTGCCAGGTGTAGACGCTCTTCAGGTCGGGCTGGTCGAAGCAGGCGAACACCCGCTGCGCGTCGGCCGTCTCGAACTGGCTGTAGAGGTAGGTCTCGCCGTCCACCGGGTCGACCGTCCGGTGCAGACCCTGACCGCTGTTGGAGTAACCGAAGTCGGCGTCGACCACCAGGACGTTGTCGCCGTCCAACCCGGACAGGGTCAGGCCCTTCTCGGCGGACCAGTCGGAGAGGTCGACGGGAGTGCCGTTGAGCGTCGCGGACCGCACCGATTCGGCGGCCAACTCGATGAAGGTGCTCGCGCCCGGTTCGGAGCAGCGGAACCGGACCTCGGTCGTTGACCGGAACGTGCGGCCGTCGGCCGCCAGCACGGCGCTGGACAGGTCCAGACTGATGTCATACCCCGTCACGTTGAGCAGGCGGGCCCGCTCGGTCGCCTCGACCTGCGTCAGGTTGCGCACTCCCGGCACTGTTGTCTCCATCCCACATCTCGCCGTACGCCCGGCGGCGTCCGTTCGCCTACCGCTCGTGACGGCTGGCCCGATCCGAGTCTTCCATGTACGGGCAGCCCGCGGTGGCCGAGGTCACGCTCTCATCCGGGTGCCGGGCGATGCGCCGCGGGGTGAAGATTCTCCTGAGACGCCGACCTGTCGGCGCCACCCGTTGCGAAGGGATCTCACCGTGACCGAGCGTGTCACCGCCGACATGTGGTTCGACCCGTCCTGCCCGTGGGCGTGGATCACCTCCCGCTGGCTGCTGGAGGTCGAGCAGATCCGGGATGTGGACATCCGGTTCCACGTGATGAGCCTGTCCGTGCTCAACGACGGCCGGGACGAGCTGTCCGAGGACTACAAGGAGTTCCTGAAGACGGCCTGGGGGCCGGTGCGGGTCTGCATCGCCGCCGAGCAGCGGTACGGCAACGACGCCCTGCGTCCGCTCTACACCGCGCTCGGCACCCGGATCCACCTCGGCAAGGAGGTGCGGGGCCACGAGCTCTACGTCGCCGCGTTGACCGACGCCGGCCTGGACCCGGCGCTGGCGGCGGCCGCCGAGAGCACCGACTACGACGAGGCGCTGCGGGCCAGCCACGAGGCCGGCATGCGTCCGGTCGGGCAGGACGTCGGCACCCCGGTCGTCCACGCGCCCGGCCCGGACGGCAGCCCGGTCGCGTTCTTCGGTCCGGTGATCACCCCGGCTCCGAAGGGGGAGGCCGCCGGTCGACTCTGGGACGGCGTGCTGCTGGTCGCCGGCACCCCGGGCTTCTACGAGCTCAAGCGCACCCGTGAGCAGGGTCCGATCTTCGACTGAGACGCGGAGGGGTTGCCCTGTCGACGCCCGGCGTTGGCAGGGCAGCCCACCCGACCCACGGCACCGCGCGTTCGCTCGGCGTGTCGTGGGTCGGCGGTGCCTGCCCCGTCACCGGGGGACTGCCGCGTCGTTGGCCTGCATGTCCGCCGCAGCGACCCGCAGGGCCGCACCCCGCAGTTCGTGGAGGCTTTCCCGATGGCCAAGCACCGTGCGTCCGGTGACGATCAACTGACCCGTCCGGGGGTGATCGAGACTCCCGGCGCGGCCTACTGGTCGGTCGACGACTCCCGCTGGCCGGCGGTCCGCCCCGACCTTCCCGCCCACGTGGTGGATCTGCTCGCCCCGCCCATCGTGGTCGGCGTGGCCCGGGTCCCGGTGACCTCCCGGCTGACCCCGGTCGTGCCCGCGGCGCCGCTGCTCGCCGATCCCGCGCCGCCGGTCGTCGCGGCGATCGAGCCCGTACCGGCCGCCGCCGTGGCGTCGGCTCCGGTCCCGCCGTCGGCCGCCGCGCCGGCCGAACCCGCGCCGCCCCCGCCGGCGCCCGCCGCGCCGCGTCCGGTGCCGACGCCGCCGCTGAGCCCGCGTCCCGTCCCGTCCCCGCCGCCCGAGCGTCCGGTGCCGGGGCCGCCCGCGTCACCCCGCCGTGCCGTGAACACCGGGCCGGCCGCGACCGGCCGCCGCGGCAACGCCGGACCGGCGGCGGGCAGGCACCGCCGGGGCGCGTCCGACCGGGCCAGCTGACCGGCTCGGCACTTTCATCTGGTGGACCCCACACGGGTCCCCGTCGGCGGCGACACCGCCGCCGGTACCGTCAGTGGGCATGACGGTCGTGCATCCGATCTCCCGGGCGTGGGTCACCACTGGTGGCACCGGCGCGCAAAACTACGACGAGTTCGCCGACGACGCGGAGATCACCGCGATCATCGAGGCGAACCCGCACAGTGCTCTCGGCATCGAGATGCCGCATCGCGCCCCGCGGAGCCTGGGCACGTCGTTCCTCGACGCGCTGCCGGACGCGGTGGCCCGCCTCGCCGAGGCGAAGGCCGACGGCAGCTACACGCCCGCCGAGGAGGTGGTGGTCCTCTACCGGATCAGCGCGCCCGGCGAGGAGTCGGCGTACGGGCTGTTCGCGATGGTCGACACCGACCAGATCTCCACCCGGGCCGACGAGCCGGGCCTGGTCATCCGCAACGAGGACGTCTTCATCGCCAAGGTGCGCGAGCGGGTGGCCCTGGCCGAGGCGCTCGGTCACCTGCTCTCACCCGTACTCCTGCTGCAGACCGGGCGCGGCGACGAGCTGCACGCCGCGCTCGCGGCGGCGACCGAGACGGCCGGCGCGCCCGCCGCGACGGACGCCGACCAGGCGGGCCGCACACATGCCATCTGGCTGCTCGGCCCCGGCCCGGAGCAGGCCACGCTCACCGCTCTCGCCGGCGGTGGTGAGCTGGTCGTCGCCGACGGTAACCACCGCAGCCTGGCCGCGCAGACCGGCGGGCTGCCGCGCTTCCTGGCCGTGGTCACCACGCCCGCGTCGGTGGCCATCCAGCCCTACAACCGGCTGGTCAGTGAGCTGACCACCACGCCTGCCGAGCTGCTCGACCGGCTGCGCGCGGCGGGCGCCGAGGTCGCGCCGATCGACGGCCCGGTCGAGGTCCCGGCGGCCGGCGGCACCGTGCACCTCCGTGTCGGCGACCAGGGGTACGCGGTGCGCCTGCCCGCCACGGCCGCCGGCGACCTGGAAAACCTGGACCACGCTCTTGTCGAGCGGCTGCTGCTGCGCGACGCGCTCGGTCTGGACCCGGGCGACAAGCGGATCACCTACGTCGGCGGTGACTACCCGGCGAGCTGGCTCACCGGTGAGGTCGACGCCGGCCGGGCCGAGCTGGCGATCCTGATCGCGCCGGTGACCGTGGCGGACTTCGTCGCGGTGAACCTGGCCCGGGAGAAGATGCCCCGCAAGAGCACCTGGTTCACCCCGAAGGCGCGCGGCGGTCTGGTCGTCGCTGAGCTGCCGCACTGAGCGGTCCCGCACCCGACCGTGTGACGAACCCGGCTCTCCGACGCCGCCCGCGCGGCGTCGGAGAGCGCGGCCTGAGAGACTGCGCGGTATGCGCGTCTACCTGGGATCCGATCACGCCGGTTTCGAGTTGAAGGTGCACCTGGCCAACCACCTGGCCAAACAGGGGTACGACGTGGTCGACGTCGGTCCGCACAGCTACGACCCGGACGACGACTATCCGACGTTCTGCCTGCACACCGGCGATCAGGTGGTGGCCGACGAGACGGGTCTCGGTGTGGTGATCGGCGGGTCCGGCAACGGTGAGCAGATCGCCGCGAACAAGGTCGCCGGTGTCCGTGCCGCGCTGGCCTGGAGCGTGGAGACCGCCCAACTGGCCCGTCAGCACAACGACGCGAACGTGGTCGCGATCGGTGCCCGTCAGCACACGCTCGACGACGCCACGGGCATCGTCGAGGCATTCCTCAACACGCCGTTCTCCGGCAACGAGCGGCATGCCCGACGGATCGACCAGGTGGCCGAGTACGAGAAGACCCGGGAGCTGCCCGAGCTGCCCTGACCGGTGGGGTCAGCGCGGCGAGCGGGGCAACTCCTCGCGGGGCACCCAGTTGCGTCGGACGACAACCACCCGGGCCTCCGCCTCGGCGAGGTCGTCGTCGGTGGGTCGGGCCGCGTCCCGGGCCCGTAGCGCGGCACTGAGCCCCACCTGGGACGAACCGGAACCGACCAACCCGCGCAGCCCTCGCTCGCCGTCGCGCTCGTCGCCGCCGGAGTTCCGGCGGCGCGGGGGCGGATCGTCACCGTCGTGCACGCCTGTGGTGCTGGCCGTCGGGGTGTCGGTGCTCCGAGCGGCCGGCTCGGCATCGGGGTGGTGGCGCAGCCGTCGCCGTCGTCGGTCGGGGTCAGCCATCAGCCGACCGTACCCTGCCCGGCGGGCGATTCGGCACTGTCGTGCCGGTCCACGTCTCGGGCGGGGTCGGCGACCTGTTTGCCGGCTGGTTACCCTCGGATTCAGGCGGCGGTGATGCCGTCGGTCAGGGGGAGGACGAGATGGCAGACCAGACGCAGCCGTGGGCGGAGCGGACCGTGGAGGTGCCACCGCAGGCCGGCGTCGGGGTGCCGCCGCAGCGCGACGGATTCCGCCGGGGCGTAGCTCCGGTGGGTCAGCGGCGCAGCCCGCGGACCGAGCCGTTCGGAGTGGTCGAGCAGGAGCCGACCGGCACCGGCTGGCCCGGCGAGCAGGCCCCGCGTCGGCCGCTGAGCTGGCGGATGGCGCAGTTGCGGCGCGGCGGCGAGTGGAGCGCGGCGGCCGGGCTCTTCGCGTTCGTGTGCTGGGGGATCTGGGCGCTCTCCGGCCAGGGTGACCTGAGTGGCCCGGTGCTGGTGCTGGTGCTCAGCATGCTGGTGGCGGTCGGCCTGTTCGCGCTGTCCCGGCTGGTCGGCCGGGTGGTGTGGGAGCGGCAGCTTGGCCGGGTGCGGCGCAGCGCCCGGGGCGCCCACCTGGCGACGGCGGTGTTCCTCGTCGGACTGGGCGTGGCGTGGCTGCAGCAGACCGAGTGGGTCGTCTCGGCCTGGAACTGGATCTCCTCGAACTGAGCTCGGGGAAACGCCCAGGCGGCCGGCGAGCGCCGCCCGCCCGGGCGTCAGCCTCGCGGCACGCCGCGAGGCTGGTCGTCTCCTCCACCAGACAGGGCCGCCGCATACCCCGCTGGCCACGGTTCATCCGTGCGCGGCTGGTCCGTCTCGCGTCCAGGACCCCAGTTCCTGCGATAAATCGTTTCGGGCCGATGGGACGATGCTCGGGTGAAGAAGATTCCCACCCTTTTTCTACGGAACCCCGACGACCGCAAGCACGTCCTGTCCGAGGTCAACCCCACCTGCCAGTGGGTCCTCGACGGAGAGGGGACGTCGACGCGAAAGTACGACGGCACCTGCCTGCTGCTCGACGAGGACGGCGTGTGGTGGGCCCGGCGCGAGGTGCGGGCGGGCCGGACGCAGCCACCGGGCTACCGCCCGGTGATGACCGACGACGCGACGGGCAAGACCATGGGCTGGGAGCCGGTCGAGCAGTCGCCGTACGCCAGGTACCACGCCGAGGCCCTGGCCGCCGCGCCGGAACGGCGATCTCCGGGCACCTACGAACTGATCGGCCCGAAGATCAACGGCAACCCCGAGGGTGTACGGGGCCACGAGCTCGTGCCCCACGCCGATGCCGAGCGGTTCGACGTGCCACGGGACCTGGACGGTCTGCGTGACTGGCTGTTGGCGCACCCGCGGTACGAGGGGATCGTCTGGCACCATCCCGACGGCCGGCGGGCGAAGTTGAAGCGCCGCGACTTCGCTGCGTCGACAGCGCTGCCCGCGGCCGAAGCGGGATAGGTTGCGTGATCTTCGAAACCCTCTGGCGTCGCGCACTGCACCAGCGGGCCGACCCGACCGCGACGGCGAGCACACCCGACGGCGTCCTGGTGCACGAGCGCTCGACCCGTCTGGTCTGTCTCGACCCGGCAAGGGCTCGCTGCTCGCGGTGGACGCGGCTGGTTTGTCGCCTCCGGACGCCGTTCGGCGTTGATCCCTTCGAGACGTAGGCGAATTCTGAAGCAACCTCCCGGGCCGGACCCCGCGTGACTAACTCGAAATGGGGATCGGAGGCCTGAATGAGCGATCGCGACGAGGCGTTCGCCGAGTACTTCGCGGCACGGGCCGCTGCCATGCGTGCCACGGCGTACCTGCTGTGCGGCGACTGGCACCGTGCGGAAGACCTGGTGCAGACCACGTTCGTCAAGCTCTACCGGGTCTGGCACCGGATCTCGCGGCACGAGGTGCTCGACAGCTACGTCCGCCAGATCCTGATCCGGACGTTCCTCGACGAGCGGCGTCGCGGCTGGTGGCGGCGTGAACGGGTGGGGAGCGAGGACGCCGAGCAGGCGGCCGTTCCGGACTCGCCGGAGAGCCGGCTGGTGCTGCTTGAGGCCCTGGCCCGCGTCGCACCGCGCCAACGGGCCGTGCTGGTCCTCCGCTACTGGGAGGACCAATCCATCGAGGACGTCGCCGCGCTGCTGGAGTGCTCTCCAGGGACGGTGAAGAGCCAGGCCGCACGCGGGCTCGACACCCTGCGTGGCCTCCTGGCACCCACCTACAGCGGGATCGAGATGGGGAAGCGATGAACGGACAAGAACTGCGCGACGCGTTGCGCGGCGAGATGGCGAGAACCACCCCGCCACCAGCATTGAGTACGGGAGCCACGCTCAGCGCGGCGCGGCGGGCACATTTCCGCCGCCGCGCGTTGTGGACGTCGCTCGGGTCAGCGGCCGTCGTGCTGGCCGTCACCGGCTTCGCGGTCGTCACCACTCCGGACGACCTCGTCTACCAACCGGCGGGCCAAGGGCCACTGGTGTCTCTGGACGCGACGGGGGACACCAAGGAGCCGTGGCCGACCGGCCCCGACGGTCAACCGCAGGAGGACCGGACGGCACGGGCCGGATCCCAGTACGACCGGGGGGTCCAACTGCTCAACGAAGTCGTCGCCGTCGTGCCCGCCGGCTACACCTCGCCGGAGGATCCGGCCGACCAGCCCGCCGACCAGCGGACGTTGCGGACCCAGCAGGCGCAGTTCGAGGAGAAGGTGAACGGCGTCGACAGGTGGAGTTACCTGACCTCGGTCGCCGTGGCTCGAGGCATCGGTACCGGGCGGGTGATCGTCGAGGTCCACGATGCCGGCAACCAGTTGCCGACCGAGCCGTGCGCCCTGACCCGCGACTTCTGGGGCATGCAGGGCGAATGCCAGCTCGAAACGGTCGGAGCGGCGCAGGTCGGCGTGGTGGTCCGACCGGGCAACGACGACCGGCTCGACCAGTGGTCGGCGTACCGGCACCCGGACGGCGTGGTGGTCTACGTGGCGCAGGGCGCGAAGCTCGACGAGACCCGGCCGTCGTTGAAGGAGTTGCCGTTCTCCGTGCGGCAGTTGGCGGCCCTCGCGGTCGACGAACGGTTCCACCTGCGCTGACCCGTTCCCCGCCCCGGGTTCCGGCCCGGGCGGGGATGGCCACGCGCCGCGTCCTGGTCGGCCCTCCTGCCGCTCGGCCGGCGCCGCACCCTAGCTCGCGCGGGGGAGGTGGTTGGTCCTCACCGGGGATCATCTGTCGTCGACGCCGGTAAAGAATTTGGCATATGGCGATCACGTTATGGCATGCGGCCCCGGCCAGCAGCGACACCGAACAACCCGTCCCACGGTGGGCGCTCCGTACCGCCTACGCGCTCCCCTGGCTGCTGCTCCCCTCATGCCTGTGGAGGTTGCCGTTCGCCTTTCACTTCGACATGGGTCAGCTCGACGACGCACCCGTGTCTCCGTTGTGGATCGCTGTCCCGTATGTCATCGGACTCAGTGTGCTCACCGAGTTGCTGGCGCTGCTCAGCATCGGTCTGGTGTGCGGCTGGGGCGAGGTGGTCCCGACCTGGATCCCGGTCATTGGTGGCAGACGTGTGCCGTCCATGGCGACGGTTGTCCCTGCCGTGCTCGGAGGGCTGCTCCTGACCACGGTGTCGGTCTGGATGGCGCTCACCTGGGTCGGTGTGTCCGACGGCGTGGCGTACGAGAACGGCTGGTGGCAGGCGCTGGCCATGGTGTGCATCAGCCCGATAGGGCTCTGGGGTCCGATAGTGCTCGCCCTGACCTACGCCTACCACGTGCGCCGTCGCCCTGCCCGCGGTTCGGGGATGCGTGGGACTGCGGTCCGGACGAGATCGCCGAACGCAACCGCACGTACGAGATCCCGGACTACGCACCGGACCTGTTGCTGATCGGGGACGACGGCGGCGGAGCCGGCCCGGGCGGGACGACCGCTCGCCGCGTTCTACTCGACGTACGCCAACTGCACGAGGGTGGTGCGACGGCCCCGACGCACCAGCCGCCCCCGGCCGGGGGGTTGCACGGAGAGGTGGGCCTGCGGCCAGAGTTGGCCCTCCTGCCGCTCGCCGGAGAGCAGCAGCCCGGCGCAGCCGACCTCCTTCATCCGCTGCGGCACCGGCTCGTGGACGGCCCGGCCCGCGCCGCCGCTGCGCCGGGTCAGCACCAGGTGGAAGCCGAGGTCCTTCGACTGCGGCAGGAACTCCAGGAACGGGCCCAACGGGCCGGCGCCGCCGGTGGGCAGCAGGTCGTAGTCGTCGCAGAGCACCACGATCTCCGGTCCCTTCCACCAGGACCGACTCCGGAGCTGATCGACGGTCAAAGTGTCCGGGGGCAGCCGATCGTGGAATACGGTGGCGAGATTCTGCACCAGCCCCTGGGCGGCTTTGGCGGTGCCGGCGTACGCGCCGAGATACGCCTCGGGCACCGCGTCCAACATGGTGCGCCGCAGGTCGATGACCGCGAAGACCAACTGCTCGTCGGTGAACTGCGCGGTCAGGTCCCGGACCAGCAGGCGGAGCAACGACGTCTTGCCGCTTGCCGAGTCGCCGAAGACGAGCAGGTGCGGGTCGGTGCCGAACAGGTCGAGCATCGTGGGTCGCAGCTCCGCCTCGTCGAGCCCGAGCCGGACCCGCCCGTCGGCGGGCAGCCCGGTGGCTACCTCCCCGTACCCGATCATGGTGGGTAGCATCCGGATGGCCGGCGCCGACGGGCCGGTCCAGGCCGTCGCCACCCGGGACACCAGATCGTCGAGCCCTTTCGGCAGGGTGGTCACGTCGTCGCTGCCGTCGATGCGGGGCAGCGCGATGTGCGCGGTCAGCGCGTCCTGGGTCAGGCAGCGGCCCGGGGTGTCGGCGCGCAGGTTCTCGGCGGCCTGCCGCTTGATCGTCGAGTCCAGCGGGTCGTTCAACCGGAACTCGATCTTCGAGCCGATCACCGCCTGGAGCTGCATCCGCAGGTCCGACCACCGACCGGCGGTCAACACCAGGTGTACGGCATACCCGAGCCCTCGGGAGCCGATGTCCTGGACGAGATCGGCGAGATCCTCGAACTCCGTCTTCAGCACCGGATAGTTGTCGATCACCAGCACGACGTCGGCGGCGGCCAGCTCGGGCAGCCGGCCCTCCCGGTGCATCCGCCGCATCGTGTCGATCGAGTCGATGCCGTGTGCGGCGAAAAGCTCCTCCCGTTCGGTCATCAGCATGCTGACCTCGGTCACCGTCCGGCGAATCCGGTCCGGGTCCAGCCGACCGGCCACCCCACCGACGTGCGGCAGCCCGGCCAGCGCGTTCAGCGCACCACCGCCGACATCGACGCAGTAGAACGCGATGTCCTGCGGCGTGTGGGTCAGCGCGGCACCGGCCACCAGGCTGCGCAGCAACGTCGACTTACCGGTCTGCGGCGCGCCGAGCACACAGACGTGCCCACCCGCGCCGGAGATGTCCAGCACGAACGGTTCCTGTGTCTGCTCGGTGGGCCGATCGAGCAGGCCGAGCGGAATCCGCAGCCGCCCGCGCCGCTCCACCGGGGCCACCAGGCCGTACGCCGGATCGGTCTCCAGCGGGCCGACGACGGAGTCCAGCGGCAGCGCGGCCGGCAGCGGCGGCAGCCAGATCCGGTGCGCCTGCCGCCCGTGCTCGCGCAACCGGTCGACCACGACGTCCAGGGTGCTCGGCGCCGAGACGCTCTCGTCGGCCTCCGCCGACTCCTCGGTCGTCAACGGCTTCGGCAGGTGCCGGGCCACGTTGTACATCAGGAAGACCGTCGGGTCGGGTGCGGCGTCCACCACCTCCTCGCCGGCCGGCGGCCGGTACGTGCCGGACACGTACGCCGCCTTGAACCGCTCGAAGACCGTGGTGTCGACCTTCAGGTAGCCCGATCCGGGCAGCGGCGGCAGCCGGTACGCGTCGGGCACCCCCAGCACGGTGCGGCTCTCCTGCTCGTTGAAGGTGCGCAACCCCAGCCGGTACGACAGGAACGACTCCAACCCGCGCAGTCGGCCCTCCTCCAACCGCTGCGAGGCGAGCATCTGGTGGATGCCGATCGACCGGCCGATCCGGCCGATCGCGATGAACAGCTCGATGAAGTCCGGTTTGGCGGTCAGCAGCTCGCTGAACTCGTCGATGATCACCATCAGGTTGGGCAGCGGCGGCAACGGCCGGCCCGCGTCCCGCCGCCTGTTGTACTCGGTGATGTTGGCCAGTTGCCCGGCGTCGAGCAGGATCTGCTGGCGGCGCTTCATCTCCCCCTGGATCGCGTCGTGCAGCCTGTCCACCAGGCCGGAGTCGTCGGACAGGTTCGAGATCATCGCCGAGGTGTGCGGCAGATGTTCCAACCCGGCGAAGGTCGCGCCGCCCTTGTAGTCGACAAGCACCAGGCTGAGCCGCTCGGGCGGGTGGGTCATCGCCAGGGTGAGCACCAGCGTCCGCAGGACCTCGGACTTGCCGGAGCCGGTCGCGCCGACGCAGAGCCCGTGTGGGCCCATGCCGCCCAACGCGGCCTCCTTGATGTCCAGGTGCACCGGGTTGCCGTCCGTGCCCACCCCGAACGGCACCGTGAGGAAGTCCGAGAGCATCCGGGGCGCCCACAGCGACCGCACGTCGTAGCTCGCCTCGTCCACGATGCCGAGCAGCCCACGCAGGTCGACTGTCGACTCCAGCGGCGCGTCCTCCACCAGGTCGGCCACCAGCCGCAGCGGCGAGACCCGCCGGGCCAGCATCTCCATCTCCGCCAGGTCGAGCTTGTCGACAGTGCCGGCGGGTGCGCCGCGCAACCGCTCACGCTCGGCCAGGATCACCTGGGCCCGAGTGTCCTTGACCTTGCGCAGATCCTGAACGGTGACCTGGTCGCCCTCGCAAACCACCCGGACGTCCACGTGGGACGGCTCGTGCTGCCGGTCGTCGACGAGCACCACCACCGCCATGCCCAGGTCGTCGGGGGCGAGACCGGCTTCGAGGTGACCGAGCGGGTCGGCTCGCCCGGCGGAGATCTGGTCGACCACGACGACCAACCGGCTGCCCCGGAACCGGTGCTGCGGATCGCCCAGTCGCCGGGCCCGGGCGACCTCACCGACGCGCCGGGACAGCTCCGCGGTGAGCAGCGACGCCAGCGCCATCGGCTCCGCGGCCACCAGCCGCTGCGGGGCCGGGCCGTCGTACTCGCTCGGGTGCAGGCAGTGCGGAAGCCACTTCAGCCAGTCGAACTCCGGCCCGGCGGTGCCGCCGAGCAGCCACGCGAGGCGCACGTCGTCGGGAGCGTGCAGGGTGGCGAGCTGCGCCACCAGCACCCGCACCAGGTTGCGGGTGGCGGCCGGGCTGCCGACCACCGAGACCACACCGGTGACCGGCACCGCGACCGGCATGCCGTCGAGCAGTCGGTCCCGGTCCACGACCAGCCGGGCGGCGGCCAGGGTGACCGGGTCCAGATCGACAAGCGGGTTGTTCTCGTCGGCCTGGAGGGTGACCCGGCGCCAGAGGCGATCCTGACCGTGCCCGACCCGCAGCACCAGGAAGTCCGGGTCGGCCAGCCGTCGCTCCCACCGGCGGTGCGGGTCACGGAGCAGGTCCGGCAGCACCTCCGGTGCGGGGTGTCGGTGCTGGGCCGCGGCCCGCTGGGTGACGGCGTCCGCCCGGATCTGGTCGCGGATCCGGTCGATGTACTCCAGGTACCGCTGCCGTTGTCGGGCGAAACGGCGGGCCGCGCCGGTGCGCTGGGTGACGTACGCGGCGATCCCGCCGAACACCGTGGCGACGAGCATGCCGAGCCCGGCGATCATCATGATCGGGTTTTGGTTGGCCATCATCATGAGCAACATGCCGGCCCCGCCCATGATCGGGAGGAAGACCTGCATGACGCCCGCGAACCCACCGCCGCCGTCGGGCACCGCCGGTGGTGAGACCACGTCGAGCGCGGTCGGCTCCGGCTCCGTTGGTGGGACCCGGGCCGGTCGGTGAATCACCCGCTGCGTCATCGCGACCCCCTCCGGGCCGAACCGATCAGTGCCTCGGCCGGGTTACCGGTAGTGCTCCGACTGCCTACAGTAGTACCGGTCGGCACACTGGGCCGACCGTGCGGGGACGGAGGGTCATGGCAACCCGATTCACCCGAGTGACAGTGGTAGCCGGCGGACGAAGCCTCGACATCAGCCTGCCGGCGGCCCGGCCGGTGCTGGAGTTCGTGCCGCAGGTGTGCGAGCTGCTCTCGCTCACGCCCGAGGCCGCCGGGCGTTGGAGACTGTCCACGGTGGCCGCCGGTGGGTTGGACCCACGTCGCTCCCTGGACGAGGCCGGCATCATCGACGCCGAGACGCTCTACCTGACCCCGCCCGAGCAGGCGCCCCTGCCGCCGTTCGTCGACGACGTGGTGGACGAGGTGCAGACCACCCTGGACGGTGACGGCAGCGAATGGCGCGACACCGCCCGGATGACGGGCAGCGCGGCACTGGCCGGTGTCGTGGTGCTGATCCTCACGTACGCGCTCACCACCATGCCGGTGCCGGTGGCCGCGGCCCCGGCCATGCTGTTCGCGGTGGCCGCCCTGACGGTGCTGGCCGGGCGTCTGCTGGGCGCGCCCGGAGGCACGCTCCTGAGCACCGCTGCCGCGCCGGCCTGGCTGGTCGCCGGCTTCGCGGTGGCCCGAGCGGCCGGTTGGCCCGAGCCGGCCTGGTTCACCGCCGGCGCCCTCGGCGCGGGTCTCGGCGCCGCCCTGTTCGTCCTGGCCGGTGAGCGTTGGTACGGCGTTGCCGCCGGCGGGCTCGCGGTGACTGTGCTCGGCGGGCTCGGCACCACGCTGCTCGTTGCCGGGCTCGACCCGCAGCAGGCGGCGGCCGTGGGATCTGTCGTGGTCGTCTTCGCGGTGGGTCTGGCGCCGCAGCTCGCGCTCAGCTCGGCCCGCCTCGTCGATCTGCTGCGCCGGCAGGAGGAGAGCCAGTGGGTCGGCCGGCACCTGGTCGCGGCGGCGGTCCGCCGAGGCCAGAGCGTGCTGTCCGGTGCCCTGGTCGGCGTCGCGCTGGCCGCCACCGCCGCCTGCGTCGTGCTGTTGACCGGGCCGGCCGGCGTCGGCGTGGTGCTCGGCGCGGTGCTGGGCCTGGTGTTCGCGCTGCGAGCGCGGGTCTTCACCCGCTTCGGTCAGGTGCTGCCCATGCTCGTCCCACCGGTGACGGCGGCCACCGTCGCGGTGCTCGGTGCCGTCCGCCTCACCGATGCCGACGAGGCGGTGCGTGCCTGGTTGGCAGTGGTCGGTGTCCTGGTGGTGGTGGGTGCGGTGCTCTGGGCCGGCCGTCCCCGGCTGGACGACGTCGGCGCGGCCCGACTGCGGCAGCTCCTCGACCTGGCCGAGGTACTCGCGGTGGTCAGCCTCGCACCGCTGGTGATCGCGGTCTTCGGGGGCTTCGACTGGGCGGCCCGCTGAGCCGAGGGCCGACCGCATCCGCTGATCAGCCGATCAGCGCGGTGCGGGGCACGATCGTCGTGGTCGGCCCGGACCGGTCCGCCGGTCCTGCCGATCGTACGAGGAAGGAACGTGGCGCGTCCGACGCCGGCTGCGTGGCGGCGGGCGGGGCCATCCCTCGCTTCTGGCGCTGCTGGGCAAGGAGGCCACCGATACTTGTGATCGCCCAGACGGCGATCAGCAGCAGTGCGCCGACGACCAGGCTCGCGATCACCGTCGCGTAGGGACGGCGCAGATCACGTGGGCCGCGCCGGGACCCGTGCAGGAGCGCGGCCTTGGCCGTGGCAGTACGCAGCGCGTGCGCCTCGACCACCACCCGGTCCCGGCCGTCAGCCACGGCCGAGCCCAGCCCGGTCGTCGGTGATGGTCGCGACCGACCGGCGGTCAGCCATCGTCGTTTGCCCGCTCGGCCTGGTCGGTGCGCTCGGCCTGGTCGGCCCGGTTGGCCTCGTTGGCGGCCGCTACGTCGTCCGGGTCGGCGGGCTTGATGCTCTGGGCCACCGCCACGATCACGTCGGCGAGCACCTGCTCCATCTCGGGGTGCGGTGTCGCGGCACTGAGCAGGGCCGTCCAGGTGGTGCCGGGAAGTGGCAGGAACAGCTGCAACACCATCGAACGGACCCGGGTCAGGCCGCCCGGCGGCACCGTGGACGCGACGTCGCGGTGCAGCACTCCCGGCCCGGTCGGAGTCTCGACCTCCTCCGTCGTGCCGGTGCGCGGCAGCGTCTGCCGGACCAGGGCGAGGCCGGCCGGCTGGGGCGCCGAGTTGAACCAGCCCAGGTGCAGCCCGGCGCTGCCGACCGCACCCGTGGACATCCGCCCCAGCTGCACCAGGCTCAGCGACGCGCCGGCGCGTTGGCAGTCGGCGACGAGCTGCTCCACGAACTGGAGCACCTCCCGGCGCTCGGCGGCGCGCAGCCGTTGACCGAAGAACCGGTCGTCGACCATCCGGGCGGCGCTGCGCTGCCAGGACTCCGGATTGGTGTCGAGCAGCGCCCAGTCTGAGGGGACCCCGATGAACCACGGGAAGTCCGGGTGCGGGGCATGGGGGTTGAGCTTCAGATCGTGGGCGGGCAGCGGATCAAGCATGGAGACGTCGCTCATGCGGCACCCCCTACGATTCGGTGGGGCGCAGCGCGGCGGCGGTCTGGGTGTCGAAGTCGGCGACCATCTTGCCGATCGCACTGGAGAGCCCGCCCCACTCGCCGATGTTGTTCATCAACTCGAGCAGGCTGGTCTTCCATTCGTCCCGAAAATCGGAGATCGCACCCTGAATATCGGCATGATCATCGGTCAGGCCGGCGCAGTCGACCACCCCGCGATGATCCGTCTCCAACTGGTCGGCAAGGGTGGTCAAATTTCCACCTAGGCTCACCAGCGTCGCGTAAGGATACTGAACGTACGTCATCCCGCCTCCCCGTCATCGCTCACCAAGGCTAACAACTCACGTCTATACCGGGGGACCCCGATGACCGAGTACCGACAGATCGGCCGGACGATGGTGCGCGCCCTCGACCCCAGGATCACCGCACGGGTGCGGGTCGAGCGGGAGCGCGACGACATTCTCTCCGCCCGGCTCCGGCCGGGAGTGATCGCCGTGGTCGGGCCGGGCTCGGGCACCGGCCGGTCGACCGTCGCGGCGCTGGTGACCTCGGCGCTGGCCCGCCACCAGGGCACGAGGGTGCTCGCCGTGGACACCGGCCACGGTGGTGGCCTGCACGCCCGGCTGGCGATCCGGGCCGGTGGGTCCACCGAGGTGGTGCTGGCCGGTCTCGGCCTGCGCGGCGCCACCGCTGGTCGCCGGCCGGCGGTGGGTCACCGCTGGCTGCGGGAGCGCCTCGCGCTGGCCGAGCGGGCGATGCTGTTGGCCGGCCCCCCGGGCGACGTCGAACCCCCGGTGACGGCAGCCGAGTACGGCACGGTCTCGGCCACCCTCAGCCGTTGGTTCCCCGTACGTGTCGTCGACACCCCGCCGCTGACCGACGATCCGGTCGTGCCGGCGGTGCTGACCCGGGCCGACCGGGTGGTGCTCGTGGCCCCCAACGACGGGCGCGGCTCCCGGTTGCTTGCCGACTGCCGGTCGTGGATCGCCCCCCTGCTGCGCGAGCCGCTCGACCGGGTCGGCGTCCAGGTGTTGGTCGGCCAGGACCCGCAGCCCGGCGTCGCCGCGGTCGAGCAGTCGCCCGGCGACCTCCCGACTTTCGTCCTGCCGTTCGACCCGGCGCTGCGGACCCCCGATGCGCTGCGCTGGGCCGATCTCGCGGGCGGCACGCAGGAGATCATTCTCGACGTTGCCGCGCAGATTGTGCGAGATATGCGACTCGGGTAGCGCAGAAAGGTCGTTGCGTGTCTATGTTCGAATGACTGTGGGTCGAATCTACGGGAGGGGCTTCGGATGGGTGCGAAGTTTTCGATCACCGACAATGCGGTCAACCAACACTCGTCAAACCTAGACACTTCGGTCGCCGCGCTCAACAGCCAGGCGCGGTCGTTCATCAGCGCGATCGAGCCGTTGCCGGCGGTGTGGAAGGGCTCCGCGTTCCAGAGTTGGGACCAGCTGACGCAGCGCTGGAACACGGCGATGGCTGATCTCAACAAGGCGTTGACCGACATCACGAGCCGGGTCGGTTCGGCGGGGCAGCTCTACGACACCTACCACTCGGAGCAGACCAGCCAGTTGCAGTCGACCATGGGGTCGGCCAACTGGGACAGCGCGAAGTTCCGGGGCTGACGGGAAGGTTACGGGGATCATGGGTGACGTCTTCAGTTACGACGAGTCGACCGCCGGGTCGGCGCAGGGCGACATTGCTTCGGTGGCCAACGGGGTCCAGGCAAGTCTCGATGATCTGACCAACTTCGTCACCCGGGTCAAGGCCAACTGGGAGGGCGACGAGATGGAGATCTACAACGGTATCCAGTTGCAGTGGAACACTGCGGCGGACACCGTGAAGCAGATCCTCGACTCGGTGAAGGGTGCCCTGGGTCAAACCACGACGTCCGTGCAGGAGATGCGCGGCCAGGTGCGGGGGACTCTGCAGGGCTGATCCATTCGTGCGACCGCGTCCGGGGCTCGACCGAGACCCGGACGCGTCGTCGTGGTCCGTGGCGCCGAGCGGGTGGTTGTCCCGTGTCGGGTGCTGCGAGGGATACGAGCTTGTTGGCGTGGACACGGGGAGGTCCTGGCGCGATGGCTGAGTTTCCGGCGCATCTGTTCAGGATGGATGGTGATCCGTCGGCGGTTCGGTCGTCGGCGTCGCGGTGGCAGGGTTTTGGGTCGGCGGCGTCGCAGGCGGCGGGGCAGATCACGGGTTTGGACACGTCGCAGTTCGTGGGTCCGGAGGGGGATCTGTTCCGGGAGGGGCTGAATGCGCAGATGCCGGGGCATTTGCGGGTGACTGGTGATGCGTTCGGCAGGGTGTCGTCGGGGTTGACGGTGTTTGCGGGGTCGTTGTCGTCGTTGCAGGATCGGATGCGTCCGTTGGCGCAGCGTGCGCCGGGTTTGTGGGCGGCGTTGCAGGCCGCCCGGGGGCGGGCTGATCGGGCGAGGCAGGCTGATGAGCATCATGAGCGGGAGGTCGCCGACCGGCCGCCGGAGGAAGCCGCGGCGGCGGCGCCGGATGCGTATCGGTCGGATGCGGGGGCGGCGGGTTCGGCGTTGTCGCAGGCGCAGCGGGACTGGGACGAGTGTGTGGCGCAGGCGGGTGCGTTGCGGGGTGAGTTGTCGACTGCGGTGCGGGATTGCGTGCGGGTGGTCAATGACGCGAAGGGTTTGCGGTTCAAGGAGAACCCGAAGTGGTGGGACCTGAAGGGTCAGTTCACCAACTTCGTCCGAGACAACCAGGAGTTGTTGGCGCAGCTGTCGGGCGCGTTGAAGATCGTCTCCCTGGTCGCGGGTCTGCTCGCTTTCATTCCGATTCTCGCCCCGATCATGGGGCCGATCGCGATCGCTGCTGGTGCTGCGGCTCTGCTGATCGACGCGTCGCTGTATGCGGCGACGGGTAAGGGCAGTCTCACCAGTCTGTTGATCGATACGGTGTTGACGGTCGTGCCCATCGGTCGGCTCGCGATGCTCGGCAGACCGGTCCTGGCCCTGGCCAAGAAAGGACTGCCGACGCTCGCCAAGGGTTTGACCAAGGCGCGGGCGGCGTTGCCGAGCATGCCTCGTCCGAGCATTCCGCTGGGGTTGCGCCGGTGCGCGGGTGATCCGATCGACGTGGCCAGCGGCGAGGTGGTGCTCGCCCAGACCGATGTCGAGCTGCCCGGCCTACTCCCGCTGCTACTGTCGCGCACCCACCTGTCGTCGTACCGGATTGGTAGGTGGTTCGGGCCGTCCTGGGCGTCGACGCTTGATCAGCGGGTCGAGGTCGACGACGAGGGCATCTGCTTTGTCACCGAGGACGGCATGGTCCTGTCCTACCCGACTCCGGCCGGTGTCGGGGCGCAGAGCATGCCCGAGACCGGGCCGCGCTGGCCGCTCACCCCGACTGCCGACGGCTACCGCGTCGACCAGCCGGAGATCGGCCGAGCGCTGCATTTCCACGCGGTGCCGGACCACCCAGAGCCGGAAGGCGAGGGCGAGGATCGTCCCGTTCGGGTGCTGCCGCTGGTTGCCGTCAGCGACCGCAACGGTCATCGGATCGACCTGGACTGGCGCGACGGGGCGATCACCGACGTTCGGCACAGCGGTGGGTACCGGATCGCTGTCGACACCCTGCACGGTCAGGTCGCAGCGCTGAGCCTGCTCGACGCGGAGTCCTCCGGTGAGGCCCGGACTCTCGTGCGGTTCGGTTACGACGAGGCCGGTCACCTCGCGGAGGTCATCAATGCGTCGGGGATCCCGCTGCGGTTCGGCTATGACGACGACGGCCGGTTGGCCCGCTGGCAGGACCGCAACGAGCTGGAGTACCACTACGCCTACGACGAGCAGGGACGCTGCGTGGCCGCGACTGGCTCGGGTGGTTTCCTCTCGGCGCGGCTGCACTACGACCCGGTTGGTCGACAGACCGCGGTGAGTGACTCACTGGGCCACACGACCATCTACGAGCTGACCGACCGCGGCCAGACCCGACGAATCAGCGACCCGCTGGGCAACGTCACGGCCTTCACCTGGGATCGGTTCGATCGGAAGCTGACCGAGACCGACGCCCTGGAGCGGACGACTCGTTATTCCTACGATGACGATGGCAACCTGGTCGAGGTCACCCGCCCGGACGGCGCGCGGGCGACCGCCATCTACGACGAACTGCGTCAACCGGTGGTCGTCACCGGTGTCGACGGTGCGGTCTCGCGACGTGAGTACGACGAGCGCGGCAACCTGACCATGGTCACCGACCCGAGCGGCGCTTCCACCCGCTATCGCCACGACGAGGCGGGCCACCTCGCCGAGGTGACCGATGCGCTCGGCAACACCCTGGCAGTGACCACCGATCCGGCCGGGCTGATCAGCCAGCTCAGCGAACCCAACGGCGCGGTGACCACCTATCGCCGTGACATGGCGGGCCAGATTACCCAGGTGATCGACCCGGTCGGTGGCGTCACCCACCTCGGCTGGACCGTCGAGGGGCAGCTCGCCTGGCGGCGGAGCCCGGACGGGGCGAGCGAGGAGTGGACGTACGACCCGGAAGGCAACCTGGTCACGTACACCGACCAGGCCGGGGCGACCACCGAGTTCGAGGTCGGCCACTTCGACCTGCCGGTGGCGCGTGTCGGGCCGGACGGGGGCCGGTTGACCTTCGACTACGACACCGAGTTGCGCCTGACCACTGTCACGAATCCGCAGGGGCTCACCTGGCGCTACGACTACGATCCGGCCGGGCGCCTGGTCGCCGAGACCGACTTCAACGGCCGCGTACAGACGTACTCCTACGATGCCGCCGGCCAACTCGTCACCCGGAGCAACGGTGCCGGGCGAAGCATCGAGTTGATCCGCGATCCGCTGGGCAACATCGTCGAGAAGCGCACCGCCGAGGGCATCACCACCTTCGAGTACGACCCGGTCGGCCGGTTGCTGCACGCCGCCGCACCCGAGGTTGATCTTCGCTTTGAGCGGGACCCGCTGGGTCGGGTGCTCGCCGAGATCCGAGACGGTCAAGAGGTCAGATCGTCCTACGATGCGCTCGGCCGCCGGACGCTCCGGCGTACCCCGTCGGGGGTCGAGAGTGCCTGGGAGTACGACGCCGGTCACCAGCCCGCGGCGCTGCGCACCGGCGGCGCGACGGTCAGCTTCACCCACGATGCCGCCGGCCGGGAGACCCGCAGGGCGGTCGGCGGTCTTGCCCTGACCCAGAGTTGGGACGCCAACCACAGGCTGCTCTCCCAGATCCTCGTCACCAGCCCGGGGAGTCCGAGGGGCGTGCCAGAGCTCCTCGCTCACCGTGCCTACCGGTACCGTGCCGACGGCTACCTGACCGACATCGCCGACCAGCTCACCGGCGAGCGCCGGCTGGAGGTGGACCGGGCCGGCCGGATCACCGCCGTGCAGGCCGCCGACTGGACCGAGCGGTACGCCTACGACGAGGCCGGCAACGTCGCCGATGCCGAGTGGCCCGACGCCACCGGCGGACGTGGCAGCGCCGGAGGTGAGCGGGAGTACGCCGGCACCCTGATTCGTCGGGCCGGGGACGTGCGGTACGAGCACGACGACGCCGGCCGCGTGACGCTGCGGCAGGTCAAGCAGCGTTCCACCAAGCCCTTGACCTGGCGCTACACCTGGAACAGCGAAGACCGGCTGACCGGAGTGACGACGCCGGATGGCACCCGCTGGCGCTACCGGTACGACGCGCTCGGCCGCCGGGTCGCCAAGCAGCGCCTCGACGCCGACGACGGCGTGGTCGAGCAGGTCGACTTCTCCTGGGACGGCCCGCGTCTGATCGAGCAGACCCACCGCGGCGCGGGCGAGGAACGGACCAGCACCTGGGAGTACGCCCCGGGCACGTTCACCCCGATCAGCCAGACCGACGCGCACGCCGACCAGGACGAGGTCGACCGTCGCTTCTATGCGATCGTGACCGACCTGGTTGGCACGCCGATGGAGTTGGTCAGCCCGGATGGCGACGTCGCCTGGCAGCAGCGGACCACCATCTGGGGCATCCCGACCCACGTCAGCGCCACCGGAGTCGACTGCCCGTTGCGGTTCCCCGGGCAGATCCATGACCCGGAAACCGGCGCTTCGTACAACCACCACCGCTACTACGACCCCGAGGCGGCTCAATACCTCTCCACCGACAAACTGGGGATCAGCGGAGGCCTCAACCCGCAGGGTTATGTCGCCAACCCGGTGCAGTGGACCGATCCCTTGGGTCTTGCGCCCTGCCCCGTCTACAGCAATGTCGTCAATGGTAGGGCGGGCCCTGCCTATGCACAGGTTTCTCCCCAGACGCTGATTGATGCGGCGGCCGGCAGGATCGGCAGCGAGGCGCCACGTAGGTTGCGCCCGGCAGGCTTCCTTGGAGGTGCGAGCGGTCATTCTCGCGGCCACTTGATCGGCAGGCGGTTTGGCGGAGATGGCACGGACATTCGAAACGTAGTCACACAGAGTGAGGCTCTGAACAACGGGCCGATCAATGAGGTGGAAAAGAGGATAGCCGAGCACGTCACCAGTAGCCAGAATAACGTTGTTATGAGCGTTACTCCGGTGTACGAAAATGGTGGCGTCGTGCCTAGTCATGTAATCATCGAAGCCGTGGACGATTTTGGATGGTCGCTGTATGAAAAGGTGCGCAATATATAGGATGTCTGGTGAGTAGGCTGCCGGACCTTCTCGCCCTGTGTCCTCCTCCGGCTGCCGTGGAGCCATCCCATCGCGCGACGGTCGATGAGGGCGTCGAGCTGCCCATCAGTCACCGGCAGATGGTTGCGACCTATGGGGCGGGCTGTTTCGACGAGTTCTTGTGGATCTACGGCGAGGGTGTCGAGCGAGAAGCGCTGAATATCGAGAAGAGCACCCGGGAGGCCCGATCATTCTTGAGTAACGGTCTTCCAGAGCCCCTCGAGGAGTACCTGTCGAGCCTTCGCATCGCCCCGAGTCAGCTCGTGCGGTGGGGTGGGACCGATAATGCCGATGTCCTCATGTGGATCCCGACGGGGCCGGTGGAAGATTGGCCGACTCTCGTATTGGAGGCCCGACAGCTCAGATTCTCGATCGTTCACCTCGAAACCCCAAGTGTGGTCTTCGAGCTGCTGACGAAGTCCCTGCAAATCCCGTTCTTTCCTCCGGACTTTCCCAGTAGCAGTCCCCAGTTCAGCCCCGACCCCTACGTGTGATCCAGGGTCGCTTCGCAGCGTGCCGGCAGTTGCTCACCCCACCCCTGTCCACGCTGTCGACCAGGCGCGGCCATCGGATTCGCCAGCCGCTTGTCGTTCGCGGCTGCCGTTGCCTCCGGTAGGCGACCACCACCCGGCCGTACCGCCGCTGGGAGCGGGAGTGTCGATCGACGTCCTGTTCGCCGACCGGCCCTGAGCGTGCGAGCGGTCGTCTCCACCTCGCCTGCCGATCAGCCCGGTCACCGCGCACCTCACCCCGGTGCAGGCCGGCTGCGGTCCAGATTGTGCGAGATATGCGACTGAGGCAGTGCTCGCAGGTTGTTGCGCTTCTATGTTCGAATGACTGAGGGTCGAGTCACGGGAGGGCTCTCAGATGAGTACCAGACCTTTGATCAACGACAATGCGGGCAACCGGCGCGCCTCTGATCGGCCGTCTCGGTCGCCGCGATGGGCGGCCAGGCGCGATGGCTGAGTTTCCGGCGCATCTGTTCAAGATGGATGGTGATCCGTCGGCGGTTCGGTCGTCGGCGTCGCGGTGGCAGGGTTTTGGGTCGGCGGCGTCGCAGGCTGCGGGGCAGATCACGGGTTTGGACACGTCGCAGTTCGTGGGTCCGGAGGGTGATCTGTTCCGGGAGGGCCTGAATGCGCAGATGCCGGGGCATTTGCGGGTCACGGGTGATGCGTTCGGCAGGGTGTCGACCGGGCTGGTGACGTTTGCGGGGTCGTTGTCGTCGTTGCAGGATCGGATGCGTCCGTTGGCGCAGCGTGCGCCGGGTTTGTGGGCGGCGTTGCAGGCCGCCCGGGGGCGGGCTGATCGGGCGAGGCAGGCTGATGAGCGTCATGAGCAGGAGGTCGCCGACCGGCCGCCGGAGGAAGCCGCGGCGGCGGCGCCGGATACGTATCGGTCGGATGCGGGTGCGGCGGGTTCGGTGTTGTCGCAGGCGCAGCGGGACTGGGACGAGTGTGTGGCGCAGGCGGGTGCGTTGCGGGGTGAGTTGTCCACGGCGGTGCGTGACTGCGTGCGGGTGGTCAACGATGCGAAGGGTTTGCGGTTCAAGGAGAACCCGAAGTGGTGGGATCTGAAGGGTCAGTTCACCAACTTCGTCCGAGACAACCAGGAGTTGTTGGCGCAGCTGTCGGGCGCGTTGAAGATCGTCTCCCTGGTCGCGGGTCTGCTGTCGTTCATCCCGATCCTCGCGCCGATCATGGGGCCGATCGCGCTCGGCACCGCCCTGCTCGCCTCCGCGATCGACCTCTCCATCTACGCCGCCACCGGTAAGGGCAGCCTGAAGACGATCCTGATCGACGTCGGGCTCAATCTGCTACCGGGGGTCGGCAAACTGGCCCGGCTCGGGGCCGGTGCGTTGAAGGGCACCCGCGTCGCGCAGGCCTTCTCCTCGGTCGCCGCCCGGGGTCGCAACATGGGCTCGGTGGCCCGCTGGGGTTTGGCGAACCCGAGGGCCAACGGCATCGAGGCGATCAAGCGGCTGGCCCGACTGGACCCGATCGACATCGCCGGTGGCGACATGGTGCTCACCCAGAGCGATGTCGAGTTGCCCGGGGCGATGCCGCTGCTGCTGTCCCGCACGCACCTGTCGTCGTACCGGATGGGGAGCTGGTTCGGCCGGTCCTGGGCCTCCACGCTCGACCAGCGGGTCGAGGTCGACGACACCGGGGTCTACGTCACCACCGCCGACGGGATGACGCTGATCTATCCGGTCGATGCGGACGGCCGCCCCGACCGGCTGCCGACCGAGGGACCGCGCTGGCCATTGGCGCAGGATCCGGCAGGAGGCAACCACCTGGTCACCGATCCGGTGCAGGGCTGGACGTGGCACTTCGGGCCGGTTCCCGGCAGCGTGGCGAACCAGCTTCCACTGGTCGCGCTGACCGACCGCAACGGTCAGCGGGTGGACGTGCGGCACGACGACAGCGGCGCACCGGTCGAGCTGGTGCACTCCGGCGGCTACCGGGTTCGGGTGCGTACCGAGGAAAATCGGATCGTCGGGTTCGACCTCGCCGGGGACGACACCGACACCGAGCTGATCCGCTTCGGCTACGACGAGTCCGGTGACCTGACCGAGGTCGTCAACTCGTCGGGGACGCCGCTGCGCTTCGACTACGACATCGACGGACGGGTCACCCGGTGGGCGGACCGTAACGGCACCGAGTACCGCTACACCTACGACGAGGACGGCCGCTGCGTCGCCACCTCCGGCACCAACGGCTACCTCACGGGCCTGCTGCGCTACGACACCGAGGCCCGCGTCACCACGGTGGTCGACTCGCTCGGCCACGCCACCGTCTACCAGCTCAACGAGCTGCGCCAGACCGAACGGATCACCGATCCGTTGGGTAACGTCACGGCCTTCACCTGGGACCGCTACGACCGGAAACTGACCGAGACCGACGCTCTCGGGCGGACCAGCCGCTACGCCTACGACGACGACGGCAATCTGGTCGAGTTCGTCCGCCCGGACGGGGCGCGGGCGACCGCCACCTACAACGATCTGCACCAGCCGGTCGTCGTCACCGCCGCCGACGGAGCGGTCTGGCGGCGCGAGTACGACGAACGCGGCAACTTGACCTCGGTCACCAACCCGACCGGCGCTGTCACCCGCCATCGTTACGACGAGGCGGGGCGACTCACCGAGGTGATCGACGCGCTCGGTAACTCTTCGCTGGTGACGACCAACCCGGCCGGGCTGATCAGCCAGCTCACCGAGCCCACCGGAGCGGTGACCACCTACCGACGCGATCGGGCCGGTCGGATCACCGAGGTGGTCGACCCGGTCGGCGGCAGCACTCGGCTCGGCTGGACCGCCGAGGGACAGCTGGCCTGGCAGCGCAGCCCGGACGGGGCGAGCGAGGAGTGGACCTACGACCCGGAAGGCAACCTGGTCAGCCACACCGACCAGGCCGGGGCGACAACAGAGACCGAGTTCGGCCCCTTCGACCTTCCGGTGACGCGTAGCGGGCCGGACGGCGGGCGGTTGACCTTCGGGTACGACACCGAACTGCGGCTCGCCACGGTCACCAACGCCCAGGGGCTCGTCTGGTGCTACGACTACGACCCGGCCGGGCGGCTGGTCGCCGAGACCGACTTCAACGGCCGTACGCAGACCTATACGCACGACGCCGTCGGCCAGGTGGTGGCCCGGACCAACGGTGCGGGGCAGACGATCGAGCTGGTCCGCGACCCGCTCGGCAACGTCGTCGAGAAGCGCACCGCCGAGGGCACCACCACCTTCGCGTACGACCCGGCTGGCCAGCTCCTACAGGCCACTTCACCCGACGCCGACCTCCAGTTCGGCCGGGACCCGCTGGGCCGGATACTCGCCGAGGTCCGCGACGGTCAGGTGGTCGCCTCCTCCTACGATGCGCTCGGCCGGCGGACACACCGACGTACCCCTTCCGGGGTGGAAAGCGCCTGGGAGTACGACGCGGGCCACCGGCCGGTGGGCCTGCGCACCGGCGGCGCGGCGATCAGCTTCACCCACGACGCGGCCGGCCGGGAGACCGGGCGGACGGTGGGCGCCCTCGCGCTGACCCAGAGCTGGGACGGCAACCACCGGCTGCTGTCGCAGATCCTCACCGCGGCACCCGGCGCAGGTGATCCCGCCGGCGGCGTGCCCGACCTCGTCGCCCACCGTGCCTACCGGTATCGGGCCGATGGTCGCCTGGTCAACATCACCGATCAACTGAGCGGTGAGCGTCGACTCGAACTCGACCGGGCCGGCAGGGTCACCGGCGTGCAGGCCGACGGGTGGACGGAGCGGTACGCCTATGACGACGCCAGCAACGTCGCCGACGCGACCTGGCCCGGCGGCTCGGACGGGGACGGTGATGTTCGAGGCGAGCGGGAGTACGCCGGCACCCGCGTCCGGCGGGCCGGGGGCATCCGTTATGAGCACGACGCCGCCGGGCGGGTCGTGCTGCGGCAGCTCAAGCAGCGTTCGGCCAAGCCGCTGACCTGGCGCTACACCTGGGACAGCGAGGACCGGCTGAGCACGGTCACCGTCCCGGACGGCACGCGTTGGCGCTACCGGTACGACGCGCTCGGTCGCCGGGTCGCCAAGCAGCGGCTCGACGCCGACGGTGGTGTGGTCGAGCAGGTCGCCTTCGCCTGGGACGGTCCGCGGCTGATCGAGCAGACCCACCGCGGCGGTTCCGCCGATCGGACCAGCACCTGGGAATATGTCCCCGGCACGTACACCCCGATCAGCCAGACCGACGCGCTGGCCGACCAGGCCGAGGTGGACCGCCGCTTCTACGCGATCGTGACCGACCTGGTCGGTATGCCGACCGAGCTGGTGAGCCTGGACGGCGAGGTCGCCTGGCAGCTGCGAACCACCGTGTGGGGAGTCCCCACCCAGGTAAGTGTCGCGGGTGCGGACTGCCCGTTGCGCTTTCCCGGCCAGATCCACGACCCGGAAACCGGCGCCTCGTACAACTTTCATCGGTACTACGACCCCGAGGTCGCCCGATACATCTCCACCGATCCCCTGGGGCTCGAAGCCGCGTCCAACCCGGACACCTATGTACCGAACCCGCTGGCTCAGATCGACCCATTGGGACTGGCCCCGTACAACCTGGGGAGTTCGGGCGGCGTCCCTGCTAGGCTCCAGGCGAAGGTCGATGCCTTGGCGGCGAGAATGTTCGACCAGAAGACGGCGGCCGGTCTGTATGTCTCAGAGGGGGTGGACCTCTTTGCGGTCGGTGCCCGTTCCGAGATCAGCGGGAAGCAGATTGCCCTGCTGGACGATCTTCAGGCAGCGTTCCGGACCTACCCTGGGCTGCCATCGCCGAAGGAGTTCCCTCTCCTCCTCGGGCGCCTCCATGCGGAGGGTAAAGTGCTGACCGAGTCAGTCAACCTTGCCGCCGATCCCCAGCTCCTGATCGCGAGCAGACCCTTCTGCGAGCAGTTCTGCATCCCCCTGATCGAAACCATGCAGGGCAAGATTATTACTCCGACGATGGCTAGATGGTGACGCCTCGAGATGACCCTCACGAACGAATCAACGAATCCGGCGAAGTTTGCGTCGTTGTGCCTCTCGACCAGCGTGGCCAACAGGGTTTCGGTCGTCGTATCCCTCTTCTTCGGACACCTTGCGGGCATTTACAACACCGACCAGTTCGACGTTCAGCAGGGCGTCGAGCTGCGGTGGCGGGAGCTTGGCGGCCACGGCCGATCCCGATCTCAGCGTCGCGCGGTGACGAGCCACCTGCCCGAGTTTCGGCAGCAGGCGTCCGCGTCCCCGATCCGGGGAGCAACCGCCGTCCTTCCCGCGCTTGACGCGATCGCGGCACTTGTCGACGAGGAGATGGACGAGCGGGAGCGGCTCAAGCTCGTCGTTGCGCACGCGTTCGGCGTCGCACTGGAATTCGATCTCCTGGGCGTTCCTGCTCCCGAGGGCGCGGCCACCTGGGCCGGCTTCGAGTTACGTGGCCAGGCGGCCATTTTCGATGCGCTGAGTCCGAGCAGCCCCGAAGTTTCCGAAGAGTTGGTCTACGAGCTGAGGACCAACTCCGGCATGGAGGCCATGAACTACTGGAGAGCCATCCGAGAATTGCTGCGCAGCCAGGCCTGACCGGCCCTGCCGGGCTCACCGCCGGCCAGAGCCAGCCGAGGTCACGGCGTCCCACATCCGTACCGGAGCCTGACCCGGCAGCTCAGCCGGCGCGAAACAGGGGAAGCGGTTCGCCTCGGTAGCCGAGCAGGTACTGCTCCGGGTCCGCCCCGAGCACCGTGTCGAGGACCGCCCCGAACACGTCGCGGAAGTCGGTCGTCGCCTTCAGGTCGCCGTGGTCGAGGTCGGTGAGGCTTGGTGGTTGGCCGTGGAAGCCGCCGGCCACCCGCGCTCCGGCCACCAGCACCGGTCCGGCGGTGCCGTGGTCGGTGCCGTCGGAGGCGTTGGCGCGTACCCGTCTGCCGAATTCGCTGTAGACGACCACCGCGACCCGGCGGCCGGCGTCGCTGCCGGCCATTCGGTCCACGAAGCCGGTCATCGCCGCGTCGAGTTGGCCGAGCAGGGCCTCCTGCGCGGCCCGTTCGCCGGCGTGGGTGTCGAAGCCACCGAGGCTCACCGAGTAGACGCGGGTGGGTACCCCGGCCTCGACGCAGCGGGCGACCAGGGCCAGTTGCGCGCCGAGCGCCCCGCCGCCGCCGGTGCCGGTCGCGGTGGCGACCGGGGTCGCGTCGGTCGGGCTGGCGGCCGGGGCCACCGCCGCCTGGACCAGCCGGCCCATGTCGACCAGATCGGCGTACGCGGTGGCGGCCCGCGCCTGCATCGCCGACTCGCCGGCCTGCACCCGGCCGAGCGACGCCACCATCGCGGGCGCCACCCAGTCGGGCAACTCCAACCCCTGGTAGCTGACGCAGGCGCCGACCCGCCGCCGTCCGACAAGCAGTGGCGGCAGGACCGGTTCGAAGCTGACCGCCGCCTCGACGGGGGCCTGCGTCTCGTCCAGCCAGCGCCCCACCCAGCCGGTGTCGGCCGGGCCGCTCGGCGCCGCGGTCTGCCAGATGTCCATCGACCGGAAGTGGCTGCGGTCCGGTTTCGGGTAGCCGACCCCGTGCACGATGGCGAGCCGACCGGTCGACCAGAGCCCCTGTAGGCCGCGCATTACCGGGTGCAGACCGTGGTCGTTGTCCAACCGCAGCACCTGCTCCGCCGGGTACGCCAGCTCGGGCCGGGAGGCCTGGTAGGCCGGGTCGGCGTACGGGATGACCGTGTTCAGTCCGTCGTTACCGCCGTAGAGGGTGACGAGCACGACGGTCTCCACCGGACGTCGGGCGACGCGTGGTTCCGGGTCCGCGCTGTCGAGCAGCCGGGACAGGGTGACCGCGCCGGCTCCGGCGGCGAGGGCGCCGCCGCCGGCCACACCGGAGGCGAGCAGGAATCGTCGTCGGGTCAGTCGGTCCATCTCAGGTCACCTGGTATTCCGGGCTGACCAGCCCGAGGGTGAGCATCAGTCGGGAGTTGGTGGTGCCGCGCAGCACCTCGTACGTGCGGTCGGTCCAGGTGTCCACGCAGAGCAGGTGGGCCACCTCCTCCGGGGTGATCCGCTCCGGGCTGAGCTGGCTGGCGAGCTTGCCGGCCAGGGACAGTTTCAACCGGGCGGCGGCCGAGGTCAGCCAGGCCACCCCGGCCGGCCAGCCACCCACACTGGGCGGGGCGAACGGGCGTTGCCCGAGACCGCCGAGCCCGTCGAGCAGCCCGGTGACCGTCTCCGCCGGGAGGGTGGCCGGTCGCAACCCGAGTTGCCGCAGCGCGCCGACCAGCCACTCGACCGGCTGTTTGACCATTGTGGCACGGGTGCTCGGGAACGTCTCGTCGGCCAGCAGCACCCGCAGCATCGGCAGCGGCTCGGGGAAGGCGGCGGCCATCTGCTCCCTGGTGCGTTCCGGGATCGGCTGGGTGCTGGAGGCGTATCGGTGCCAGAGCCGGGCGGCCACGAACCGGGGGCAGGCCTCCTGGTCCAGCACCAGATCGGCCAGGCTGTCGGTGGTGAAGTGCCTGGTCACGCCGAGGATGCTCGACGCGCCGTCGTGGTGGCGTCGAGGGTCGAAGACCGAGCGCTGCCCGGCGAGGTCGATCCACCAACCGGTCAACGCCAGGCCGGCCTGTTGCACGTCGGATTCGGTGTACCGCCCGAGGCCGAGGGTGAACAACTCGAAGAACTCCCGGGCGAGATTCTCGTTGGGGGCTTCTCGGCTGTTGAGCTGGCCGTCCAGCCAGTAGACCAGGGCTGGATCGACGATCATCCGGTGGGCCATGTCCCGAAAGTCGCGGGATTCCCGCAGGGTGAGGTGCTGGGCCAACATCAGCTGCGGGCTCTTGACCTTGACGATCGAGGTGGCCCAGTGGCCGTGCCAGAAGAAGAGCAGCTTCTCCACGGCCTGCTGGTCGGCGACGGTCATCCGGTCCAGCCACCACTGGGTGAGGCTGCTCGCCTGTGCTCGACGTCGCCCGTCGGCTTCGACCCGCTGCGCCGGCGTCGGCTCGGGTGTGCCGACGTACGGGTCGGGGCCGAGCGGGGGCAGGGGCGCTCGGGTCGCGCCGATGTCAGGCCCCGTGGGGGTGGTCAGCGCGGCCAGGGTGGCGGTGTAGCCGGCCCGCCGTGCTGCCGCCAGCTCGTTGGCGGTTGGTCCGAACCCCGTTCGGCGTAGCAGCAGAGCCACGTCGTCGGTCATAACGACACCATGGTGGAACCCTCAGCGGGAAGCGGCATTTCACCATCATCCGGAATTCCGCCCGTCGGCGACGGGTCGAGCCGCGCCCCGACGATACGTCCCTGATGGACGTACCGCATAGAGTATGGACGATCGTTGTCCGCGGTGGTGATCCGATGTCCGTTTACTGACTTCTGTCGACTGTGGTAAGTGTTTCGCTCGATCTGTTAGCTATCGTCGGCGGCCGCATCGCCGATCGTCCACACTCTTACGGGGGTACGAGGTGATGGATCAGCCGGCTCCACCCAGCCTGTGCCAACCGCCCGGCCAGTCGCCGGTCGCGCTCGCGGGTGCCGGGGCGGACACCGACACCTGGCCGGGCATCCCGGGGCAAGCCGCCGGGCCCCGTCCGGTCCCACCTGTTGAGGCCGGCAGTCCGGTCCCACCTGTCGAGGCCGGCAGTCCGGTCCCACCTGTCGAGGCCGGCAGTCCGGTCCCGCCCGTCGCGACCGGCCGTTCGGTCGCCCTCGTGCACGAGTGGTTCACCGCGACCGGCGGTGCGGAGCAGGTCTTCCGGCAGCTCACCGAGGTCTTCCCGACCGCCGCGCGGTTCGCGCTCTGGAGTGACGACGACGCCGACCCGCCGCCGCTGCGGGTGTCGTGGCTGGCCCGGACACCGCTGCGGGGCAACAAGGCGGTCGCCCTGCCGTTCATGCCGCTGGTCTGGCGGACCCTCACCCGCGACCGGTTCGACGTGGTGATCTCCTCAAGCCACGCGTTCGCGCACACGGTCCGGCTCGGCAATCCCGACCGCACCCGGCACCTCAGCTACGTCCACGCTCCCGCCCGTTATCTCTGGAACCCGGGTGTCGACGACCGGGCGTCGGGGCCGATGCTTGCCGTGCCCCGACGACTGATGCGAGCGCTCGACGTGGGGCTCAGTCACCACGTGCACAGTTACGCGGCCAACTCCGTCGAGGTGCGTGACCGGATCCGGCGGCACTGGGGGCGCGACGCCTGGGTGATCAACCCTCCGGTCGATGTGGACTTCTTCTCCGCGGCCCCGGCCGCCGACCAGGCACAACCGCGCGACTACCTGCTGGGTGTCGGGCGCTGGGTGCCCTACAAGAACTTCGACCTGATCATCGCCATCGCCGAGGAGGCCGGTCTGCCCCTGGTCCTCGCCGGGTCCGGGCCCGAGGAGGCCCGACTGCGACGCCTGGCACACCAGGCGCGCGTGCCCGTCACCATCGAGGTCCACCCGGACCGCTTCCGGTTGCGGCAGCTCTACTGGGGCGCCCGAGCCCTGCTCTTCCCCGTCCACGAGGACTTCGGCATCGTGCCGGTCGAGGCGCAGGCCTGCCGCACCCCGGTCCTCGGCCTGCGCCGTGGCGGTCTGCTGGAAACGGTCGTCGACGCGGAGACCGGAGTCCTGGTCGACTCGCTCGACCCCCACGACCACGCGGCGGCGATCGGCCGGCTCGACGAGCTGGACCAGGCGCGGATGCCCGTTCAGGCGGAACGGTTCTCGACGCAGACCTTCGCCCGCCGGGTGACCGAGTGGGTCGATCATGAGTGTGACTGACCCGATGCGGGTGCTGCACGTCACCCACACCGCGCAACCCGGCGGGGCCGAGCTGGCCCTGGCCCGCCTGCTCGGTCAGCGGCACCCCTGGCAGGCGTCCCTGTACGGCCCACCCACCGGCGTCGCCTTCGACCAACTCCCCCCGCAGGAGGTGGCGCAGGCCCGGGATCTGCCGACGCTGCCCACCGGAGGCACCCGCAGTTCGGCGCCCCTGCTGGCGGCCCGCTACCTGACCGCGCTGCGCAACGGCGCCCTGGTGCTGCGGCGCAGCCCGTTGTATCACCAGGCCGACCTGGTGCACGCGAACACCGCCGCCGCGGCGATCATGTGCGCGCTCGCCGACCGCGCCAGGCGCCGGCCCATCGTGGTGCACCTCCGCGGCCCGTTGACCGTCGAGAGCCTCGGCCCGATCGGTCTGCCCGCGTTCCGTCGGCTGGCCATGCGGCGCGCCGACGGGATCATCGCCAACTCCGGGTTCACCCTCGCCAGCGTTCCGTCGGGCCCCCGGATCCCGGCCCAGCGCACGGTGCTCCAGAGCCCCAGCGGGATCTCCGAGCGGCGTACGCACCCCGTGTTCCGGCCGCAGGTCAAGGCCATCGGGATGGTCGGCCGGCTCCAGCACTGGAAGGGCCAGCACGTCTTTCTCCGCGCGTTCGCCGCGAGCCTGCGCGGCACCGACGTGCGCGCGTACCTCTGCGGTGCCCCGCTCTTCGGCGAGGAGGCCTACGAGACGCAACTACGGGAACTCGCCGCCACGCTGGGCATCAGCGACCAGGTCACCTTTCGCGGCCACGTCGACGACATCAACGGTTTCCTCGACTCGATCGACGTCCTGGTGCACTCGTCGCTCGGAGCCGAGCCGCTGGGCCAGACCGTGTTGCAGGGACTGGCCCGGGCGCTGCCGGTGGTGGCCACCGAGGGCGGTGGGCCGGGGGAGTGGATCCGCTCCGGGGTCAACGGAATGCTCGTCCCGCCCGGAGACACCGACGCGCTCGCCGCCGTGCTGCGTGACCTGGTGGGCTCGCCGCAGCTACGGCATGACCTGGCCACCGCCGCTGCCCGCACCCCGGGCCTCCTGTCCGACGCGGACTGCGTCGATCAGCACGCCGGCTTCTTCGAGTCCGTCCGCCGCGCCCACCGGCCGGCCCGAGCGCGGGACGCCGCGTGAGCGCAAAGGCACTACGGATCGGGTACGTCCAGATCCGCCCACCCGGGCTCACCGAGACCTTCATCCCCGCCGAGATCGAGGCGGTGCGGGCGGCCGGGGCGACGGTCGAGGTGTTCGTGGCCAACCCGGACGGCAACCGTCGGGCCGAGCCGGGTCGGGCCGCCGTGCACCTGCTCCGCCGCCCCGGTGGGCTCCCGGCCGACCTGCGCCTGCTCGGGCTGCCGTCGCGGGCTGCCGGAGGGCGGGGACTGGCTCGTGGTCTGCTGGCCAGCGGCGCTGCCACCACCCTCACCGACGAGATCGCGCGCTTCGACCCGGACGTCCTGCACGCCCACTTCGTCAACGTGCCCACCGCTGTCGCCCTGCTGGTCGGGCGCCGACTCGACCGGCCGGTGACGGCGACCGCGCACGCCGCCGACTTCCTGCTCGACCCGGACGCGGCGGCGCTGAGTCGCCGGATCGCCCGACTGCGGCACCTCTTCGTCGTCTCCGCGGCGACCGCCGGCCAACTCGCGGCACGGGGGGTGCCGATCGCGACGACTCCCCACCGGGTCGTCCGGGCCGGCCTCGACGTCGGGCTCCTGGACGCCCCACCGGCCGTGCCCACCCCCACGCCGGGCGCCCCGACGAGGATCGTCACCGTCGCCCGGTTGATCCCGAAGAAGGGGGTCGACACCACGATCGACGCGGTGGCCCGGCTCGTCCAGGCCGGGCATCCGATCCGGTACGACATCTACGGCGACGGTCCACTGCGGGATGAACTGCGCCGCCGGGTCGACTCGGCGGGGCTGGCCGACAGCGTGGTGCTGCACGGCGCGGTGCCACATCCGGTGGCCACTGCCGCACTCGCCGGCGCGCAGGTCGCCGCCCTGCCCTGCCGGCCCGCCCCGGACGGCGACCTCGACGGCATCCCGGTGTTCCTGATGGAGGCGGCAAGTCAGGGCGTCCCCGTGGTCACCACAGCGGTCTCGGGCATCCCCGAACTCGTCGGTCCGGACAGCGGCTGGCTCGTCCCCCCGGACGATCCGGTCGCCCTCGCCACCGCGATCCGGACGGTGGTCGCCGAGCCGGTCGCGGCTCGGCGGCGCGCGCAGGCGCTGCTGCTCCGGCTCCGATCGGAGTTCGCCCCGGCGGTGCAGGCCGACAGGTTGCTGTCCGTCTGGCGGGAGCTTGCCGACTCGACCCCGACCCGACCGACCGTGCCCTGCGAAGGTGGCCACCGGTGACCCTCAGCGTCGTCTCGTCGTACCTGCCGATCCCGCTCGACCGGGGCGATCCCGTCCGGGTGGCGATGATGTTGCGGGCGCTGGCTCAGGTGCCGGACTGCACCCTGCTGGTCGTCCGCCGCCCGGACACCACCGCCGACCAGGAGGAGCAGTTGCGCCAGATGCTCCACCCCATGCCGGTACGCACCTTCGAGGCCACGCCGTTCCGCTACGACCGTCTGGGTCCGGCGGGCCGATACTCGCAGGCCCTCACCTCCGGTCTGCCGCCCTGGATCCGCAGCCGCTACAGCGCCGACCTGCACGACGAGCTTCGCCGACGCGACGGCGCGGCGATAGCCCTCGGCGAGGCAGCCGGCGCCTACGTCCACGGGACCGGGCTGCGCTGGCACTGGGACAAGGCGAACGTGCTCGCCGCCAGCGTCCGGCAGGAGATCGAGGCGGCGGACGACCTCACGTACCGGCTGCGCGCCCGTTACCTGACCGCCGTCTCGACCCGCTTCGAGCGGCGGGCGCTGGCATCCTGCGCGACGGTCTCGGTGACCAGCGCCGACGAGGCCGAGCGGCTGCGTCGACACCACGGCCGGGCGGCCACCTTCGTGCTCCCCAGCTGCGTCCCGCTCCCGTCCGGCCACCAACCTCGGCCCCAGGAGCGGGAGTTGGCCTGGCTGGGCAGCTTCGCGTACGAGCCGAACCTGACCGGCCTGCGGCGCTTCCTGGCCGAGGGCTGGCCGGCGCTGGCCCGGTCCGGTTACACCCTCACCCTCATCGGCTCGGGTCTGACCGCGCCGGTCCGCGCCGAGCTGGACCAGCACCCCGGCGTACGGGTGCGTGGTTACGTCGAGGATCTGCGCGGCGCGCTCGCCAACGCCCGCGCCGGTGTGGTGCCACTGTGGAGCGGCGCCGGCGTCAAGCTGAAGACCCTCACCCTGCTGGCCCACGCGGTCCCGGTCTTCACCACGACTGTCGGCGCCGAGGGCGTGCCGGCGAGCCCCGCCGTCCGGATCGCCGCGGACCCGACCGCGATGGCCGCGGAACTCCTCGCGACCACCTCGACCGCCCTGGACGCGATGGCCGCCGAGGCGACGCGGCTGGTGGGCCAGGAGTTCTCCGAGGACCGGTTCGCGGAGCGCCTCCGCACGGCGCTCGCCGCCGATGGCTACCTCGCCGAACGCGGTGCCACCGGCGCTGAACCCGCACGGTGATGGTCGTCAACCGGCTGGTCACCTCCACCGCCGCCAACCTGCTGATCCCGGTCAGCGGGCTGCTCGTCAGCCCCTTCCTCTCCCGCGAACTCGGGCCGGAGGGGCGCGGGCTGTACGCCGCGCTCACCCTGCCGATCGTGATCTGCGGCTGGCTGGGCACCTACGGTCTGCAGGACGCGCTCACCTTCCACGTCCGGCAGCGCCGGCTCTCCCGGCGGGACGCGGCCCGGGTCAGCCTGCTGGCCGCCGTGCCGCTCGGTCTGGTCGCCGTGCTGCTCCTGGGCGTGCTGAGCCTGTTCGTCTTCGACCAGGGCGAGGTCGACAGGCAGCAGTTCCTGGTGCTCGCCCTGCTCGCGCCGCTGCACATCCTGGCGAACCTGGCGATCGGCGCCCTCACCGGTGCCGCGGACATCGGCGGCGTCAACCTGATGAAGGTCGTGCCGGCGGCGCTGCGGACGATCCTGCTGGTCATCGCCTGCGTGGCCCTCGACCTGAGCGCCTTCTGGGCGGCCGCGCTCTTCCTGACCGCGACGGCCAGCGGAGTGCTCGTCGGGCTGCCCCGGCTGCGCCGCCGCCCAGGGCCGGCGAGCAGCACCGAGCCAGCCGACCGGCCCGAGCCGATTCCCGTCCGGTCGCTGATCCGGTACGCGCTCGTCTGCCTGCCGGGGGTGCTCGCGGCGACCTCCAACGCCCGACTCGACCAGGTCATCGGCCTACCGCTGCTCGGGGCACGGGAGCTCGGCTTCTACGCGGTGGCGGTCAGCGTTGCGGAACTGCCGACCGTCGTGGCGACCGCGGCCCGGACCGTCCTGATGGGCGGGGCGGGCGGCGAGGACGACGAATCCGTCCTGCGGGTGGCCCGGATCGCCGTCGCAGTGGCGGCGCTCGGGTGCACGGTCCTCGCCGCGAGCGCGGGACTGCTGGTGCCACTGTTCTTCGGCGCCGCGTTCGCCCCCGCCACGCTGCCCACAGTCATCCTCTGCGCGGCCACCGTCGTGTTCACCTGCGTGCAGATCTTCAGCGCCCTGCTGCTCGTCCAGGACAAGGCGGGCCGATCGTCGATCGCCCTCGTCGTCGGCTCACTCACCGGCGTACTGCTGCTCGTCGTGCTGGCCCCGCTCGGCGCGGTCGGCGCGGCCCTCGCCAGCCTGGTCGGGTACGCCGTCGCGGCCGGCATCGCCGCCCGGTCGGTACGCAGGTTGCCGGCGGTGCCGTCACTGCGAGCGGTGACCGTGCCGTACGGTGCGGACCTCCGTCACCTGCACGCCGAGCTCGGGCAGCGGTGGCGGGCTCGCCGGACCGGTCCCCCCGAGGCGCCGGATGCGGCCAATTCACAGTCAGCAGGCACAGGCGGGGGAGTCCGATGAGTGCGGTGTTCAGCGGTCAGACGAAGGGCGCCCTGCTTCGGGCCAGCAGACTGATCCGACCCGACCCGGGCACCACCGAGTGGCTCGGCACCACGGGTGTGGTCGTGCTGCTGGTCCTCGCCTGGATCAGGGTGACCTTTCCCCAACTCGTCCAGATCCTGCAGAACGGGCGACCGGTCTTCAACTCCGCCGCGGAGACGATGCCGCCCGCCGGTCGCGTCCTGGGTGACGTCACCACCGCGGCGTTCATCGGCCTGGCCCTCCTCCTCACCGCGTACGGGCTGCGACAGCGACGCCCGGACCGCCTGTGGGCGCTCGTCGTGGTCCTCGCCCCACTGGCAGCCATCCACCTCGCCGGCCTGCTGAACGGGCAACCCCTTGGCCCGGTGTCCCTGGCCCTCCCGATCGCCGTGGTCGCCATCTGGGTGGTCCGACCCGGGGCGCAGGCGCTGGCCGCGATCGGTGTGCTCGGCGCGGCCACCGCTGTCGTCGCGATGCTGTTGGCGGTCGTACGGCCGGACCTGGGGCTGCTCACCGGAGAAGACGCGGGCAACAAGGGCTGGGCGATCGGCGGGCTGCTGTCCGGTCCGTACCCACACTCGAACGTGCTCGGGCTCATCCTCGCCCTCAGTCTGCCGTTCGTGTTCGGCATCCGGCCGACGGCCACACGTCGGGTCACGCTGGCGTTGATCCTGATCGCGTTGCTCTGGACCGGTTCCCGGACCAGCCAACTCGCGGCGATCGTCGTCCTGCTGACCTGGGGGCTGCTGCGCTGGCGTACGAGTGGGCGGCCCGCCCGGCCCGGCCGGGGAAGCCGCCGGCACCTGTCGATGCTGATCGGCGTCCCGCTGGTCGTCGCGCTCGGTCTGATCATCTTCTGCCCGCTGCTGACCACCGACCCGGCCGGCTTCACCAACCGGGGCCGGACGTGGCGTGCCCTGCTGAGCCGATGGGCGGAGCGACCGCTGACCGGCCACGGCCCGGAATACTTCGAACGGCAGCCGGACCTGGCCGCGGCGCTCGGCGGCCGGTACACCCACGGGCACAATGTGCTCGTGCACCTGCTGACCATCGGCGGCCTGCTCGCCGTCGTGCTGTTCGCGGTACTGCTCTACCAGGTCTGGCGGCGGTCGATGTTCCTGGCCGGGGCCGGCACGCCGGGGCCGGCACTCTTCCTGATCGCGCTCCTCTGGGTCTCCTGGCTGGAGGCATCGCACGTGTCCGTCACCCTCGCCGGGTTCCTGACCTGGCTTCCGCTCGGTCTGATCGTACGAGCCGAGCTGCCCAGCCCCGCGCCCGAGCGGCCCAGCCCCGCGCCCGAGCGGACGACCGAGTCAGAAGATCAGGACGTCCCGTAGGTAGTTGGCGACCCGGCGGAGCTGGTTGGCGCCACCGACCGGCGCGGTCATCCGCAACACCACCTGCTTGTCGATGTCGCCGCTGTCACTGCGCCAGTACGCGACCACCACCAGGCCGTACCGCTGCGTACCGTCGACGGTCAGGCTGCTGGTCTCGGCGTACGCCGAGGAGGGGCCGCTGCGCACCCACTGCAGCCCCCAGGCTTCCTCGGCGATACGCATCGCGGTCTGACGTGGCCCGTCGCAGGGCGCCGGGCAGTCGCGCACGACCAGCTCACCGCCGAGCGCGGCTTCGCTGCCCGCCGGCGCGCCGCACTGATGTCTGCTGAGCCCCGCGGCCCGCTCGACGGACGTGCACTGCCAGCTCGGCGGCACCTTCACCGGAAACGGCAGACCGTCCAGGCCGTGGAGGGTGAGGATCCGGTCGGTGGCGGCGAACCGCACCCAGAGGGCAGGCCACTCGCCCGGGGCCGGCGGTTCGAGCCCGGGGCTCAGCGGTGCGGAGGCCGGGGCCGGCGCGGGTAGTGCCGCCGACTGGCTCGCGGTGGGCGTCGGTTGTGGCGGATCCGTGCCGGGGTCGAGCAGCAGGACCAGACCACCACCGGCGACGAGGCCGAGCACCAGACCGATGACCGGCATGGCCCACCGGCTCGCGCGGGACTGTTTCGGCTCCAACGTCCGAGCCGACTCCGGTTCGGCTTCCGGTTCGGCCTTCGGTTCGGGCTTCGAGTCGGTGGACGTCGAGCGCGGCCGCGTGTCCCGCGCTGGCGACGGGACGGCCCACACCGGCATCGGAGCCGGCTCCGGCGGTGTCGGTGGCGCCGGCGGTGTCGGTGGCGTTGTCGGCGCGACGGCCGGCGGTGCCTGGTCGTCCGTGAACGTCGTCTGATGGGCGCGAGGCGTCGGCGTCGGCTCGGCCGGGGGCCGCTGGTCGACCGGTGGCGTCCGCGTCCCGTCGGCAGGTTGCGTGCGCGTGACCTCGGCCGGTGGCGTCCGCGTCGCGTCGGCCGGTCGGGTCTGCGTCGCCTCGGTCCCTTGCGACCGCGTCGCGTCGGCAAGTGGCGTGCGTGTCGCGTCGGTCGGTTGCGTCTGCGTCGCCTCGGTTCGTTGCGACCGCGTCGCGTCGGCCGGTGGCGTCCGCGTGGCCTCGGCCGGTGGCGTGTGCGTGGTCTGCGCCCGTGGCGTCTGCTCGGTCGGGAGGGTCTGCTCGGTCGGGGGCGTCTGCTCGGCCCGCGGCGTCTGGCGCGGCACCGGTATCGCCGCCTGCTGCGCGTGCTCCGTATCCGCGGGTGGATCGTCCGGCTCGGCCGGAGCCGGCTGGTAGGTCATCCCGAGGGCGGCGAACGTCCGCTCGGCCGTCGGAAGGAGATCTTTCGGGTACGCCACCCAGGGAGTGGTGGCGGAGAAGTCCGCACTGACCCAGAGCGGGCTGCCCGCTTCCGAGTGAGCGATCGCGTGGGTGGTGGCCGCGAAGGCGTCCCGCCACCGTGACTCGCCGGCGATGCCGACGTCGAGCACCACCACCACGAGAGACTGTTGTCCACCGTCGACGGCAGACCAGATGCTGCCAATCTGGCAGATGCCCAGTCTCCGGATCCGTTGGTACGGACCAATTGGCTGCATGTGCGACCTCTTCCGCTTGCCCACGTGATGATATCCATGCCGACCCATCCGGATCGGCCGGGCCAACCCCCGGAGTCGAGGAGTCTCTGGCTGGATGACGACAGTCAGCGATCAGGTGGCCGTTTGTCGACCGCCCCGGCCCGCATAACCCTGGACCATCTGGCACCCACCGGCGATAGCCTCCCCCCATGAGTTGGCTGCCCGACGACTTCGTCCACCCCGTGCACGTGCCCGTGCCCGGCAGCGCGCTGCACCTGCGACCGATCCGGGAGGCGGACACGGCGCTCGACTACCCCGCCGTGATGGGCTCCCGAGAGCGCCTGTGGGAGATCTTCGGCCCGGCGTGGCGGTGGCCTCCGGAGACGATGACCTACGAAGAGGACCGCATCGACCTGCTGCGGCACGAGAAGGAGATCGCCGCGCACCAGTCGTTCAACTACGCGTTGTTGGACGAGGAGGAGACGGCGATCCTCGGTTGTGTCTACGTCGACCCGCCCGAGCGCGCCGGCGCCGATGGCGAGATCTCCTGGTGGGTGGTGGACGACCTTGTCGGCAGCGCGGCGGAGCGCGCGCTCGACGCGCTGGTGCCACGGTGGATAGCCGCCGAGTGGCCCTTCCGGCAGCCCCGTTACCTGGGCCGCGACATCACCTGGCAGGACTGGCTCGCGCTGCCGCCCGCGTGACACGTCTGAGGCGATCCGATCCCAGGCGATCCGATCCGCGGGAAGTGCCCGACGGCCGTGAATGGCAGCCGGATGGCACGCAGGATCCGGAGTGCGGAGGAGGTGCGCGCCCAGGCGCCGCGATCAGCGGGTCTACCTGGGCCTTCGTGGGTGGAGCGGGCGACGAGAATCGAACTCGCGTAGTCAGTTTGGAAGACTGAAGCTCTACCATTGAGCTACGCCCGCGTGCACCCCGCCGAAGCAGGGCGCGCGGACAGCGTACCCAATGGCTTTGCCGACCGCGCAGCGACGTCACCGCCCGGAGCCGCCGGCTTGCGCGCGCCCCGCCAGCACCGCCCGAAGATCCGCTCGATATCAGGGATGTCGTGGTCTCTCCGGCCTCCGGATACCGCGAGATCCCTGATATCGAGTCGATCTCGACGCCCCGAGGCCGATCGAGGCCCCAAGGCCGCCCGACCCCGAGGCCGATCGAGGCCCCCGACGCCGCCCGGGGCGGCTCGGGCTGCGTGACGCGTGGGCGGTACGGGCGGTTTGGGAAGATGTGTCCGGGTGGAGGGTGCCCCGGCACCGCCTGAGTCACGCCGACGGCATAGACTGCACGTCGCCACGGGGTGTGGCGCAGCTTGGTAGCGCACTCGCTTTGGGAGCGAGGGGCCGTGGGTTCAAATCCCGCCACCCCGACTGTCGTCTGCGGCCGGGCCGCCCCGGGTGCCGCACGTGCGGTTCCCGGGCGCTGCCGGAGCGTCAGGCCGGCTCGCCTACACTCGATGGGCTGAATCACGCCCAGACTCAACTGAGATCCGTCAAGGAGTACGCCTGTGAAGAGCACCGTCGAGACTCTGAGCCCGACGCGCGTGCGGCTCGCCATCGAGGTGCCGTTCGTCGAGCTCGAGCCGAGCCTCAAGAAGGCGTACCGGGAGATCGGTTCGCAGGTCCAGGTTCCCGGCTTCCGTCGGGGCAAGGTGCCGACCGCGGTGATCGACCAGCGGGTGGGCCGCGGCACCGTCCTCAACGAGGCGGTGCAGGAGGCCATCCCGGAGAACATCCTCGCCGCGGTGCGCGAGCACGACCTCAAGACGCTGGGGCGCCCCGAGGTCGAGATCACCGAGTTCAACGACGGCGACTCGCTCAACTTCACCGCCGAGGTCGACGTCCGTCCGGAGATCACCATCCCGGACGCGTCCTCCATCGAGGTGACCGTCGACGAGCTGCAGATCGACGAGAGCGAGATCGACGAGCAGGTGAAGAACCTGCGGGAGCGTTTCGCGACCCTCAAGACCGTCGAACGGGCCGCTGCCGAGGGCGACTTCGTCCAGATCGACCTGAACGCCACCGTCGACGGCGAGGACGTGCCGGGCGGCCAGGCGAGCAACATCTCCCACGAGGTAGGCAGCAAGCAGCTCCTGCCCGGCCTGGACGAGGCCGTCGTCGGCCTCGCCGCCGGCGCCGACACCACCTTCACCACCCAGCTCGTCGGCGGCGACTTCGCCGGTCGGGACGCCGAGGTGGCGGTGACCGTGCGCACGGTCAAGGAGAAGGAGCTGCCGGAGCTGAACGACGAGTTCGCCCAGATGGCGAGCGAGTTCGACACGATCGAGGAGCTGCGCGGCGACCTGCGCGCCCGGGTCAACCAGGGCAAGCAGGTCGAGCAGATCTACGCCGCTCGGGACAAGGCCCTGGCCCAGCTCGTCGAGGCCGCCGAGATCCCCGCCCCGGAGGGTGTGGTCCGCGAGGAGGTCGAGAGCCGCAAGCAGGCCATGATCGACCAGCTGGAGCGGATCGGCGCCTCCATGGAGGAATACCTCGCGGCCGAGGACAAGACCGAGGAGCAGATCGACGCCGAGCTGGCCGAGGCGGCGACCGAGGGCGTCAAGGTCCAGCTCCTGCTGGACACGCTTGCCGACGCGGAGGACGTGCAGGTCTCCGACGACGAGTTCGGGCACGAGATCGTGCACCGGGCGCAGCGTGCCGGGATGGCCCCCCAGCAGTACTACGACCAGCTCGTGCGCTCCGGCGCCGCCGCGGCGGTCTTCGGCGACGTGCGGCGGGGCAAGGCGCTCGCCGCCGTCATGGAGCGGATCACGATCAAGGACTCGGCCGGCAACGAGGTCACCCTCGACGCCCTGCGCGCCGCCAACGAGGCGGAGCACAACCACGACCACTGATCGTCGGGTGCGGCCGCCGTCCGCCGCTGCGCGGTGGATGGCGGCCGAATCCATTTCTGGGTACGCCCGGAGGTCAGCGTTGCCGGGTACGCCGGGTAGTCAGCGTTACCGGGTACGCCCGGAAGCCCGCGCCGCGGGTGCCCTCGACACAGCTGCGCTGAGAGCGAACAGTGCCCCGACCGGGACTCTGCCGCCCCGCACAGCGGTTAGTGTCGGGAAAGACGGTACGGAGAGCGAAGGGCTGCCATGACCGACATGCACATCCCCAAGAAGTCGCTCCGGGCGATTGACGCGCGCGGTGGCGACTCCATTGGCAACCTCGACGACTCGGTCTACAACCGGTTGCTCAAGGAACGCATCATCTTCCTGGGCAGTGAGGTGACCGACCAGGTCGCCAACCGCATCTGCGCGCAGCTGCTGCTGCTCGCCGCGGAGGACCCGGACCGCGACATCAACCTGTGGATCAACTCGCCGGGTGGCTCGGTCTACTCCGGCATGGCGATCTACGACACCATGCAGTTCATCGACAACGATGTGTCGACCGTGGCGATGGGCATGGCGGCCTCGATGGGCCAGCTGCTGCTCTGCGCGGGCACCAAGGGCAAGCGGTACGCCCTGCCCCACGCCCGGATCATGATGCACCAGCCGTCCGGTGGTCTGGGTGGCACGGCGTCCGACATCGCCATCCAGGCGGAGCAGATGCTCTACACAAAGCGGATGTTCCAGGAGCGGGTCGCGCACCACACCGGCCAGAGTCAGTCGCAGATCGAGGCGGACTCCGACCGGGACCGTTGGTTCACCGCCCAGGAGGCCATGGACTACGGCTTCATCGACAAGGTGATCATCGGGGCCGCACAGGTTCCGGATGGCGCCGGGACCCTGAGCTGAGGAGCTGACGATGACCGATCTGAGCTTGCCGCCCCAGTTCGCGGCCGTGCACAACCGTTATGTGCTGCCGTCGTTCGTCGAGCGCACGTCGTACGGGGTCAAGGAATCGAACCCGTACAACAAGCTCTTCGAGGACCGGATCATCTTCCTCGGCGTCCAGGTGGACGACGCGTCGGCCAACGACGTGATGGCCCAGCTGCTGACGCTCGAGGGCACCGATCCGGACCGCGACATCATCATGTACATCAACTCGCCGGGTGGGTCGTTCACCGCCATGACGGCGATCTACGACACCATGCAGTACGTCCGTCCGGACATCCAGACGGTCTGCCTCGGGCAGGCCGCCAGCGCCGCGGCGGTGTTGCTGTCGGCGGGCACTCCGGGTAAGCGGATGGCGCTGCCGAACTCGCGGATCATCATCCACCAGCCGGCCACCGAGGGTGGCTACGGGCAGGGTTCGGACATCGAGATCCAGGCCCGGGAGATCCTGCGGATGCGGACGCAGTTGGAGGACATGCTGTCCCGCCACTGCAACCGCCCGACCGAGCAGGTGCGCAAGGACATCGACCGTGACAAGATCATGACGGCCGAGGAGTCCAAGGAGTACGGGCTGGTCGACACGATCCTGACCAGCCGCAAGAAGGGTCTGCTGGCGACCCACTCCGCCAGCTGAGCAGTGCCGGGTCAGAGGTTGGCCGGGGCGTGCAGTTCCCGGCCGACCTCTGACACACCCGTTTTGGGGGTCGGAGAATGCCCCGCCAGCGGGTAACGTCGGGTCCGTACCGCTTCGCCGGTTGGGCCGGTGAGGTGAACCAAACCGGACGGCGCGCAGCGTCCGCAGGTCAGGGCCGGGTCTCCGGCCGATGAGTGCAGGGAGAACGTAGGTGGCACGGATCGGTGACGGCGGCGACCTACTGAAATGCTCCTTCTGCGGCAAGTCGCAGAAGCAGGTCAAGAAGCTCATCGCGGGCCCAGGGGTCTACATCTGCGACGAGTGCATCGATCTCTGTAACGAGATCATCGAAGAGGAGTTGGCCGAGTCCGGCGAGGTGAAGTGGGAAGAGCTTCCCAAGCCGATGGAGATCTGCCAGTTCCTCGACAACTACGTCGTGGGGCAGGACCAGGCCAAGAAGGCGCTCGCGGTCGCGGTCTACAACCACTACAAGCGGATCCAGGCCGAGGCGGCTGGTGCGCCGGGCTCCGGCAATGACGCCGTCGAGCTGGCCAAGTCCAACATCCTGCTGCTCGGCCCCACCGGGTGCGGCAAGACCCACCTGGCGCAGACCCTCGCCCGGATGTTGAACGTCCCGTTCGCCATCGCCGACGCCACGGCACTGACCGAGGCGGGCTACGTCGGCGAGGACGTGGAAAACATCCTCCTCAAGCTGATCCAGGCCGCTGACTACGACATCAAGCGCGCCGAGACCGGCATCATCTACATCGACGAGGTCGACAAGATCGCCCGCAAGTCGGAGAATCCGTCGATCACGCGCGATGTCTCCGGCGAGGGTGTCCAGCAGGCCCTGCTCAAGATGCTCGAGGGCACTGTCGCCAACGTGCCGCCGCAGGGTGGCCGTAAGCATCCGCACCAGGAGTTCATCCAGATCGACACCACGAACGTGCTGTTCATCTGCGGTGGCGCCTTCGCCGGTCTCGACCAGATCATCGAGTCCCGCACCGGGCAGGGCGGCACCGGCTTCGGCGCCCGACTCCGGTCGGTTTCCGAGCGCTCGACCGACGACATCTTCAGCCAGGTCATGCCGGAGGACATGCTCAAGTTCGGGTTGATCCCCGAGTTCGTGGGCCGGTTGCCGGTGATCACCAATGTGCGCAGTCTGGACCGCAGCGCTCTGGTGCGGATCCTCACCGAGCCGCGTAACGCCCTCGTCCGGCAGTACCAGCGCCTGTTCGAGCTGGACGGGGTCGAGCTGGAGTTCGACGAGCCGGCGCTGGAGGCGATCGCCGACCAGGCGATGCTGCGGGGCACCGGTGCCCGTGGCCTGCGGGCCATCATCGAAGAGGTGTTGCTCTCCGCGATGTACGAGGTGCCGAGCAACCCCGACGCCGCCCGGGTGTTGATCACTCGTGAGGTGGTCCTGGAAAACGTCAACCCGACGATCGTTCCGCGCGAGTTCACCGGGCGTCGGGCCCGGCGGGACCGCGAGGAGAAGTCGGCCTGATCCACGCCACGCCACGCCGGCCGCTCAGGACTGCGCCACAGCTCTACTCCTGACGCGGCCGGCGTGATCGTGTCCGGCGGTCCCATTCGCCCGACGGGGTGACGACCACCATCATCAGTCGGGCCGGGGCGTCGCCGTCGTTGCGGTAGCCGTGCTCTCGGTCGGCGTGGATCTCGATCGTCTCACCCGCGCGGACCTGATGGTCCTGCCCGTCGACCCGGACGATCACGGTGCCGTCCAGGATGTGCAGCACCTCGCGGGTGCCGCGCGGGTGGTCGAGGGAACGGTGCGCCTCCCCGGGGATGAGCCGCCAGTCCCAGAGCTCGACGAGATCCGGCTCGCCCAACCCGCTCAGCAGGCGGGCCGTGCCGCCGTGCTCGCCCTGCCAGAGCACGGGCGCCTCGCCGGCTGAACTGATTTTCACGGCCCGTTCCTCGGCCGGTTCGAGCAGGTGGCCGATGTTGACGCCGAACGCGTCGGCGACCCGGCACAGCGTGCCGATGCTCGGGTTGGTGCGCACGCCCTCGATCTGCACGAGCATGCCCTTGCTCACCCCGGACCGGCCGGCCAGCTCGTCGAAGGACCAGCCTCGGGCGGCCCGTAGTTCGCGTACCCGTCGGGCTACCGCGGCGGTAACCGCGCCCACCCGATCCGGTCCCGGTTCGGTCATTAAACTATCCCTCGCGGTCACTATTGTGGTACGACAGATACATGGTACCCATTGTCCTGGCCGCGCTGGCCGCCGTCGCGTTCGGCACGGCCGACTTCTCCGGCGGCAAGGCGTCCCGGCACGCCGACCCGATTGCCGTAACCCTCATTTCCCAGCTGCTGAGTGTGCCGTTGCTGGTCGTACTGGTGCTTGTCGTGCCCGGAACACCACACGTCGGTGACCTCGGCTGGGGGCTTCTCGCCGGGGTGGCCGGTGGTGGCGGCGTCATGCTGCTCTACCGGGCTCTCGCCGGCGGGATGATGGTGGTGGTGGCACCGATCACCGCGATCACCGCCGCGGTGGTGCCGATCGTCGCCGGTCTCTTCACGGCGTCCTTCCCGGGTGTCCTGGCGATCACCGGCGCCGGTCTCGCGGTGGTGGCGATCGCGCTTGTCAGCCTGGGGGAGAGCGGCGGCAGACGAGCCGTCCCCGCACGGCTGGTCGGGCTCGCCCTCGCCGCCGGGGCGCTCTTCGGTGTCTTCTACACCCTCCTGGGCCAGGCCGACGAGAGCGCCGGGATGTGGCCGGTGGCGGCGGTCCGGGCAAGCTCGATCGCGTTCGGCTTCGCGCTTGCCGTCGGCACCCGGGCGCCGCTGCGCCTCGGACGACGGGAGTGGGGCTGGGCGGCGGTCGCCGGTCTGCTCGACAGCGGCGCCAACGCGCTGTTCCTGGCCGCGGCGGCCCGTGGTCACCTGAGCATCGTCGCGGCAGTCGCCGCGCTCTACCCGGCCAGCACCGTGCTGCTGGCGTTGGCCGTCGACCGGGAACGGCTGCGCGTTGTCCAGATCACCGGGCTCGGCTTCGCCGCCGGAGCGTTGGTGCTGGCCAGCCTCTGACGCTGTCCGTGCCGCCCCTCCCGCCGTACCCTGTGCTCATGCGCGTCGCGGTCTGCCAACTGAACGCCCGGGACGACCGTAAGGCCAATCTGGCCGCCGCGGAGGCCCTGCTGGTCCGCGCCGCCGCCGGCGGCGCGGACCTCGCCGTCCTTCCGGAGTACGTCGACTACCTCGGCCCGGCCACCGGGATGCCCGAGCCGGAGCCGGTGGACGGTGAGGTCGGCAGCTTCTTCGCCGACATCGCCGGACGGCTCGGAATCTGGCTGGTGGCCGGCTCCTTCCACGAGGCCGGCCCGGACCCGGAACACACCTGGAACACGTCGCTGGTCTTCGATCGCTCCGGCAACCTGGCCGCGAGTTATCGCAAGATCCACCTGTACGACGTGGAGATCCCGGGTCGGGTCTCCTACCGGGAGTCGGCGGCTGTCGCAGCCGGGGTTCAGCCGGTGGTGGTGGACGTCGAAGGTCTGCGGGTCGGCCTGTCGATCTGCTACGACCTGCGCTTCCCGGAGCTGTACCGGCTGCTCGCCACCGATGGTGGGGCACAACTGCTCGTGGTCCCGGCGGCATTCATGATGCACACCGGCCGGGACCACTGGGAGGTTCTGTTGCGAGCTCGGGCCATCGAGAACCAGTGTTTCGTGGCGGCGGCCGGCCAGACCGGCGACCACGACCCGGGCCGGACCTGCTTCGGGCGCAGCATGGTTGTCGATCCGTGGGGGACGGTCCTCACCCAGTTGCCGGACGGCCCGGGTGTGTCAGTCGTCGACCTGGACCTCGACCGGCTCGCCGCGATCCGGGCCGAGTTGCCGAGCCTGGCCAACCGGCGGCTCTGAGCCTCGACCCTGCCGGGCTCTGAACCTCAGCCCTGCAGCAGGACGCCGATCACCGCGAAGCCGGCGATGGCGGCGGCGGTCACCAGCAGCGCGGTGGTCATTCGGGACCTGCCCCGTCGGGCCAGGCGTCCGACGGAGAGCACCAGCACGACCAGCACGACCGCACCGATCACCACCTGCCAGAACGGCAGGAGTACGCCGAGCAGCGACTCCTCGGCGAGCACAGTGGTGCCGAGCCCGGACTCATCCATGTCTGACACTCTGGCACGGCGGGACGGCCCGCGTCTCCGGCTGCACCGGGACCGTTGCGAACCTGCCCACCGGAACCAGTGATGAACCCTGATTTGCCTTCTCCGGGCCGTCCGCGTAACTTTCTCTCTGCACGGGGGAGGTCGGACAAACCGGCTGAGAGCGGGCACCAGGCTCGTGGCGGAGACGCCGAGCGAGGCTGAGGATCGGGCGGTGCGGAACATCCCGGAAACGGGGTTGCGAACGCGAAGCCGACCGGGTAAGGTTCTGAAGCCGGCAGGAGCCGGGCGGATGGCCGCGAAGCGGCGATCGGCCGGTCTGCGGTTTCCCACGACAGTAACGACCGCCGGGTTCGGCGTGCGTCATCGTGGGTCCGGACGAACCACATTGATCACCTCGAACCTGAGGTTGACAATGAAAGTTCGACCAAGTAGGTTTGAGCGGTTGCCCCGAGACGGGGTTCCACTGAGGTGGGGCTTCTGGTCGGTGTGTGGTTGTTCTTTGAGAACTCAACAGGGTGCTTGTAAAGCCAG
>NZ_JBNCKO010000003.1:0-291464 GCF_049841595.1 Micromonospora sp. DT228
TGTGGGGGGGGGGGTGTGTGGGGGGGGGGTGGTGGGGGGGGGGGGGGGGGGCGGGGGGGCCGCCCCCCCCCCCCCCCACCGGTCCACAGAGTTATCCACAGCTTGGCCGGTATCCACAGCGGTTATCCACAGCACGAAAACGACTCTGAGTCTGATAAGGGTATACAGTGACCGATTCTCCCGAGTCCACACCGAACGAGCCCGAGGTCCCCGCCGAGGCCATCGCCGCGGTGGTCGCGCACGACCGGATCGAACCGGTCGGGCTCGAGGTGGAGATGCAGCGCTCCTACCTCGACTACGCGATGAGCGTCATCGTCGGGCGTGCGCTGCCGGACGTCCGGGACGGCCTCAAGCCGGTCCACCGCAAGATCCTCTACGCGATGTTCGACTCCGGCTACCGTCCGGACCGCGGCTACGTGAAGTGCTCCCGCGTCGTCGGCGACGTGATGGGCCAGTTCCACCCGCACGGCGACTCGGCGATCTACGACGCGCTGGTCCGGATGGCGCAGCCCTGGTCACTGCGCTACCCGCTTGTCGACGGCAACGGCAACTTCGGCTCGCCCGGTAACGACCCGGCCGCCGCCATGCGTTACACCGAGTGCAAGCTCGACCCGCTGGCCATGGAGATGCTGCGGGACATCGACGAGGACACCGTCGACCTCCAGGACAACTACGACGGCCGGGCCAAGGAGCCCACGATCCTGCCGTCGCGGATCCCCAACCTGCTGGTGAACGGCTCCGAGGGCATCGCGGTCGGCATGGCCACCAAGATCCCGCCGCACAATCTGCGGGAGATCGGCGCGGCGGTCCAGTGGTGCCTCGACAATCCCGAGGAGGACGAGGAGACCACCCTCGAAGCCCTGCTCGGCATCGTCAAGGGTCCGGACTTCCCGACCTACGGCCTCATCGTCGGCCAGACCGCGATCCAGGACGCGTACCGCACGGGTCGGGGCTCGATCCGGATGCGCGCCGTGGTGGAGGTCGAGGAGGACAAGCGGGGTCGGCCCTGCCTGGTCGTCAGCGAGTTGCCCTACCAGGTCAACCCGGACAACCTCGCCGAGCGGATCGCCGAGCTGATCAAGGAGGGCAAGCTCGCCGGGATCGCCGACATCCGCGACGAGTCCTCCGGCCGTACCGGCATGCGGATCGTGTTGGTGCTCAAGCGCGACGCGGTCGCGAAGGTCGTGCTGAACAACCTCTACAAGCACACCCAGCTCCAGGAGACCTTCGGCGCCAACATGCTGGCCCTGGTCGACGGGGTGCCGCGCACGCTCAACCTGGCGCAGTTCATCCGCTACTACGTCGAGCACCAGATCGACGTGATCCGTCGGCGGACCGCCTTCCGGCTGCGCAAGGCCGAGGAGCGGGCGCACATCCTGCGCGGTCTGGGCAAGGCGCTGGACGCGCTGGACGAGGTGATCGCGCTGATCCGGCGCTCGCCGACCGTCGACGACGCGCGGCAGGGCCTGATCCGGCTGCTGGAGATCGACGAGATCCAGGCGACCGCGATCCTGGACATGCAGCTGCGCCGCCTCGCCGCGCTGGAGCGGCAGCGGATCGTGGACGACCTGGCCAAGCTCGAGATCGAGATCGCCGACCTCAAGGACATCCTGGCCAAGCCGGAGCGCCAGCGGAAGATCGTCTCCGAGGAGCTCGGCGAGATCGTCGCCAAGTGGGGCGACGACAGGCGTACGCAGATCATCCCGTTCGACGGCGAGGTCTCGATGGAGGACCTCATCGCCCGCGAGGATGTGGTCGTCACGATCACCCGGACCGGGTACGCCAAGCGGACCAAGGTCGATCTCTACCGCTCGCAGCGACGCGGGGGGAAGGGCGTCAGTGGCGCTACGCTGCGGCAGGACGACATCGTCAGCCACTTCTTCGTCTGCTCGACCCACGACTGGATCCTGTTCCTGACGAACAAGGGCCGTGTGTACCGGGCCAAGGCGTACGAGTTGCCGGAGGCCAGTAGGGTAGCCAAGGGCCAACACGTGGCCAACCTGCTCGCCTTCCTACCCGACGAGCAGATAGCGCAGATCATTGAGATCCCGAACTACCAGGTAGCCCCCTATCTGGTACTGGCCACGAAGAACGGCCTGGTGAAGAAGACGCGGCTCGAGGAGTTCGACTCCAACCGTTCCGGCGGCATCATCGCGATCAACCTGCGCGATGAGGACGAGCTGGTCGGTGCTGCGCTGGTTGCGCCGGAGAACGACCTGCTGCTGGTCTCGAAGAAGGCACAGGCGATCCGGTTCAACGCCTCGGACGAGGCGTTGCGGCCGATGGGCCGGGCCACCTCGGGTGTGATCGGCATGCGCTTCACGGACGACGACGTCCTGCTCGCCATGGAGGTCGTGCGGGAGGGTCTGGACGTTCTGGTGGCCACGAACGGGGGATACGCGAAGCGGACCCCGATCGAGGAATACCCGGTGCAGGGCCGGGGAGGTAAGGGCGTGTTGACTGCAAAGATCACCGAACGGCGCGGTGGTCTGGTTGGCGCGGTGGTGATCGATCCGGACGACGAGTTGTTCGCGATCACCAGCAATGGTGGTGTCATTCGGACTCCGGTGAAGCCTGTACGCCGTACGCGTGACCGGAACACAATGGGGGTCAAGCTGATGGACCTCCCGGACGGCGTGACTATCGTGGCGATTGCTCGCAATGCCGACGAGCCTGACGAACAGGACTAGTTGAATGACGGAGACACAGGCGAAGTCGGGGAACACGGGGACCTCGGCCAACCCGGTCGACGAGGAGGCCGCCAAGGGCGGCACACCAGCGACCGGCCGCGCGGCCGTAGGCCGGGCGACGGTCCCCGCCGACGCGCCTGCCCCGAAATTCACCAGGGCCCCGGGCATGACACCCCCGCCGGAGCCGACCAGCGACGACGCTGGCAAGGGTGACAGGACCGAGGCGTCCGGTGCCGAGGCGCCGACGTCCGCCGCCACACCTTCGGGTGCTGCGGCGGCACCCTCGGCCCGGCCGGCGACCACCCAGCCGATCAACGTCCGGCCCGGCCAGGCGGCGTCGACCGGGTCCACCGGCACCCAGCCACGGATCACACCCGGCATGACCCAGCCGCCGTCGGACGGGGCGCGTACCTCCGCTGCCGGCCGCCCGGTCAGCGGCGGTGGCCTGCCGCCGGGCATCGGCAACCCGTCGGCGGTCGGGGCTGCCCGCGTCGGTGATGCGGTACGTGCCGCGCGTACGTCGGTCAGCTCGGCCGCGTCCCGCGGACCGCGCCGGGCACGGCTGAACCTGAAGCGCATCGACCCGTGGTCGGTGATGAAGTTCGCGTTCGCCGTCTCGGTGGTGCTCTTCATCGTCGTGGTGGTCGCCACCTCGGTGCTCTACCTGGCGCTGGACGCGATGGGTGTGTTCAAGAGCGTCAACGAGAGCCTGGGTGACCTGGTCAACGCCGGCGGTGGGCAGAGCACCAGCGGCTTCCAGATCACCGCCAAGGGCGTGATCCTCAGCTCGGCGCTGATCGGCCTGGTAAACGTGGTGCTGTTCACCGCGCTGGCCACGCTGGGAGCGTTCGTCTACAACGTCTGCGCCGACCTCGTCGGCGGGATCGAGCTGACGCTCGCCGAGCGGGACTGAGCGAACGGGACGCCGGGGCACCGCGGAATGCGGTCGCTCCGGCGTCCCGTACTCGGGTAGGTTTTGGCAGGCGGCGACGGCTCAGTTCGCAGGCGCGGACCCCGATTTGGGGTCGGCAGAGCGGATGGGTTAATCTTGCTCGTCGCAACGCGGGGCTATAGCTCAGTCGGTTAGAGCGCAGAGCTGATAACTCTGAGGTCGATGGTTCGATTCCATCTAGCCCCACCGCACGGTCGTCCGACGTTAGTCGAGCACGAGGGGTCGCCCCATGTTCAAGAAGCTGCTGATTCTGGCTGGCGTTGTCGGCGTGGCCGCCGTCGTGTTCAACAAGATCAAGGCCTCGAACGACGAGCGTGCCCTCTGGCACGAGGCGACCACCGCACCCGATCTGCGCTGACGTCTGGCGCGGCGACGAGCGATCATCGCTGCGGCCGTCCACGGGGCCCTAGCTCAACTGGCAGAGCACTGCCTTTGCAAGGCAGGGGTTAGGGGTTCGAGTCCCCTGGGCTCCACCACATCATCCGGGCAGGTCATGGCCTATTCTTCTCCCCCGCTGACCCGACCTCGGATTGACGGTCATCTTTGTTCGTCAGCGGATCGTCAGCGGTGCTCGCCGAAGACCGCCGCGGCCACCTGGTAGCTGTCGAACGCCCGGGCCGCCCCGGCGTACGCCTCCAGGTGGATGAAGAGCTCGACGATCTCCTCCTTGGTCACGCCGGACGTCAGCGCGATGCGCAACTGCCCCCGCAGCGGCTCGTGGGTGCCCAGCGCCGCCGCGACGGCCACCGAGATCAGGCAGCGGCTCCGCAGGTCCAGGCCCGGTCGCGGCCACGAGTCGCCGAAGGTGTGCTCGGTCGCCAGCCGCCGGAAGTCCTGACCGACCGCGGGTTCCCCGTCGGCCAGCGGCAGGGTCAACGGTTGGCCGAGGAGGCGCTCCGCGGTGTCGAGGGCCTGCTGGTATCGGGGATCGTCGGGCATGTGATGCCACCTCCGCACGTGTCAGCCGATCGACTGCCGTTTGGTTCCAGCATCGCGCCCACCCCGGCGTTCGGTCGGCCGTTCCGGGAAACCGGTGGTCGCGATGGCATCGGGCTGATTGTGTCCCATGTCACGGTGACGGGCGTGACCTGCCCGTCTGTAGCGACATGTGGAACGGTCTATGCATGCCGATAGATCAGCACCTGCTCGTGGCCTTCACCCTGACCACGATCATCGCGATGGTCAGTCCCGGGCCGGACATGTTGTTCGTCTTGGGGTGTGGGATGCGTGGCGGTCCGCGCGCCGGTCTGCTCGCCACGGCGGGGGTGGCGACGAGCGAGGCCGTTCACGTCGTCTTGGCGGCCGCTGGGCTGGCCGCTCTCTTCGCGGCGGTGCCGACCGCCTTCACCGTGGTGCGGATCGTCGGAGGCGCGTACCTGATCTTCCTTGGCGTGCAGATGATTCGGCACCGCAAGAGCGAGCAGAGCGAGTTGCCGGTCGTCGGGGCAGGCATCTCGGGCCGCCGGGCTTATCTCAGTGGACTGTTGACGAACCTGCTCAACCCGAAGATGGTCACCTTCACGATCGCGTTCCTCCCACAGTTCATCAACCCGCAACTGGGTCAGGTCTGGGTGCAGTTCGCGATCCTCGGCGCCATTCTGATCGTCCTGGAGTTCATCGTCGACGGCACTGTGGGTGTGCTCGCAGGGCGGATCGGGGGATGGCTCCGTCGCCGGCAGGCCGTTCGCCGCCGAATCGACACAGCGACGGGAGGCGTATTCATCGGGCTGGGCGTGCGACTGGCCGTCGAGCGATGACGCCCTGTCCTCAGCACTCAATGGCGGCTCAAGCTTCCAACGGTGGGGCGTCAGGGGTTCGCCGACCGGGTTCGGTCACGCCTGCGCGGCTGCGGCCAGGAGATCGTGCGTCTCTTCGTCGAAGGCGACCAGGCGGACACGCTCGACCTCGGTGGGCGTTGCTCTGATGGTCGAGATCGCGATCTTCGCTGCTTGCGCGGGCGGGAAGCCGTACACGCCGGTGGCGATGGCCGGGAAGGCGACGCTGCGCGCTTCGACCTCGTCGGCAACCTCAAGGCTGCGCCGATAGCACGAGGTCAGAAGGTCGGCCTCACCGTAGCCACCGCCTTCCCAGACGGGGCCGACGGTGTGGATGACATGGCGTACTGGCGGGTTGAGGTCGAATGCGGGAGTGGCGACCGCGTCGCCGGTGGCGCAGGGTGCGAGCGCGGAGCCGGCCTCGGCCAGTCGCGGTCCGGCCGTACGGTGAATCGCCCCATCCACACCGCCGCCACCTAGCAGTGACTCGTTGGCGACGGTAACGATGGCGTCGACGTCCTCGCTTGTGATATCCCCAAGCACAACTTCAATCACGGGCATACCTGAGGATGCACCACGGCACCAGGGACGCGCGGCCCTTAGAGCAGCGCGATCTGACCGGACAGTTCGGGCGGCCCGGACAGCACCGCACGGAGCTTGGTGATCTGCGGGAACTCGCTCGCTCCTCCGTCACCCCACAGGCCGCGCCACTCCGAGTTGTCGCCGAGGATCCGGTCAAGTGCCTCGACCGCCAGCAGCGGCAGGTCGTCGTCCAGGTCGAGGGACTCGCCGGCAAGCAGGAAGTCCGGCGCGTACGCCGAGGTTATGGGGTCCCCGCCGGGCAGCTGGGACGCGACGATCGCTGCCGCGGCGATGGCCGAGGCGGCATCGTCATAGTCGAGGTAGTCGGCGTTGAGCGCTGCCGTTGTCAGGGCAGCACGAACCATTTCCGACCGTGCGGACGGATCGGCGTCATGGAGATCACCGCACCAGTCGGCGGCGCTGTCGTTGTCGAACGGACCGTCATCCCAGGTGCCCATGCTTTCCTCCACGTTTCCGGTGAGCCGATCATGGAGTCGGGCGGGGAGTGGCGCAAGGGCGCGGTCATCCACCGGTAATGCGCTGCCCCGTCTGACGAATCAGCGGCAGCGGCGCCAGGTCCTCGTAACCCGCGAAGAATTTCTCGGCGGCGAGCGTGCCCGCGCGTTCGGAGAGCCCGACCGCAAACTCCAGCGTCTGCCGATCGAGCCTTGGCGTGTTCACCCGTCCAGATTAGCCACGGCGCTGAGTCCCTTGACGTGCGGACTCACGCGCGATCTGCTCATCCGACGAACGTGCCGAGCGCCGAGCCGGCGATGATCCCGCGAAGTTTTCCGGTGCGGCGTCGAATCCGGGACGAGTCGTTCGTAGAGGAGACGAGGGGTGGTCGACGTGGCCGCCGGGACATGGGAGTGACGAGGATGACGCGGTACTTGATCTCGTTCAATGACGGCTCGATGGACCACATCGCCGCCGAGGAGATTGCCGATGTGGCCAAGGCTTCGCACGCGGTGGTCCGGGAGGCCATGGACGCGGGCGCGTGGGTGTTCGGCACCGGCCTGGAGAGGCAGCAGGCGACGATCGTGGCCACCGACGGGACGGTCACCGACGGCCCGTACCCGGAGACCAGGGAGGTCATTGGCGGGTTCGCGATCGTCGATGTGGCCTCTCGCGACGACGCGCTGGCGTGGGCTGCCAAGCTTGCCGCCGCCTGCCGCTGCGCGCAGGAGGTTCGGGAGATCATGCCCGACCCCGAGTCGGAGGCGCTGCTCCGTGAGGCTGATCGTCGGCGGTGACATCCCGACGCGTCGGTCGCCGCCCACCGGTTCTTCGGTAGGCGGCGATCACCGCGCCGGCCCGCCGCCGTCTACCTCAGGCCGGTGGGGTCAGGGGTGCACCGGTCAGCTTCGGGCGAGGTCCCGGTCACGACGGGCCGTCAGTCAGCCCTCGGAACCACCGTCCGCCGCAGGCTCGGCACCGGATCCGCTCCGGTCGGGGCGGGCCTGGGGCACGTGTTCCATCAGCTTGGTGAGCGCGCCGTTGGCGAAGGTCGCGCCGAGCGCCGAGCCGGCCCCGATGGTCCAGCCGACCGGTCCGAGCGGGGTGCAACCGAAGAACTGGCTCACCCCCGGCGTCTGCACGACCACGACGAGCACGCCAAGCGACGCCGCCGTGGACGCCAGCACGGCCGGGCTGGTGCCGCCGGCCAGGATGGTCTGTCCGAGTTGGGTGCCGACCAGGGAGACGAGTGCGACGGTTCCGGCCCGCTGACGACGTCCGGTGTACCGGGCCAACGTCCAGCCCGCGGTCGCGCCCAGCGTGGTCGCTGCCGCCCGGAGGCCGATCTCCCGGGTGAGGGTTTCGCCGAGCGCCGCGTCCGGGCCCTCCCGGAGCAGGTTGTCGGTGCGGTCCGACGCGGGTGGCCGGACCGCGATGGCAAGTGCCGGTGCCAGGTCGGTGAGCAGGTTGACCAGCAGCAGTTGTCGGCCGGTGAGCGCGGAGCGGCCGGTCGCCGCTGCGGTCAGCACGCTGAACGCGATCTCACCGAGGTTGCCGCCGACCAGGATGCTGAGCGCGTGCCGCACCGACGACCACATCGCCCGACCCTCGACCAGGGTGGCGATGATGGTCTCCAACCGGTCGTCGGTCACCACCAGGTCGGCCGCGGCCCGCGCCGCCGGGGTGCCTCGCTGGCCGAGGGCGATGCCGACATCGGCCAGCCGGATCGCCGGGGCGTCGTTGGCGCCGTCACCTGTCATCGCGACGGTTCGCCCGCACTTCTGCAACGCCTGGATGATCCGCACCTTGTGCGCCGGGGTGCAGCGGGCCACCACGTCGGTGTGGGCCAACCGCTCGGCGAGCGCCTCGTCGTCCAGTTGGTCCAGCTCACCGGCGGTGACCACCCGCTGCTCGTCGTGCTCGCTGATGGTGGCCGCGATCGCCTCGGCGGTGGCCGGATGATCACCGGTGATCATGATGGTGTGCACACCGGCCTGGCGGATGCGGCGTACCGCGGGGGCTGCGCTCTCCCGGACCCCGTCCGCGAGGGCCAGGAAACCCACGAAGGTCAGCCCTCGGACGTCGGCGTCGGTCACCTTCGGGTCGTCCACCTGGCACTCGGCGACGGCCAGGATCCGGTTTCCCGCCCCGGCCCGATCGGCGAGCATCCGCTCCAGCTCCGCGCGCCCGGCGTCGTCCAGCGGCTGCTGACTGCCGTCGGTACGTCGGGCCGAACACCGCGGCAGTACCGTCTCCGGAGCGCCCTTGACACTCAACAACAGGCGACCGTCGGTCTCACCGATGCTCGCGTGATAGCCACGGGACGGTTCGAACGGCAGCCCGCCGGCAGCCTGCCACCCGGCGGCACCGGTCTGCTCCACCACCCCGGCGACGCCGGCGCCCCGCCGCACCGCCCGGTCGGTCTGCAACGCCAACTCCTCCGGGTTGGCCGCGGCGGGGGTGGCGCGCAGCGCCGCGGCCAGCGTCAACCGGAGCCTGTCGTCCAGCCGGTCCGCCGGGGCGTACCGATCGCCGACGCCGTCGCCGACCCCGGCGAGCAGCAACTGGCCTTCGGTGAGGGTGCCGGTCTTGTCGAAGCAGAGCACGTCCACCCGACCCAGGGCCTCGATGGTGCGCGGATTGCGTACCAACGCGCCGTGCTCGGCCAACCGCCGGGCGGCGGCCAACTGTGCCGCGCTGACCAGGAACGGCAGCCCCTCCGGCACCGACGCCACGGCGAGGTTCGCCGCGGTCGCCGCCGTTTCGGCCAGGGGTACGCCCCGAAGCAGGCCCGCGCCGGCCACCGCTATCGCCGAGCCGGCCGCCAACGGGATGGCGGCGCTTGTCAACGAACCAAGCCGGGCTTCCACCCCACTTGTCGGTGGAGCCTGCCGAACGAGCGCCAGGCTGCGGCCGGCTTCGGTGTCCGACCCGGTCGCGACCACCACGGCGGTGCCGTGCCCGGCGGCGACGGTGGTGCCCTCGTAGAGCATCGAGTGTCGGTCGGCGATGGCGGCGGCCACCACCGGTCGGTTGGACTTGGCGACCGGCAGCGACTCGCCGGTCAGCGACGATTCGTCGGCCTCCAGGCCCACCGATTCGAGGACGCGGCAGTCGGCGGGCACCGAGTCGCCCGGCTCCAGGGCGATGACGTCGCCGAGGACCAGATCCTCGGCGGCGAGAACCTGCTCGCCACCGTCCCGGCGGACCCGCGCGGTCACCGCCGAACGGGACAGCAACTCCGCAAGTGACCGTTCGGTGTTGCGTTCGTGCACGGCGCCGATCAGGGCGGACCCACCGACGACGCTGCCTACGAGCGCGGCGTCGACGAGGGAGCCGAACGACGCGGACAGCACCGCGCCGGCGGCCAGCACCGGCGTCAACGGGTTGGACAACTCGTCAACGAAGGCGCGCAGCAGGCCGCCACGTCCGGCTCCGGCATCGCCGTTCTCTCCGGTGCCGTGGTTCCGGCGCTGCGCTTCCGCGCTGGCCAGACCGTCCGGGGTGGTGTGCAGGTGGTCGAGCACGGTGCGGACCGGCATCAGGTGCCAGGCGGTCGTCACGGGTGCCGGGGTGTCCGACTGGTCGTGCAGGCGGCGGGCCTGCCAGACCCCGTTCGCGAAGGCCAACCCGGCGGCGCCGTTGACCGCGACGAGCGCCTTGTGCGGCAGTTGGGTAGGTGGAGCGGTGAACGCTCCCAGCGCCCCGAGACCGGTGCCCGCCATGGCCAGCCTGATGTTCTGCTGAGCCGTTCGTCGGGCCACCCCGGTCGCCTCGACCACCAGGGCCACCACCCGCAGGTCGGCGCCCACCAGCAGGTGTGCGCCCCACGGCGGCAGCGCCTCCGGCGGGGCGAGCCCCAGACCGCAGTCGGACGCGCCGAGCGCCTTCCGGTCCGCCGAGACCAGCATCACCACCGCGCCGTCGCGCTGCAACGCGCGTACCGACTCGGCCAGTCGGTCGCCGCCGGGCAGCATCGCATCGGCGAAGCCGTACCGCTGCTCGTCGCCGCCGGCCACCACCAGGCGCAGTCCAGCCTGCCGGGCGGCGGCCGGGAGGCCGTCGACGCCGGGGGCGGGTTCCGGCTCGACCCGCAACAGTGCGGCGAGTCGGTCGCCGTGGGCGAGGCCGAGCAGGTGGCCGCCGGCGGAGCGCAGCCGGTCGGCGTCCGGGATGGTCCCGAGGTCGGTGCGGGGCAGCTGGTCCAGCGGTCCGAGCCGCCAGCCGTCCGCCGCGCGGGAGGCAGCCGGATCATCCGGGTCGAACAGCGCGAAGGCCCGCTCCGCCACCTGGTCGACGTCGGCGCCGGGCGCCGGCGCCAGATCGGCGAGTACGCCCCGGTCCGAGCCGAGCACGGCGGCGTCCAGCACGAGCGTGTCGATCCGGTCCAGCTCCCGCAGCACGCTGCGGTCCATCGCGATCACGCCGCGTCGGGCCAGCATTCGGCCGAGTTGGGCCGCGTACCCTTCGCGTCCGCTGCCGGGGGCCTTCGGCAGCGTCGACAAGCCCACCGCGATGGCCCGTTTCGGTCCGGCGAACGGCATCGCCGCGGCACCCGCCGCCGCGCCCGCGCCGAGCATGCGGTTGACGTACCGCTCGACCGGGCCGTCCGGCTTCGGCCGGGGACGCTCGATGACCGGCCAGCGGGCGGTGGCGCGTTCCGCGTCGCCGGTCAGTCGTGGCTCGGCCCGCTCCCAGGCGGAGAGCTGGGCTCGCGCCTCGCCCCACTGCACCACCCGCTGGGCGCCGTCCAGGACGATCCCGGTCCAACGGCCGGTCAGGCCCTGCACCACCGCTTCGGCCAGCGGGAAGAGGAGGTCGGCGCGGGGGTCGGAGCGCAGTCGTTTGCCGATGAACCCGTGCAGCTTCGGTTGTAGATCAATCGCGGCGAGCAGGCCCGCCACCTCACCGGGCAGCGGCGCGAACGGCAGGATCCGGGTGGCCGCCGAGATGGTCAGGCCCAGCGCGTCCGAGGCGAGCGCCCCGAGGGTACGGGGGGTTCGCGGCCCTTCCTCAGGTGGATGCGGTGGCGGGATCTCCGGGTCGGGTTCGTGGTCACAGGTCCGCTCGACCCGGCCGATCGTGGCGATCAGGTCGCGCAACGCCGGCTCGGGGGTCTCGACGGCAATCACCACCCGCCCGGACGGGGCGTTGACCCGAGCCCAGGCGACGCCGGGCAGACGCTCCAGCGCGCCCTCCACCTGACGAGCCAGCCGGTTTCCGCCGTCCTGGCAGACGCCGTGCACCTCGATGTGGTGTCGACCCGGCCGGGACCAGACCCGTCGCCGCGTCAGCCCGGCCGTCCGGGCCAGCCGGGTCGCGGCCGAACCGACGGTCCGGGACGCCTCGCCGACCAGGTGCGGCATGCCGAAGGACGGCAGGATGCGGCTGGCTGCGCGACCCGCCGCCGTCATTGAGGCGTACGGCTGGACGGACGCCGGTCCGACTCCCTGTTGCTGCTGGTCCTGACCTTGGCCATCTCGTCCTCCCACCGCACTCACGTCCGGCGGCCTGGCTTCCCGACCTGTCGTCCGTTATGCCCCCGGGGTGGTGGAACTTTGCGTCGTCGCCGGCGCATGGACGGGGTGGGCCGTGGAATCCGACGACCATCACCGGACACGGGGAGGCCGGCATGAGCACACTGACGCGACATCTGAACGGCTCGCACGAGAACGTCCGGATGTACAACCGGCGGGTGGCATTACCGATGCTGGGCGAGGTGGCGGTGCCGCCACCGGACAAGGTCGCCTACTACGCGGGGCTCGGCGTGCTCGCCGCACTACAGGTGATCGAGTGGCCGATCGCCCTGGTGATCACCGCCGGTCACCTGCTGGCCGACCAGCACCTGTCGGGAGTGGTGCGCGGGGTCGGGCAGGCGCTGCAGGACGCCTGACGAGAGCCGGGTCACCGGTGATTGACTTGAATCCAGGTTGAAGTCGCATGCTCGGGTCATGCCGAGCACAGTCGCCACCAGCGCACCGGCCGTACCGGGGCTGTTCGCACCCCGGTTGCGCGCGATGACTGTGGGCAGCGTCGCCCTGATCTCGTTGCTCGCGTTCGAGGCGCTGGCGGTCGGTACGGCGATGCCGACCGTCGCCCGCAGCCTCGACGGGGTGGCGCTGTACGGGATCGCGTTCGGTGGCCCGTTCGCCACGGGCGTGCTGGCCATGGTGGTCTCCGGCATCTGGTGTGACGCCAGAGGCCCACGGGGTCCGATGTGGCACGGGGTTGCCTGGTTCGTGGTCGGGTTGCTGATCGCCGGGACGGCGCACGCGATGAGTGTGCTGGTCGTCGGGCGGGTGGTGCAGGGGTTCGGCACCGGGCTGCTCTCGGTGGCGCTCTACGTGATCGTCGGGCAGGCGTACCCACCGGAACTGCACCGGCGGATCTTCGCGGCGTTCGCGGCGGCGTGGGTCGTACCGTCGCTGGTCGGGCCGGCGGTGGCCGGCCTGATCGTGGAGCACCTGGGCTGGCGGTGGGTCTTCCTCGCGGTGCCGGCGGTGGCGGTGCCGGCGGTGCTGCTGATCCACCCCGGCCTGCGGTCGCTGGGGCGGAGCGTGGCGAGCCGGCCACCAGCCGGCGCGGTGGGACGGATCGGCTGGGCGTGCGGGGCCGCGGTGAGCGCCGCTCTGCTGCACATCGGGGGACAGCAGCGCGGCGTCACCGCCCTCACCCTTGTCGCGCTTGCCGTGGTCGGCCTGCTGGTCTGTGCGCCGCGCCTGCTGCCGGCCGGGTTCCTGCGGGCGGCCCGAGGGCTGCCCACGGTGGTGGGGCTGCGGGGGCTGGCGTCGGCGGCCTTCGTGGGCGCCGAGGTGGTCATCCCGTTGATGCTCTCCCGGGAGCGGGGTCTCTCGCCGACCGCCGCCGGGCTGGTCCTCACGGTCGGCGCGCTGGCTTGGTCGGTGGGCTCCTGGTTGCAGGGCCGGATCCCGGTGCCCGCGTCCCGGGCCAGCCTGCCGCGGCTCGGGTTGAGCTGCATCACGGTCGGCACGGCCACGGTGGCGCTCGCCGTGCGGCCCGAGGTCCCGGTGGCCGTCGCCGTGCTCGGGTGGGCGGCGGCCGGCCTCGGCATGGGGTTGCTCTACCCGTCGTTGTCGGTGCTCACCCTGGAGCTGTCCGCCCCTGGTGAGCAGGGCCGCAACAGCTCATCCCTGCAACTGGGCGACTCCCTCTTCGCGGCGACAGTGCTCGCGCTGACAGGTGCCGTGCTGGCCGCGGGGAGCGCGCCCGGCCCGGCCAGTTACGCGGCGACTCTGGCGGTGACCGCTGGCCTGGCGCTGCTCGGCGCGCTGTTGGCCGGTCGCGTCGTGGTGGGCGCAACGGTGCGACCGGAGGGGTGATCCGCGGATTCGGTCGCTCCCGGCCCGGTCGGGCCGGGAGGATTGCGGGCGATGAACTTCCTGACCATCCTGCCGCTCGCCGTGGTGATGGTCGCCGGGACCCAACTTGTCGTGTCGGTCTTCCTCGCCTCGTCGGACCGGCCCCGGGCGGCGTCACTGGGCTTCCTCGCCGGGGCCGGGCTGGTGGTCACGGCCGGAGTGACGCTGAGCTGGCTGCTGACCCGTTGGGTGGGCGGGCTGGCCGCCGACGCCAGTGCCGCCGCCGGCAAGGTCGATCGCGGTCCCGCCATCGACCTGGTGGTTCTCGCCCTGCTGGTCGGCCTGGCCGTGCTGGTGTGGGTACGGCGGGACCGGTCCGGACCGCCGAGGTGGCTGGGGAGCATCGAGCACGCCGACCCGCGTACGGCACTGCGGCTGGGCGCGTTGCTCTTCGTGCTCACGCCGACCGACGACCTGACCATGGCGGCCGTCGGGGCGAGTGTGGCCCGACATGACCTGCCGTGGTGGCACCTGGTGCCGTTCGTGCTGCTCACCGTGCTCCTGCTCGCCCTGCCGCTGCTGGCGTTACTGCTGCTCGGGGACCGGGCGGCGCGGGTCCTGACCCGGATGCGGGAGTGGGCCGAGGGGCACGCCTGGATCGTCAACGAGATCGTGATCGCGTTCTTCGCGCTGCTGACCGTGCTGGACCTGATCCGCTCGGGCTGAGTCGGGGCGGACACGTACGGGGGAACGGGGCGGAAATGAGAGCAACAACGGTTCACGTTCGTCTTACGGTGACGTCATGTTCGCTGTCGTCACCACGGTGATCCTCTACGTCTTCGGTTTCGTCTTCCTCTACGGCGTGATCCGGCTGGGTGTCCGGCACGCCATGGAGGATCTGGAACTGCAACGGGCCAGGGCCCAACGCGAGCAGGAGCTGGCTGCCGCCAGAGACCGCTCCTTCATGCGCGACAACGCTTTCCTCGCCGGCAGTTGAGCACCGGATCCGTCCGGCCCGGGCCGGTGGCGTCCCGAAACGGCACGGGAGCCGTCGGGCGTTTCAGCGTCGCGGATGCGAGGATCGCACCCGTGATGGGAACGCTGAAGACCGAACCCGCCCGCGCCCGCCTCGACCTGCTCGCCCCGCCGGTGGCGGAGGCCATCGCGCAGTGGCCCGCCGACGCGCCGGTCGACGTCAACGACGTGCTGGTCGCCCCGATCGACGCCGAACTCGCCGACACCGCGGCGTTCTGTGCGGCGTACGAGGTGGGGTTGGACGTGTCGGCCAACTGTGTCGTGGTGGCCGGCAAGCGTGAGGGTGTGGTCCGCTACGCCGCCTGCATCGTCCTGGCCACCACCAGGGCCGACGTGAACGGGGTGGCCCGCCGGGCGTTGGACGTCCGCAAGGCGAGCTTCGCCCCGATGACCGACGCGGTCGAGTTGACCGGCATGGAGTACGGCGGCATCACCCCGATCGGGCTGCCGGCGCAGTGGCCGATCCTGGTGGACGCACGCGTCATCGCCGCCCCGCACGTGATCATCGGGTCCGGCGTACGGCACAGCAAGATCGCGCTGCCCGGGCCGGCTCTGGGCGCGTTGCCCGGCGCCCAGGTGGTGGAAGGGCTGGCCAGGCCGGCCTGAACAGCCACCGGCATCGATGTTGTTGCACGTGAAACATCGTGATCATCGATGCCGGGCACCCCGCTGACTCAGTGGTTCGCGGCCTCGCGCTGCTCGACCTCGGCGAGCGCGGCGAGCAGCGTCTGCACCTCCTGCGCACCGGAGACCGCGTACTTTCCGGCCAGGACGAAGGTCGGCACGCTGCTGATGCCCAGGCCCTGCGCCTCGGCCAGTTGGGCGGAGACGTCGGCGACGCGCTCGTCGGAGTCGAGGAACCGAAGCGCGTCGGCGGCGTCCAGGCCGATCTCGCCGGCCAGGGTGGCCAGCGCCTCCCGCGACCCGACGTCGACGCCGTGGTTGAAGTGCGCCTGGTAGAGCGCCTCCACCATCTCGGCCGCCCTGCCCTGGTCGGTGGCCCAGGAGACCAGCCGGTGCGCGTCGAAGGTGTTGGCGATCACCGCGCGGTCGTAGTCCAGCCGCAGCCCGTCACCGGCCGCGACCTGGGTCACGTGGTCGACCATCTGCCGGGCGCGCTCCGGGCCGCCGAACTTTCCGGCCAGCGCCTCCACCAGGGGCAGCGGCTCGGCGACCGGCGACGGGTCGAGTTGGAACGGCCGGTAGCGGACCGTCACCTCGCCCGGATAGCTGGCGAGAGCCTCGTCCAGGCGGCGCTTGCCGATGTAGCACCACGGGCAGATGACGTCCGCGTAGATCTCGATCTCCATGATCGTTGGCAACCTCGCGGTCAGCCGAGTTGTTCCCGCACCTGACGCTTGAGCCGGCCCAGGATCGCCGTGCCGCCGCGTATCCGCAGCGGGCTGATCGCCTGCGCCAGGCCCATCCGCTGGTAGAGGTCGTCCGGCACGGCCAGGACCTCCTCCGGGCTCGCCAGGGCCAGCCCCTCGGCGAGGATCCCGGCGAACGCCCGGGTGGTCGGCGCCTCCGGCGGGCAGTCGAAGATCGTCGCCACGGTGCCCCCCGGGGTCACCTTGGCGCGAAGGAAGAACGACGTCTGGCACTCGGGCACCTGTTCCATGCCCTCGCGTTCGACGGCGCCCTCCGGCAGCACCGGAATGACGTCCGCGTACTCCAGGAGCATCTCCAGCACCAGGTCGCGCGGCGCGGCGGCGAACTCGTCGACGATCTCGGCCAGTCGGGCCGGCATGTCAGCCATGCGTCGAGGCTACCGCCGGCCACCCGCGAACAGGCCGGCGGCACATACCGTGCGCCGACCCGGCCCGTTCGTCACACCGTCGGCGACTGCTCGCTGATCTCGCTGAGCGCGCTCGTGGGGTCGAGCTGCATGGCCAGGTCGCCGAGCGAGACGATGCCGACAAGCTTGCGGTCGGTGTCACAGACCAGCACCCGGCGGATGCCCCGGTCCCGCATGAGCGCCGCCGCCTCACCCGCCGTGCAGTGCTGCTCGATCATGACCACCTCGCGGGTGACGATCGAGCCGATGGTGGTGGCCGCGGGGGAACTGTTCTCCGCCACGGCCCGCACCACGATGTCCCGGTCGGTGAGCATGCCGGCGAGGCTCGCGCCGTCGGTGACCACCACGTCACCGATGTCCGCCTCCTTCATCACCCTGGCGGCCTCGTCCAGTGTGGTTTCGGCGGGCAGGTACACGACCTGTTTGGTCATCACGTCGCTGACCCGGTAACCGGTCATGAGAGCCTCCGCAAACGTCTTCGGTCGATCCGACTGCACTACCCCGTGACGCGGCAGCTACACCAGGTTCCCACGTTCCTGGCGTACCTCGTGGACAAGTCGGTCCACCAGACCCTCAAGCGGCAGCTCGACGCGCTCGTCGCCGGCCCGCTCGCGCAGCTCGACGTACCCCTCGGCGAGTCGGCGGCCGACCACGACGGCCCGGGGGATGCCGATCAGCTCCGCGTCGGTGAACTTGACCCCGGCCGAGACGTGCGTGCGGTCGTCGACGAGCACCCGCAGGCCGGCGGCGGCGAGGCGCCCGCCCAGCTCCAGCGCCGCGTCGAGCTGCGGGCCCTTGCCCGCCACCACCAGGTGTACGTCGCACGGCGCGATCGCCGCCGGCCAGACCAGTCCCCGGTCGTCGTGGTGCTGTTCGGCGACCGCCGCGACCGCCCGGGACACCCCGATGCCGTAGCAGCCCATCGTCGGCCGGACCGGCTTGCCGGCCGGCCCGAGCACGTCGACCGCGAACGCGTCGGTGTACCGGCGACCGAGCTGGAAGATGTGGCCGATCTCGATGCCCCGCCGGATCGTCAACTCGCCGTCGACGCAGTCGGGGCAGCTGTCCCCGGCGCGCACCTCGGCCGCCTCGATCGTCCCGTCGGGCGTGAAGTCCCGCCCGGAGACGACGTCGGTCGCGTGCCGGCCCGGCTCGTTCGCCCCGGTCAGCCATGCGGAACCGGGCACCACCCGCGGATCGACCAGGTAGCGGATGCCCAGCTTGTCGAGCACCTGCGGCCCGAGGTAGCCGCGGACCAGCTCCGGATGCTCGACCCACTCGTCGAAGACGGCCACCTGGGCCGGCGCCAGCGCGGCGGTGACCCGCTTCAGGTCGACCTCCCGGTCCCCGGGCAGCCCGATCACCACCGGCTCGGCCCGCTCGGCACCCGGCTGCCGGACCGACAACACCACGTTCTTCAGGGTGTCGGCGGCGGTCCAGCCGTCCCGATCCCCCAACCGACGGGCGTTCGCCAGCTCCACCAGGCTCGCGATCGTCGGGGTTTCCGGGGTGTCGTGCACCTCGACCGCCCGCTGCGTGGTCGGGTCGGCGGCGGCCGGCGCCCGGGTGACCACCGCCTCGGTGTTAGCCGCGTAGTCGCAGGCGGTGCAGCCCACGAACGTGTCCTCGCCCACCGGCGCCGTCGCCAGGAACTCCTCCGACGCGGAGCCACCCATCGCCCCGGACATCGCGTGCACCACCGTGTAGTCCAGGCCCAACCGGTCGAAGATCCGCCGATACGCCGCGCGATGCCGGGCGTACGCGTCCCGCAGCCCCGCGTCGTCCAGGTCGAAGGAGTACGCGTCCTTCATCAGGAACTCCCGACCGCGCAGCAGCCCGGCCCGGGGCCGCGCCTCGTCGCGGAACTTCGTCTGCACCTGGAAGAGCGTCACCGGGAAGTCGCGGTACGAGGTGAACACGTCCTTGACCAGCAGCGCCGCCATCTCCTCGTGGGTGGGCGCCAACAGGTGCTCGGCGCCGCGCCGGTCGGCGAGGGTGAAGATGTCGTCGCCGTACTCGGCCCACCGGCCGCTCGTCCGGTAGGGGTCGGCCGGCAGCAGCGCCGGGAAGTGCACCTCCTGGTCGCCGATCGCGAACAACTCGCCACGCACCACGTCGGTGACCCAGTCCAGCACCAGCTTGCCCAGCGGCAGCCAGGTGTAGCCACCCGGCGCGGCGCGGCGGATGTAACCGGCGCGCAGGAGAAGCCGGTGGCTCGGCACCTCCGCGTCGGCCGGGTCCTCGCGCAGGGTCCGGAGCAGCAGGGTCGACATGCGTAGCAGCATGCGCGCAGCGTAGAGGCGTGCCGAGCGCCCGAGCGACCCAATTCGTCAGGCGCGCCGTGAACACGGCGGGTGCCTGCCGGCAACCACTGTGGCCCAGGGCGACGTCTGGAGAGGCAGCACATCCCTCCTGCACCACGACCCGAAGGATCGGCCCGTGTGGACCCTCTGCTGAGTGAGTTCGACTCGTTCGTCCGTACCCGCACGCCGGCGTTGCTGCGCTCGGCCTACCTGCTCACCGGTGACCAGCACCTGGCCGAGGATCTCGTCCAGTCGGCGCTGGCCCGGACACACCGGTCCTGGAACCGGCTGCACCACAGCGGCAACGCCGAGGCGTACACCCGGAAGATCATGTACCACCTGCAGGTGTCCTGGTGGCGGCGCCGCCGGGTACCCGAGTCGATGCCGGGCGACCTGCCCGAGCCCCGCGGAGGCGACTCGGCCCCGGACCACGCGCAGCAGACAAGTCTGCGGCTGACCCTCCGGTCGGCGCTGGCGAAGCTCTCCCCGAAGCAACGGGCCGTGCTGGTGCTGCGGTTCTTCGAGGACCGCACCGAGGCGGAGACCGCCGAGCTGCTCGGCGTCACCGTCGGCACTGTCAAGAGCCAGACGGCGAAGTCACTCGCCAAGTTGCGCGTCGTCGCCCCCGACCTCGCCGAGCTGTACGTCCTGGAAGGGAGCACCCGATGAACGACGAGCGTCTCCGGCTCGACCTGACCGACCTGGCCGATGAGGTCACGGTTGTCGACCTGCGGGACCGGAGCCTGCGTACGTCCCGTCGGCTCGGGATCCAGCGCGCCGTGGCCACGTCGGCCGCGGTGTTGGTGCTGATCGCGGCGGCGGCCGGCACCGCCCTCGCCATCCGGCCCAACGGGTCTCCCGCGCCGCTCCCCGCCGACACCCCGTCGGTGACCGCGACACCGACCCCAACGCCAACGCCCACCCCGACGCCGTCCAACAGCCCCAGCACCCCGCCCAGCGGCGGGTCCAGCGCGATCGCGCCGACGGTGGCCATCGGCAGGCTCTTCTACGGGCCCGCCGAGGTGACCGGCGCGAAGACCGCGAACCTGCGGTCCTGGCGCCCCGGCGACAATGCGGTCCAACTGCTGGCGTTGCCCGATATCGCGTGGAAGGGCAACGTGAGCGTCTCGCCGGACGGCCGCCGAGTGGCCTGGGTGGACAGCGACGGCAGCAGCAACAACCTGTTCGTCGCGAACGCTGACGGCTCCGACCGGCGGAAGGTGCGCCCGGATGTCGACCCGTACTGCGTCACCACGGTCTGGTCGCCGGACGGGCGGCAACTGCTGTTCCGCGAGACGAAGCCGAACGCGGCGGGTGGACCCGGCCGCTACGGCGTGCTGGAGGTGCGCTCAACGGGGAAGGGCGTGCGCTGGTGGACCACCGAACCTGAGGCCTGTCATGCCCTCTGGTCGGCGGACGGTCAGACCATCGCCCTGAACACCGACGCCGGCGTCGCGCTCTACGGCACGGACGGCACGACGAAGCGCGTCGTCCCCGGCTTCTCGGTGGACGGTTGGCGCAGCAACGACATGGCCAGCCTCTCCCCGGACGGCTCCCGCATCGCCCTGCTGCGGAAGAAGGCGGATGGGGACGCCGGCGACGTCGCTCGCGACCTGCGGGTCAACGTGGTGCTGGACACCCGGACCGGAAGGGAGATCCGGCTGCCACTCGGCGGACGCGAGCTGCGGCAGGTCTACTTCCAGACCGACGGCTCGATGGTCGTGCGGGTTCGGGACGGCAGCGGCCACGCCGTGCTGCTGGTCCACGCGAATGGCAGCAAGATCTCCGAGACCGCCGAGCCGGCGAGCCTGAAGGACATGCAGATCCTGGCCGTCGCGGGCTGACGCAGCGGCACCTACGGTGGCGGGCCACCTCCCGGGGTGGCCCGCCACCGGGTCCGGTTCACCGCGCGCCGGGGAGCCGGCCCTCACAGCGGACGTCCGGATCGACCACCGGCCGCCGGGGCATCATCCAGTTCAGTGCCGTCTCCTCCACCGGCCACCCACGCACCGAGACGAGGCTGTATGGCACCTCTGTCACCTGTGGGCAGAGGACCTGCGACTCGACCCAACCGTTCGGCAGGAACCGCACGGTGGCGGCCCGGTCCAGCACGATCGTCGACGTGTCGGTGACCGCGATGAGCGCGCCGAGCACCACCTCCGGGTCAGCGTCGGCAACCGGTGGCGGCCCGGTCCCGCTGCCCTCGGTCAGCGCACCGTCGCCCGTCGCGGGTGTCGCGGCCGGGGTCGTCCTGGCCGATTCCTTCGGCACCACCTCGATCGCGGCGGTGGGCAACAGCGGCACCCGGAGGAAGACCGCGCCCATCACCACCGGGAGCACGGCGGCGACCGTGAACGCCAGGCCGTGGGTGAGCGTCGGGGCGATCCAGCCGGGGATCGGGCCGGTGAGCAGCACGGTGGCGGCGGGTGGCACCGCCAGCAGCGCGGCGGTGGCCAGCTCACGATCCTGGTACGCGGTCCAGATCGCCGGCCCCAGCACGGTGTACGCCAGGATCGCCGCCGCCAGGGGCAGCGCCACACTCACCAGCAGCACCCGGGTCGGCTGGTCCGGGTGCAGATAGCGGGTGCGCAGCGCGAGCAGCCAGAGGGCGAGCATCAGCAGTGACGGCACGAAGCGGAGCTGCCAGGTGAGCGCCCCCAGCGCGACCGCGGCGCTGATCACCCAGCCCGGGGTACGTGCCGTACCGGAGGCCAGCAGTGACCGTTCCGGGTCGAACCGGTCCGGAGCACTGAGCCGCAGCAGCCGACCGAGCACCCCGAAGGCGAGAACGACGACGGGGAACGCCCACACCAGGGCGATCAGCAGGGCGCTGAGCAGACCGAGCGGGCTGACGTACTGCACCAGCAGCAGCATCGTGGACATGTCCTGTTGGCTGAGCTGCCACAGTCGCAGCACCAGGAGCAGGACGGGGAAGGCGGGTAGGAGGGTCAGCAGCCACTGCTGCGCCTGCCGCGCCCCCGCCATCCGGCGCGGGCGGCGGGCCTCGCCGAAACTGGTGACGACCCGGGGTACGCCGGGGGCGGTAGCGCGATCCTCTCCCACGGCCACTGTCGCACCTTCACCTTCCTCGCCTCGGGTTGCTGCTGTTCCGCGACCGGCTGCGGGAGGTTGTATCCCTGCTGCCAACGGAGGTTGGCGTTGTACGCGTTCTCCCAGGTCGAGTTCTCCTCGTCCAGGGCCGATTCGGAGAGCGCGAGGTCGACCAAATCGAGCAGGGCCTGGTTGGGGCCGACGTTGATGCCCCACTTCTCCTGCGGCGACGAGCCGATGTCCCAGTGCCGGAGCGGTTTCGGGTTCTTGAGGGTCACCGGGAAGCGTTGCCCGTCGTCGCCCGGCTGGTCGGCCGTGACGAAGCCGGCGAGGATCGCCGCGTCGGTGGTGACGACCTGCACCTTGCCGTCGTACAGCTCCTGGACGCACTCGCTGATCCGGTTCCGGCCCACCGGCGTGGCGCCGGCCTCGCCGAGGCGCTGGATGGACGTCGAGGTGGTCAGCGAGCAGACCGTCAGCCCACGGAGATCCTCCAGGCTGCTCACCTGCCCCTCGAAGCTTTTCAGGGTGATCGCCGACTGCTCGGTGTGCAGGTACGCGGCGGAGAAGACCGCGCCCTCCTCCTTGCGCTTCTCGTTGATGCTGTACGAGGCGATGACCAGGTCGACGATGACGAACCCGTCGTTGTCCCGGGCCTGTCGACGGGCCCGGTCCTCGCTCTCGATCGGCAGGAAGCGCACCTGGGAGTGGTCGAAGCCGAGATAGCCCGCGATCATGTAGGCGATGTCGACGTCGAAGCCCTTCCAGACGTTGTTCGCGAGGTGCTGCGAGATGCCTGGTTGGTCGTCCTTCACCCCGATGACGAGTTGCTGTTTTCCCTTGAGGCCGGCCTTTTCCAACAACTCGTCGCGGGTCGGCGGTCCCATCGCGAGGACGATCGGGACCAGGGCGGCGACCAGGACGGCCAGCACGACGATGAGCCCCACGAGTCGGATCTGACGGGTCCGTGCGTTGCGCGGCGAGGTGGTCGCCGGGGTCGGCCCCGGCGGGCTCGGTTCGTTTGCCTGGCTCAACTAGGCCCTCCCCGCTGCTCGGACCGGTGATCGGCCCCCCATTGTGGGGCCTGGGCGCGAGCCACGACAGTCCGCCGCCAGCCGGATAGCCGACTGCTTCACGAGAGCGCGCCGGGTCAGTGAGGTCGGAGGCCCAACATTGCGGGTGATCGACACGAGTTCACCGATGTCGCGGTGTCAACTCGCCTCGGATACCGCGATTTCCGTGAACTCGTGTCGATCATGGGAGTTGGGTCGGTTCGGCGTCGCATGACCTCCGCCACGTCGCCCGATCGGGGCACTGCCGGCCGTGCCTTCGGTGACAGACTGGTCGCCGCAGGCAACGAGTGGTGTGAGGGGGCGCGGGTGCGCTGGCGCAGTTTTGTCGCGGTCGGGGACAGTTTCACCGAAGGCATGGATGACGCGTACCCGGACGGCACCTTCCGGGGCTGGGCGGACCTGGTGGCGGCCCGGCTCGCCGCCGAGGCGGGACCCGACTTCCGGTACGCGAACCTGGCCATCCGGGGTCGGCTCTTCCCCAGCGTGGTGGCCGAGCAGGTGCCGTCGGCGGTCGCGATGAAGCCGGATCTGATCAGCTTCGCGGCCGGTGGCAACGACGTGTTGCGCCGCACCTTCGACCCGGACACGCTGGTGTCCCGCTTCGACGAGGTGGTCCGGCAGTTGCGGTCGGGCGGCGCGGACGTGCTGCTCTTCCGGTTCGCCGACGTGATGGCCCGGCTGCCCGGCCAGCGACTCGTCGCCCCCCGGGTGCAGTTGCTCAACCAGGCCGTCGGCGAGACCGCCGAGCGGCACGGCGCCATCATGGTCGACCTGTACGCCGACGACACCTTCCTCAACCCGATGCTGTGGAGCACCGACCGGTTGCATCTCTCCCCGGCCGGCCACCGGCGGGTCGCGGGGCAGGTGTTGAACGCGCTCGGGGTTGGTTGCGACGAGGAGTGGCTGCTGGTCCCGCCGCACCCGGCGCCATCGCCGTGGTTGGCTGCCCGTGCCGCCGACGTGCGGTGGGCCGGTCGGCACCTCGCGCCCTGGCTGAAGCGACGGCTGACCGGCCGGTCGTCAGGTGACACCGTGACGGCGAAGCGCCCGGTGCTCGGGCCGATCGTCGACTGACCATGCTCACCCTGCACACCGCGCCGCAACTGCGGCGCACCCCTGGCGGTGAGCCGGTATCGGAGCACGCCGTGCTGGTCAGCGGCGACCGGGTCGAGGCCCTCGGCCCGCTGGCCGAGCTGAGTGAGGCGTACGCCGGTGTGCGGGTCCGCCGTTGGCCCGGCACGCTGGGGCCGGGCCTGCTGCACGACGGTCCGTTGCCGACGGCGCCCACCCCGCGCGAGCGGGTGCACGCGTTGCTGCGGACCGGGGTGACGGCGGTGCTGGCGGAGCACCTGGCCGACCCGGCGCTGCGGGTCGCCGTCGACCGGAGCGACCTGCTCGTGCTGCCCGCCGCGATGTCGCCCACGCTGGGTGCGGGTGAGCGCGCCGATCTCGCGGTAATTGCCGCCGACGGTGTCTGCCTGGTCACCGTGGTCGCCGGCCGGATCGCCCACCGCCGCGCCTGACCGCTCGGCACGGGCCGCAGCGGTGTGAACCGCGGCCCACCGGCGTGCCCGAGCGGCTCGCTCACGCCCGTCGGCGGCGTTTCGGATCAGGAAATCCGAGTCCACGTGCGCGTGGTGCCAGAACCGGTACCGATGATCGCCGCGGCCGCCCTGCTGACGACCACGGTGTCGTCCGGCAGTACCTCGATCGAGGGCTCATCCGCGCGGTCGGTGCCCGATAGGGTCGCAGCACGCAGCTCGGGCGCGTCAACGTAGCGGCCTTCGACCCAGAACCCGAAGCCGCCATACGTCCCAGTGACGGCAAGGATTCCGCCGTTCATCGCGGCAGCGGTGCGAGTGTCGTCGGGTAACCCGGGCCCCGGCTCCCACCGGTCTCCGGCAAGGCGCCACACGTTCTTGAGACTGGCCTCGCCGAACCCGGACTCGGCGACGGTGGTCAGCCAGGCGTCGCGGCCGTCCGGTGAGACCATCAGCTGGTGCGCCCCCTCGATGGCCGGCAGCAGTCGCCACGTCGCCGCCTTGTCGGCACTGACCAGGACAGAGAGCTTGTCCCTCTCGCGTACCGACAGCCAGAGTCGCCCGTCACCCCCCTCGATCAACCCACCGGTGCTCTCCTGGGTGGGGGCCACCGGGGGCTGCGGCTGGACCGCACCGGAACCGATTCGCTCTAGCTGCCATCGTTTGCAATTCACGCCCGGCACCCCGCCTGTCGATGGGCATCGAATGGCAAATCCGCTGGCCGTGGCCTGTGCCTGCTGGGTCACAGGTGGTGGTGAGCTGAACGGGTAGGTCGTGAACGTCGTCCCTCCGTCGGTGGTCACGTAGTAGCCGTCATCCATGACCACCGTGAGCGTGCGGTCGTCCAGCGGAAGCAGGTATGAGCCGGGGCGCCGGGTTGGGGGGCGTCCGGACATGGTCCAGACGATGCCGCCGTCGGTGGTCCGGGCGAAGGTGAGTCGGCAGTCGAGGCCCTCCGGCGGCGCGGTGGTACCGCAGGTGTCAAAGAGCGCCCATCCGTGTTGGGCGTTGACGAAGCTGAGGTCGACCAACACGCCGACCCCCTGCGGGAGGCCGATCTTCCGCTCGACGAGCCTCGGGTCGGCCGACTCGGTGGGAGCGGGTTTCTGGCGGTCGACATCCCGTCCAGCGACAGCGAACGCGCCGGCCGGGCCCACCAGCAAGATCGCGGCGACGCCAGCCAGCAGACCTCGGCGGCGGCGTCGGCGGTCGCGTACCCGCCGCTGGGCGTCGGGAGCGCCGGGGGGTCGGAAAGTGGTTCTGGTCTCCGCCTCGAAATCGGCGAACATCTCCTCCAGAGCGACGTTACGCACGGTTGGCCTCCTGCCGCTCGGTGAAGTACGTGGCCAGTGCCGCCCGTCCCCGGTACAGCCAGGAGCGAATGGTGCCTTCCGGAACGCCCAACTGGTCGGCGATCTCCGCGACGCTCAGGTGCGCGAGGTGGTACAGCACAACTGCGCGCCGCTGGACGGTCGGCAGGGTGGCCAATGCTCGGGTCAGCGCCACCCGGTCGGGTTCCGGTCCGGGTACATGCTCTGCCCGCTGCCTGGCCAGATGGTTGACGGCGGTCCGCACCCGGCGCAGCCGGCTCGTGGCGAGATTCCAGGCCACCCGGCGCACCCAGCCGGAGGGGTCGCCGTAGCCGCTGATCCGATCCCACCGCTCCAGCACCCGGCAGAACGCCTCCTGAGTGAGATCCTGCGCCTCGGCGTGGTCGCCGAGGTAGGCATAGAGCTGCACCGCGATCCGGTGGAAATGCGCCTGATAGAAGTCGGTGAAGTCCAGCGGTGGCGGGACGACCCGAGGCGGTGCGGTCCGGTGCCGTTGGGTCATGTCGATCCTCAGAGGTCGGCGGGTCTCGCCGCTGTCACGTGTGAAGCGTCGCATCCGCTGCGCCCGATCGCCGATGGTCGGTCGGCGGGCAGGGTTGCGGCGTAGTTTGGGGATCATGTCTGTGCCGAACGATCCTGATCCCCGCCTTCAGTCGTACGCGGATCCGCAACGGTTGGTCACCACCGAGTGGCTGGCCGAGCACATGGGCGACGAGGGCCTCGTGGTTGTCGAGTCCGACGAGGACGTGCTGCTCTACGAATCGGGTCACATTCCCGGTGCTGTCAAGGTCGACTGGCACCTGGAGCTGAACGACCAGGTGACCCGCGACTACCTGGACGCCGAGCGTTTCGCCGAGTTGTGCGCCGCGAAGGGCATCGGCCGGGGTGACACGGTCGTCTTCTACGGCGACAACTTCAACTGGTGGGCCGCGTACGCCCTCTGGGTGTTCTCGCTCTTCGGCCACGCCGACGTGCGGCTGCTCGACGGCGGCCGGCAGAAGTGGATCGCCGAGGGGCGCGAGGTGACCCGCGACAAGCCGGCTCGTCCCCGCGCCGACTACCCGGTGCCGCTTCGCGACGACGCGCCGCTGCGGGCCTACCGTGAGCAGGTCATGGCGCACATCGCCGCCGGTCGGCCGCTCGTCGACGTCCGGTCACCGGGTGAGTACACGGGCGAGACGCTGCACATGCCGGACTACCCGCAGGAGGGCGCGCTGCGCGGCGGCCACATCCCGGGCGCGGTCAGCAAGCCGTGGAAGTCCGCCGCCAACTCCGACGGCACGTTCAAGTCCGCCGACGAGCTGAAGGCGATCTACGCCGACCAGCTCGGGCTCAGCCCGGACGACGACGTGATCGCGTACTGCCGGATCGGCGAGCGGTCCAGCCACACCTGGTTCGTGCTGCGGCACCTGCTGGGCTACCCGCAGGTGCGCAACTACGACGGCTCGTGGACCGAGTGGGGCAACCTGGTCCGGGCGCCCGTCGTCAAGGGCGACCAGCCAGGTGGCCTCGCCGCCTGAGCGACGCCGGCTTGTTGGCCGCCTGAGCGGGCCGGTGGTGTGGACCGTCCCCGCGCGATGCCCTTTCGCGCGGGGACGGTCGTTCAACCGGCGACTGCGATCACGCCACGCAGGTCGCGGATGATGCCGGTGACCTCGCCGGTCTCCGGGTCCCAGCGGGCCAGCGCGGCCGGTTCCAACCGGAGCAGCACCGCACCCTTGTTGTCCCAGCCCAGCACCTCGCAGCAGCCCTTACTGCGCTCCCGGCCCAGGTCGAGCAGGTGGGACACGGCACCGGTCCGCGCGTCCAGCACCGCCGCCCCCTCCGCACCGTCGATCTCATCGCTGGTGATCCACGCCGCGCTGGCCAGCCGCCCGCCGTGCAGCCAGCCCCGGCCGTAGAACTCGTTGATCTCATACGGCGAGGGCAGTCCGTCGCCGGTGATCTCCTGTTCGGAACGGATCGTTGCCTCGCGGGCGGTGCGGCTGCGCAGTGCCAGGCCATCCCGTTCGCCGATCAACTCGACGAGCGGCGCCTCGCGGCCGGCCTCCGGGTCGGGTGCGGCCAGGACCCAGGCCGACACGTCGATCCTGCTCGCCGCCCAGGTGACCCGGTCCACCGCGTACGTCCGGTCGTCGCCGCCGACCAGCACCCGGTCGTTCGCCCAGACGACCAGCTCCAGGTAGCCGTCCAGGGGAATCCGGCGCACCTGCGCGGTGGTGAGGTCGACGACGACCAGTTCCTTGGTCTGCGCGAACGCCGCCGACTTGCCGTCCGGCGACAGCACGCCAGGCTTCACGGCGGGTGCCTCGTTGTAGCCCGCATCCCGGGTGGGTTGCAGCGTCACCACGTCGAGGCTGCGTACCACGCCGTCGTTTCCGAGCACCCGAACCGGGCCGTCCGCGCGATTTTCCTCGTCCGTCGGCTGGAACAGCGCCAGCGCCCGCTGGACCGGTCGCTCGGAGAGCGGCACGGTAGCCGGGCCGCCGAGCCGGGTCAGCGGATCGGGCGGGAAGGTCAGCTCGGCGGGCGGGTGCTGCACGGGATCGGCGTGCGTGGGGACGGCTGTCGGAGTCGGCGCCACCGAGTGATTCGGTGGTGGATCGGTTGGCCGCAGGACCGCCACCGTGCCACCGCCGACGAGTGTCACGGCCAGGGCGACCACGCCGATGACCCGTCGGGTACGCCGCTTGCGCCGGGCCCGGTCCCAACTGGCCGCTGCCGGCTGGCTGGGCAGCACGTCCTCGACGGTGATGGTCAGCAACCGGCGCAGGTCCTGCTCGTTCACGGGTTCACCTCGATGCCGGCGGCCAGATCGGCCGAGCCCTGCCGTGGCCGGGCGTCCCGGGCGAGGTCGGGGGCGACCTCGCGGAGGCGGCGTAGCGCCGCGTGACACTGGCTCTTCACGGTGCCGACGGTCACCCCGAGCGCCTCGGCGGTGGCGACCTCGGTCAGGTCTTCGTAGTAGCGCAACACCAGGACGGCCCGCTGCCGGGGCGGCAGCAGGCTCAGTGCGTCGTGGAGTGTCAGCCGCAGCGCGCCGTCCCGGTCGTGGGTCGCCCGGTCCGGTGGTGTGGCGCTCAGCCACTCCCGCCGTCGCCGTCGCCACCACGACACCGCATCCCGGTAGAGGATGGCCCGCACGTACGCCGAGGGGTCGCCGTCGCGGACCGACGCCCAGCGCAGCGCCAGCTTGAGCAGGGCGTCCTGGAGCAGATCCTCGGCCTGGTGCCGGTTGCCGCAGATCAGATAGGCCGAACGGAGCAGCCGGTGTTGGTGGTTCTCCACGAAGGCGAGGTAGCCGTCCCGGCCGTCGTGTCCCGTCGGTGCCATCCGCCCCCTCCCGGCCGTCGCGTTACGCGTCACCTGCCAGACGCACGGGGAGGGGTAAAAGGTTGGGTCAGTTTTCCGGAATCCCGGTCAGGTAGCGCTGCAGGGTCGGCGCGATCCAGGCGACCAGTTCCTCGGCTGGCATATCCACCACCGGTGGCAGGCGGACGATGTATCGGGTGAAGGCCAGGCCGAGGATCTGACTGGCCACCAGACCGGCACGTCGGGCTGTCGTCGCCGGGTCGGTGCCGAACGTGGCCACGGCCGCGGTGAGCTGGTCGGCGAAGATGCCGCGCATGCGCTCGGCGGCGCCCGGATTGGTGCTGGCGGCCCGGAGCAGCGCCACGAGCGTCTCGTCGCCCTCCCATCGGGTGAGGAAGTGCCGGATCAGCACCTCGCCGAGGTGGGCGGACGGCACCGGGGCCAGATCGGGCAGGCGGAGGTCGAACTCGGCGGCCGCCGCGAAGAGCCCCTCCTTGCTGCCGTAGTAGCGCATCACCATCGACGGGTCGATCTGGGCGTCGGCGGCGATGGCCCGGATCGTGGCGCGCTCGTACCCGTCCGCCGCGAAGCGTTCCCGGGCCGCTCGCAGGATCGCCGCCCGGGTGGCATCGGAGCGACGGCTGTGGGTCGGTTGAGCGGACGCGGTCATGGCGACGACCGTATGCCAACAACTGTTGACACACAATCAGCAGCGCCCTAGCGTTGCCAACATGTGTTTGCCAACAAGTGTTGGCAACGGCTTCTACGGAGGTGGCCATGCTGCCCGTGAGCACCGACGTGCTGGTGGTGGGCGCTGGCCCCACCGGTCTCGCCACCGCGCTGACGCTCGCCCGACGCGGGATCGAGGTGACCGTGCTGGACCAACTGGCCGCGCCGCCGACGACCTCCCGCGCGGCGGTCGTGCACGCGTACACCCTGGAGGTGCTGGACCGGATCGGCGCGGCGGCGCCGCTCGTCGCCCAGGGGATGCGGTCGCCGCGCTTCACCGTGCGCGACCGGGACCGGGTGTTGCTGACGGTGCCGTTCCACGAGTTGCCGTCCCGCTTTCCCTACGCGCTGCTGATCTCGCAGTCGGTCACCGAAGCGGTCCTCGCCGCACAGTTGGCAGCCCACGGCGTCCGGGTCCGACGGCCGTCCCGGCTGACCGGCCTGACACCGACCGGCGGCGGGGTGCTCGCGCGGATCGACGGGACGGAACTGCGCGCCCGGTACGTGGTCGGTGCCGACGGCCTGCACAGCACCGTCCGGCAGGCAGCCGGCATCGGATTCAGCGGCCCCCGCGACGAGGAGTCCTTCGTGCTCGCCGACGTGCGGGTGGACAGCGTCCTGCCCGGCGACGAGGTGGCGCTCTTCCTCGCGCGGTCCGGCCCGCTGATCTGGGCCCCGCTGCCGGGCGGGGTGGTCCGGCTGGTGGCCGCGGTGGCGAGCGCTCCGCCGGATCCGGCTGCGGCTTACCTCCAGGCGCTGCTCGACGAGCGCGGTCCGGCGCGACGACCCGACCGGGTGACCGAGGTCCTCTGGGGCTCCCGGTTCCGGGTGCACCACCTGATCGCCGACACCTTCCGAGCCGGGCCGGTGCTGCTGGCCGGGGACGCCGGGCACGTGCACAGCCCGGCCGGCGGTCAGGGCATGAACCTCGGCATCTGCGACGCGGTCGCCCTCGGCACCGCCGTGGCGGACGTGCTCGACGGAGGCCCGGAGTCGCTGCTCGACGACTACAGCGCCGGGCAGCGGCCGATGGCCGAGGACGTGCTGAGTTTCGCCGCCGGGCTGACCCGGCTGGCAACCGTCTCCCCGGCCCACCGACCCGCCCGGGACGTGCTGATCCGGCTGCTCGGCGCACTGCCGCCGGCCCGCCGGAAGGTCGCGCTACGCCTGTCCGGGTTGTCCCACCGGCAGCCGGCGTCAGGCTAGGCGACCCCGTTGTGGTCCGGCACGCCGGTCGCGGCCGGCCGTAGTGTCCGCCACGCGGCCACTGTGACAAGCGCGAACGTGCCTGCCGCCGCGCCCGCCACCGGCGCCGTGCCGTACGCAGCGGCGGCCAGGCCGGCGAGCACCGCCCCGACCGGTGCGGTGAGCAGACCCACCATCCGCTGGGCCGCACCGACCCGGCCGAGCAGCCCGGCCGGCACGTGCCGCTGCCCGTACGACGCGCACAGGCTGTTCCACACCACAGTCCCGGCGGCGAAGACGGCCAACGCGAGGCCACCCGGCACCGGATCGCGGGCCAGCGCGAACCCGGTAAGCGCCACGGTCTCCACGGCGAGCACGGCGCGCAGCGCCGGCAGCGTGCCGACCCGGGCGGCGAGCCGGCCGGCACCGAGCGCCCCCGTCACGCCGCCGACGATGGCGGCCGCGGCGAACAGCCCGTACCCGGCGGGCGGCACCCGCAGCACGTCGAGCGCGTAGAGCACCTGCACCGCCATGATTCCGCTGATCGCCAGGTTGCTGGCGGCGGCGAGCAGGGTGACCCGCCACAGTGTCCGGTGGTCGCGTAGCCACCGCACCCCCTCGGCGATCTCGCTCCACACCGACCCGCGTCGTCCGTGCGCGACCGGGGCCGGAGTCGCAACCGGTGCCAGGGCCAGCACGAGCAGGGCGGCGGCGGCGAAGGTGACCGCGTCGAGAGCGAACGGCAGGGCCGGGGCGACGGTGTAGAGGAGACCGGCGGCGGGCGCGCCGAGGAAGCCGCCGGCCACCGCGGCCCCCGCCTGCAGTCGACCGTTCGCCCGGGGCAGCGCGTCCGGGGGCACCAGCGCCGGAAGCAGGGCGAACGACGCCGAGTCGAAGAGCGTGCCCAACGCGGCGAGGAGGAACGCGGCCAGCAGCAGCACCGCGACACCGATCCGGTCGAGGGCGACCGCGACGGCCAGCGCCGCCACCACGGTGGCGCGCACGCCGTCGACCAGGGCCATCGTTCGACGTCGGTCCCAGCGGTCCGCGTACACGCCGCCGAGCAGGCCGAAGAGCAGTGGCGGTAGCTGACCGGCCACGACGACCGCCGCGATGATCCGGGGGTCGCGGGTCACCGTCGCGGCCAGCAGGGCCAACGCCGGCGTACGCAGCGCGTCCCCGAACCTCGACGAGACGGCGGCGGACCAGAGCAGCCGGAAATCTCGGCCGAGCGGAGGGGAGGTCATCCGGTGACCGTGCGGGTTCGACCGGGTCGAGGGTCAAGCCGCTGTCCTCCATCGCAGGCAGTTCGCGGTCTAGGCTTGCCCGGTGACGGTGGAGCAGCAGGCACGGGGTGCGGCGGGTACGGGCCGGCGCAGGTCCCGCAAGGACGAGATTCTGGAGATCGCGGTTGGTCTGTTCGCCGCCCGCGGCTACCACGGTGTGTCGATGGACGACATCGGCGCGGCCGCTGGGGTCACCGGTCCGGCGCTCTACCACCACTTCGCCGGCAAGGAGGCGATGCTGGCTGCCGCGCTCATCCCGGTGAGTGAGGGTCTGCTGGCCGGCGGGCGGGAACGCGCGGTCGGGCACCCGGACGATCCCCGCGAGGTGCTGGAGTCGCTTATCGACTTCCATGTCGAGTTCGCGCTGGCCAACCCGGCGGTGATCGCGCTGCACCTGCACGAGCTGGACCGCCTGCCGGAGGAGCCGAGACGGCGCATCCGCCGTCTGCAACGGCTCTACGTCGAGGAGTGGGTGACGGTGCTCACCGCACTGCACCCGGGCATGCCCGACGGTGAGGCGCGGGTGATCGCGCACGCCGCGTTCGGTCTGATGAACTCGACCCCGTTCCTCGGTGGCGAGGTGGATCGGCGGCGTCGCGCCGAGCTGCTGCGTGGGGCGGCCCTGGCCGCACTGCTCGCCTGAGCCGACTCGTCAGAAGCAGGCCGGTCATGATTCCCTGACATCGTCCCACCATCCGGACGCCGGGAGGAAACATGATCGAGTCACTGTTGGTCGCCAATCGGGGCGAGATCGCCCGCCGGATCATCCGTACCGCCAAGCGGCTCGGCATCCGCGCGATCGCTGTGTACTCGGAGGCCGACGCCGACCTGCCGTTCGTCGCCGAGGCCGACGAGGCGGTCCTGATCGGCCCGCCGGCCCCGGCGCAGAGCTACCGCAACACCGAGGCGATCCTCGCCGCCGCCACGTCGACAGGCGCGCAGGCCATCCACCCCGGGTACGGCTTCCTATCGGAGAACGCCGAGTTCGCCCGTACCGTCGAGGCCCGCGGCCTGATCTGGGTCGGGCCCGGCGCGGACGCGATCACCGCGATGGGCGACAAGATCAACGCTCGGAACCTGATGGCGGCGGCAGGCGTTCCGGTCGCGCCCGGCACCACCGACCCGGCCGCCGACCTGGACGCGGCGGTGACGGCCGCCGCCGAGATCGGTTACCCGGTGATGGTCAAGGCCGCGGCCGGTGGCGGCGGCATGGGCATGGGCGTTGCCGTCGACGAGGCGGCGCTGCGCACCGAGTACGACAAGGTGCGCGCGTTCGCCGAGCGGATGTTCGGTGACGGCTCGGTGCTGATCGAGCGGTTCTTCCCCCGGGTGCGGCACGTCGAGGTGCAGATCCTCGGCCTGGCCGACGGTCGGGTGGTGGCGCTCGGCGAGCGGGAGTGCTCGGTGCAGCGGCGCAACCAGAAGCTGGTCGAGGAGTCCCCGTCCCCGGCGGTCTCGCCGGAGCTGCGGTCCCGCCTGCTGGCGGCGGCGGTGCGCGCGGGTGAGGCGGTCGGCTACCGCAACGCCGGCACGGTGGAGTGCCTGCTCGACCCGGCCACCGGTGAGTTCTTCTTCCTGGAGATGAACACGCGCCTTCAGGTGGAGCACCCGGTGACCGAGTACGTGTACGGCATCGACCTGGTCGAGGAGCAGTTGCGGGTGGCGTCCGGGTTGGCCCCGACGTTCGACCCGGACGCGCTGACCTCGCGGGGCCACGCCATCGAGATGCGGGTCAACGCCGAGGACCCGAAGCGCTTCCTGCCCGGTCCCGGTGTGATCAGGACGTGGGTGGAGCCGACGGGTGACGGTGTCCGGGTGGACTCCGGCTACACCGAGGGCAACACGGTCACCCCGTTCTACGACAGCCTGCTGGCCAAGCTGATCATCACCGGCGCCACCCGGGCGGAGGTGCTGGAACGCGCGAAGGTCGCGGTGGCCGCCTTCCAGATCGCCGGCCCGAAGAACAATCTCCCCTTCTTCACCGAGCTGCTCGACAACGAGGAGTTCCGCTCCGGCGCCTACGACACGGCCATCGTCTCCCGCATGCGCTGACCCCCGACCCCGTTGATCAAGAGTGAGGTGACCCCGTGACGGACCTGCCGGGTTTCGTTTCCATTCGTGAGGTTGGGCCACGGGACGGGTTGCAGAACGAGGACCCGATCCCGACCGACGCCAAGGTGCGGCTGCTCGACGCGCTCTCCGGCACCGGCGTGCGCCGGATCGAGGCGGTGTCGTTCGTGCACCCGAAGGCGATCCCGCAGATGGCCGACGCCGACGAGGTGTGGCAGCGGGCCACGAAGGCCGACAGCGTGCGCTACTCGGCGCTGGTGCCGAACACCCGGGGCGCCCAGCGCGCCCTCGCGGCCGGCTTCACCGAGATCGAGGTGGTGGTCTCGGCCAGCGACACGCACAACCGACGCAACGTCAACCGGTCCACCGACGAGTCGCTCGACGACATCGCCGAGCTGATCGACCTGCTGCACGCCGCCTCCGCGCGGGTCGAGGTGATCGTCGCGACGAGCTTCGGGTGCCCGTACGAGGGGGACATCGACCCGCAGCGGGTGGCCGGCATCGTGGACCGGGTGGTCCGCGACGGCGCGGACCGGGTCGCGTTCGGCGACACCACCGGAATGGGCACCCCACGCCGGGTCCGCGAGCTGCTGACCGCGGTACGCGACCGCAACGCGCACGTGCCGGTGCTGCTGCACTTCCACAACACCAGGGGTACGGCGCTGGCCAACCTGTTGACCGCGCTGGAGTTGGGGGTCACCGAGTTCGATGCCAGCGTCGGTGGTCTGGGCGGTTGCCCGTACGCGCCGGGGGCGAGCGGCAACCTGGCCACCGAGGAGGCCGTGCACATGCTGCACGACATGGGCATCGACACCGGCATCGATCTGCCGGCGCTCATCGAGGCGGCGGAGTTGGCCGAGGAGTTGCTCGGCAAGAAGCTGCCGTCCGGTGTGCTGCGGGCCGGCCCGCGTACCCGGCTGACGCCGCTGCCGAGCTGAGGACGCGACGAAGGGGCCGGCACGGGCGCCGGCCCCTTCCACCTGCCGAGTCGGTCAGCTCACCGGAGCGACCACGCTCGGCCAGCTGTCCCGGAAGACGTTCGCGTTACGGTCGGTGGCGCTGAACGTGCCGGCGAAGAGGCTGCTCACCCGGTTCGCCTCGGCGGTGCTCGGGTACGGGTTGGTGCAGCCGGTGCCGGCGCTGCCACCGGACATCAGGATCGCGCAGTTGCCGTTGTAGTTGTCCGGCAGGCCGAGGATGTGCCCGATCTCGTGGGTCATGATCCGCAGCACGCTGTACTGCGCCGCCTGCTGGGTGTCGATGTAGACCCGGCCGTTGCCGAGGCTGGTCCGGACGGCGTAGGAACCGCCGCCGGTGATCCGGTAGATCCGCAGGTTGGAGCCGCAGTTCGCGGAGAGCGTCAGGTTCGACGTGGCGTTGTTCCAGATCGAGGCGGACTGGTTGGCGACGCTGGCGTAGCTTCCCGCCTGGCTGGTGTTGTAGCAGATGGTCATGGCGGCGGACGCTGGCGCGGGGTTGGCGACCGTGACGCCGACGGTTGCGAGTGCCGTCGCGAGGAACGCGACCGCGAGCCGATTGAGTCGTGAGGTCATCGCTGACTCCAATCCGGGAGGAGGGGTGCCAGGAGCCTAGCGACAAGGATTCATGTTATTCAATGTCTTGTGTTGGGCCTCGCCGGTCTGATTCGCTCATGGGTCGCGGGTGGTCGCGCCGATGCGCTAGCCTAACGATCGTTCAGGTCAGTATGGCGAGGGAGTCGGCGTGACGCTCGACGGTGAGGCACTGGAGCAGCTGCGCAAGCGGGCCCGGTCCGGCGGCGCGGACAAGTACCACGCGGCCAACGCCGCCAAGGGCAAGCTCTTCGCCCGCGAGCGGGTCGCGCTCCTGGTCGACGAGGGCTCGTTCGTCGAGGACGGCCTCTACGCCAACGCGCTCGCCGACGGGCTGCCCGCCGACGGCGTGGTCACCGGCACCGCCACCATCGACGGTCGGCAGGTCTGCCTGATGGCCAACGACTCCACGGTCAAGGCCGGCAGTTGGGGCGCCCGCACCGTCGAGAAGATCATCAGGATCATCGAGCGGGCGTACGGCGCCGGCGTGCCGATGGTCTACCTGGTCGACTCGGCCGGCGCCCGGATCACCGACCAGGTCGACCTCTTCCCCGGCCGGCGTGGCGCCGGCAAGATCTTCTGGAACCAGGTCCGCGCCTCGGGCTCGATCCCGCAGGTGTGCGCGCTGTTCGGCCCGAGCGCCGCCGGAGGGGCGTACATCCCGGCGTTCTGCGACGTGGTCGCCCTGGTCGACGGCAACGCGAGCATGTATCTCGGCTCCGACCGGATGGTCGAGATGGTCACCGGCGAGAAGACCACCCTCGAGGCGATGGGCGGGGCCAAGGTGCACACCGCCGAGTCCGGCGTGGGGCACTTCCTCTGCAAGACCGAGGCCGACGCGCTGGACGTGGTCAAGACCTACCTGTCGTACCTGCCGGCGAACTGGACGCAGGCGCCGCCGACCGCGCCGGCGGTCGCCGCGCCCGCGAAGGCCGACCTGGCCGCGCTGGTGCCGGCAAGCGAACGGCAGGCGTTCGACATGCGGCGGTACGTCAAGGGCCTGCTCGACGAGGGTTCGTTCTTCGAGATCCAGGCGCTCTGGGCGAAGGAGCTGACCATCGGCTTCGGCCGTCTCGACGGTCAGGTCGTCGGGGTGCTGGGCAACAACTCGATGTTCAAGGGCGGCGTGCTCTTCGTCGACTCGGCCGACAAGGCGACCCGGTTCGTGCAGCTCTGCGACGCGTTCAACGTGCCGCTGCTGTTCCTCAGCGACGTACCCGGCTTCATGGTCGGCAGTGCGGTGGAGAAGCAGGGCATCATCCGGCACGGCGCCAAGATGATCACCGCGATCTCCGAGGCGACGGTGCCGAAGATCTGCGTGGTGGTCCGCAAGGCGTACGGCGCCGGCCTCTACGCGATGGCCGGCCCCGGGTTCGAGCCGGATGCCACGATCGCGCTGCCCAGCGCGAAGATCGCGGTCATGGGCGCGGAGGCCGCCGTGAACGCGGTCTACGCCAACAAGATCGCGGCGATCGAGGACGAGGCCGAACGGGCCGCCTTCGTGGCCGCCAAACGGGCCGAGTACGAGCAGGACATCGACGTCGTCCGGCTGGCCAGCGAGCTGGTCGTGGACGCCATCGTCGAACCGCACGACCTGCGTACCGAGTTGGTCCGTCGCTTCGCGGCCGCGCGGACGAAGGATCGGCACTTCTCCCGCCGTCGGCACGGCGTCACCCCGGTCTGATCCTCGACCCAGGCCCCACCGCGACCCGTCCCGGCGTCACGAGCGCCCGACGGACCGTCCTTACAGGAGGATGAGATGGACTTCCGGCTCACCGACGATCAAGCGGCGCTGCGGGAGAGCGTGCGGGACTTCGCGCGCCAGGTGGTCGCCCCGGTCATCGCCGAGCACTACGAGCAGCACACCTTTCCGTACGAGGTGATCCGTCAGATGGGCAAGATGGGCCTGTTCGGCCTGCCCTTCGACGAGGAACACGGCGGCATGGGCGGCGACTACTTCGCGCTCTGCCTGACCCTGGAGGAGTTGGCCCGGGTCGACTCCAGCGTGGCCATCACGCTGGAGGCGGCGGTCTCACTGGGCGCGATGCCGATCCACCGGTTCGGCACGGCGGAGCAGAAGGCGACCTGGCTGCCCCGGCTGCTCAGCGGCGAGGCGCTGGCCGGGTTCGGTCTCACCGAACCCGGCACCGGCTCGGACGCCGCCGGCACCCAGACGCGGGCGGTGCTCGACGGTGACGAGTGGGTGATCAACGGGTCGAAGGCGTTCATCACCAACTCGGGGACCGACATCACGGCCATGGTGACCGTCACGGCGGTGACCGGCACGAACCCGGACGGCTCCAAGGAGCTGTCGACGATCATCGTGCCGACCGGCACGCCCGGGTTCACCGTGGCACCCGGCTACTCGAAGGTGGGGTGGACCGCCTCGGACACCCACGAGCTGACGTTCGACGACTGCCGGGTGCCGGCGGCCAACCTGCTCGGCGAGCGGGGCCGGGGATTCGCGCAGTTCCTGCGGATCCTCGACGAGGGTCGGATCGCCATCGCCGCCCTGGCGGTCGGCCTTGCCCAGGGCTGCGTCGACGAGTCGATCAAGTACGCGAAGGAGCGGCACGCGTTCGGTCGGTCGATCGGCACCAACCAGGCCATCCAGTTCAAGATCGCCGACATGGAGCTGAAGGCGCACACCGCGCGACTGGCCTACTACGACGCCGCCGCCCGGATGCTGGCCGGCGAGCCGTTCAAGCGCCAGGCCGCCATCGCCAAGCTGCACGCCAGCACGATCGCGGTGGACAACGCCCGGGAGGCCACCCAGATCCACGGAGGGTACGGCTTCATGAACGAGTACCCGGTGGCCCGCTTCTGGCGGGACTCCAAGATCCTGGAGATCGGCGAGGGCACAAGCGAGGTGCAACGCATGATCATCGCCCGCGATCTGGGTCTCTGAAGGTCCGCCGCGCAGAGCCTTCCGATCGGTCCGGCGGGGCTGTCCGTAGGGCTGTCGGATTATCGGCGAACGGGCGTCGTTAGCCCGACGTTCGGCTGCCGAGGGTCGTAGTCCATCCGTACTCTTCGTGGCCATGACTCCGGATCATGATCGGTCACGGAGCCCGGCTGGTCGTACCTCCCTGCCGGAGCTGCTCCGCGGGCATCGACGTGCCGCCGGCCTGACCCAGGCCGAGCTGGCGTCCCGTGCCGGGGTGGGTGTGCGGACGGTACGTGACCTGGAGCGGGGCCGTTCGATCAGGCCGCAACGCACCACCGTCGAGTTGCTCGCCACGGCGTTGGCGCTGACCGGCGCCAGCCGGGCGGCGTTCCTGGCCGCCGCCCGCGGCCCCTCCGGCGGCGAGTCAACCCGGCCGGACCCCACCCCGACGGCACCCGGGATCGGTGATCAGACGACGGCGCTTGCGGCAGCCACCAACCTGCCGGTCACACTTCCGCCGCCGGTCGCGCTCGTCGGCCGGGATCGCGACCTCACCGAGCTGGCCGCGATGCTGACCGCGGAGCGTGGGCCCCGGCTGGTGAGCCTTGTCGGGTTGGCCGGCGTCGGCAAGACCGCGCTGGCGACGGCCGTCGCACATCTGGTGGCCGTCGCCCACCCGGGCGGTGTGGCCGGAGTGCTTGTCGCGGACGGGCCGGACGTGTTCGCCGCCTCGATGGCCGGACTGAGCGCGGCACGGCTGCCGGAACTCGTGGCCCGGCTCGCCGGACGGCCGGCGCTGCTGGTGCTGGACGCGGTGGAGCACGCGCCGGGCCCGGCCGCCACGACGCTGCACCGGCTGCTCGGTGCCGTGCCCTCGTTGCGGGTGCTGGTCACCGGTCGGCACCCGGTCGGGCTGCTCGGCGAGAGGGTCTGGCCGGTCGCGCCGCTCGACGTGCCGCCACCGGGCGCCGAACGCGCGGGAGCTGCCACGCTCGAATCGTGGCCGGCGGTCGCGTTGTTCACCTCCCGACTGGCTCAGGTCCGCCGGGAGCCGCCCACCCCCGACGAGCTGCCCGCGCTCGTCGCGCTGGTCCGCAGGCTGGGAGGGCTGCCGCTGGCCATCGAGCTGATGGCCGCCCGGGGCCGACTGCTCGACCTCACCGAGTTGCTCGACAGGTACGGCGACCGCGTGCTCGACCTCGCCACCCCCGCCGATCCGGCGACCCGGCCCGGCTGGGACGCCCCGGACGCGCGTACCCGTCATTCCCGTGAGTCGGACCCCGCCTCGGCGGCGGTGTCGGTCACCCTGCGGGACGCGGTGGCGACCAGCTACCGGTTGCTGGCACCCGACGAGCGGGCAGCGCTGCGGCAGCTCGCCGTGTTCGACGACCGCTGGTCGGTGGAGTTGGCCGAGGAGATGCTCGGCGACAAGGCCGACCGGGACGGCACGGTGGCGATCGACCCCGTTCCGCTGCTGGACCGGCTCGTCGAGCTGGGGCTGCTGAGCGTACGCGGCACCGGGCAGTTCCGGTTCCGGCTGCTCGACGCGGTCCGCGACTACGCAGTCGAGCAGGCGGCCGGCGCGGGTGAGTTGACCTGCATCCGGCGTCGGCACGCCGAGGTGATCGCGCGCCTGGTGGCACGGACGGCGGGCGATCTGGTCGGCCCCCGACTGCCCGACGCGGTGCACCGACTGGACGAGATGAGCAGTGACATCAGCTCGGCGCTGGCCCACGCGAACACCGACGACCCGCTCACCGCGCTGCTGCTGGCGGCGTGCCTGACCCGCTGGTGGCGGTTCCATGGGCGCGACGTCGCCGGGCGCCAGTGGCTGCGGCGGCTGCTGGCCGACCCGCGGACCGCCGACGCCGATCCGATCCTGCGTGCCTGGGCCGCGCTCGGGATTGCCCAGCTCGCGGCCGAGCACGGTGCGGGCGCCGAGGAACTGTCGACGGCGCGTACGGCGTTGGAGATCTTCCATCAGGTAGGCGATGTCACCGGGGAGCTGGAGGCGCGAAACATCCTCGGCGCCCTGCTGATCGACGTCGGTGGGCAGGACGAGGCGCGCGAGCAGGCCGAGACGGCGCTGCGGTTGGCCGCCCGTAATGGACGTACCCGGGATCTGGCGGTGGCCCAGAACAGTCTTGCCTGGCACGAGATCCGGACCGGCGACCTGGCCGCCGCCCGCCGCCGGCTCGCCGCGGTGGACCGGCTCGCGGCCGAGAGTGGGGAGCAGCGCCTACGGCTGCTGGCCTGGGCCAATCGGGCCGAGGTCGCCCGCCTGGAGGGCTGGTACGCGGATGCCGTCGACCAGGGCCGGCGGACGCTCGCGGCGTTGTCCGAGCTGGGTGATCCGAGGCGACGCCGCCGGGTGCTTGGAAAGATCGGGTTGGCGCTCGCCCAGGATGGTCGTGCCGCGGAGGCGACCGAGGTGCTCACCGAGCTGCGTGCGGGGGCCGCTGAGCCAGCGGCCGAATCACCGCGAGCGCCGGCTCGGCGGGCCGTGATACCGAGGCAACGCTCGGAGGACGCGGCGCTGTCGGCCGGCGGGCCGGAGGCGGGGCTCGGTGCGTTGATCGAAGGGAATCTGGCGCTGCACCGGGGCGACCGGGAGTTGGCCGCCGAGTGGTTCGCCGCTGCCGCCGATGCCAAAGGTCAGGAGCGCCGTGACGTGGTGGAGGCGCTTGTCGGACTGGCCGCGAGCACCGCGGACCCGGCGGTCCTCAAGCGGCTGGAACGGGTCTGCGAGGAGAGCGGCATTCGGCTGTTGCCGCAGGAATCGGGACTGCTCTACGCGCTGACGGCCGCCCGGAGCGGACCCGAAGCGCCCTAGGAGGACCCCGTGCCCGTGCCCGTGCCCGTGGGCGTGGGCGTGCGTGGGCGTGGGCGTGGGCGTGGTGAGAGTGGCGCGGACGAAGAGCCCCCTTGGTGCTACCCCTCGCTGTTCGCCCGCGCCGTCACCCCCCGGTGATCCCCGGTGCAGGAAGCCTGCCACCCCTACGAGAGCGGAATGTCGGTTTTGGTGGAATTCTCCGGCTTGGCTGGCTCAGTTCTGCCGGTCTTTCTGCCGGTGCTGGCAACCGTCGATCCCGGAGGCTCAGGGCCGGGTGGCGGCAGCCTCCTGCTCCGGGCTGACGTCGTCGCTGCCGGCGGTGGCGCACGGATGCGCGGCGTCGCGCACCCGACGCAGTCCGTCGAGGAGGGCCGCCAGCGCCTCCGGGTCGAGTTGGCCGGTGAACCACTGCTCGATCATCTGAAGATGCCCGGGTAGCGTCTCGTTCAGACGCTGCATCCCGGCGGCGGTGACCACGGCGTACGAGCTGCGCCTGTCGTTCGGGCAGGCCCGGCGGATGAGCAACCTGTCACGTTCCATCCGGTCCACCACGCGGGTCACGCCGCTTGTCGACAACGAGGTCTGCGCGGCCAGGTCGGTCATTCGTAGTTGGTTGCCCGGCGAGCGGGCCAGTCGGGTGATGACCTCGAACTCGACCGCGGAGAGGCCGTGCTCCTCGAATTGGGCGTTGAACCGGGCTGACAGCCCGGCGTGTGCCTCGAAGAGCAGGCCGACGGCGGTGATCCGGGGATCGTCGAAGACGTTGGTCACTCGTTAATCCTACCAGTACTTGACAGAGGGAATGTTGTTGCGACTATATTTGCTGCAGCAGTCGTTGGGCTACTAAACAATCTTCTGGAGGACAGCAGCATGACCAGCAGCATCGATGCGGTTACCCGCGATTGGGACGGCCTCACCATCCCGGCGGCTGGCACCTACGCCCTCGACGTGGCGCACAAGCGGGTGGGCTTCGTCGCGCGGCACATGATGGTGAGCAAGGTGCGCGGTGAGTTCAAGGAGGCGACCGCCACCATCACCATCGGCGAGGACCCGCTGCAGTCGTCGGTCGTCGCGACCATCCAGGCGGCCAGCATCGACACCACCCAGACCGACCGGGACGCGCACCTGCGCAGCCCCGAGTTCCTGGACTCCGAGAAGTTCCCGACGCTCGAGTTCCGCAGCACCGGGGTCAAGTCCCGTCGTGGCAGCGAGTTCGTGCTCACCGGTGAGCTGAGCATCAAGGACGTCACCCGGCCGGTCGAGCTGGAGGTGGAGTTCGAGGGTGTCGGCCGCAGCCCGTTCGGTCAGGACATCTTCGGTTTCTCCGCGAGCACCGAGATCGACCGCGAGGAGTTCGGCCTGACCTGGAACGTCGCCCTGGAGACCGGGGGCGTGCTGGTCAGCCGCAAGATCAAGATCGAGATCGAGGGCGAGGCCGTCCGCCAGGCCTGATCTGCCCCGCATCACCCGTACCCCGGGCCCACGCCGCACGTCGGCGCGGGCCCGGTGTCGTCTCCGCCTCCGACGCCGACCTCGTGGTATTTGTCACGGGCGGCTCGCCCGCCATCGCGTCGGTCGCTCGGTCGAACGGGGTACAGATGGCGCCACGAGTGCGCCCGCCCCGATCGATGTCGGATCACCGACGTCGGCCTCTGGCCCGGTCAGGTGGGCGCTCTTACCGTGAAGGGTTCACAATGCGCTTTCCGGGAGGAAGAATCCCGACCGCGCCGGCTGTCGGGAGGACACATGGGCAAGGACGTCGCGCAGGGCGCCTTCACCCGGGATGAGCGCGTCCGCTACCGGCAGAAGGTGCGACGGTGCCTGGACGTCTTCGCCCTCATGTTGGACGACTTCGGGTTCGACGCCGACCGGCCGATGACCGGCCTGGAGATCGAGCTCAACCTGGTCGACTCGGCGGCCGAACCGGCGATGCGCAACGAGGAGATCCTCGCCGACATCGCCGACCCGCTGTTCCAGACCGAGCTGGGACAGTTCAACCTGGAACTCAACGCCGAACCCCGACTGATCGAGGGCACCGGCTTCGCCGACTACGAACACGACCTGCGCGGCAGCCTCTCCCGGGCCGACGAACGCGCGGCCAAGTCCGACGCGAAGATCGTCCTGGTCGGGATCCTGCCCACCCTCACCGAGGGGCACCTGGTCGAGGACAACCTCTCCACGAACGAGCGCTACCGGGTGCTCAACGACCAGATCGTCGGCGCCCGCGGCGAGGACATCGAGCTGGACATCCGTGGCGTCGAGCAGTTACGGACACACACCGACTCGATCGCCCCCGAGGCTGCCTGCACAAGCCTCCAGTTCCACCTCCAGGTCGCGCCGGACAGCTTCGCCGACTACTGGAACGCCTCCCAGGCCATCGCCGGGGTGCAGGTGGCGGTCGGGGCGAACAGCCCCTTCCTGTACGGGCGTCAACTGTGGGCCGAGACCCGGATCGCCCTGTTCCAGCAGGCCACCGACACTCGCCCCGACGAGCTCAAGGCCCAGGGCGTACGGCCCCGGGTGTGGTTCGGCGAACGGTGGATCACGTCGATCTTCGATCTCTTCGAGGAGAACGTCAGGTATTTTCCGCCGCTGCTGCCGATCTGCGAGGACGAGGACCCGGTGGAGGTGCTGCATGCCGGCGGTGTGCCGCAGCTCGGGGAGTTGAGACTGCACAACGGCACGGTCTACCGGTGGAACCGCCCGGTCTACGACATCATGGACGGCCGTCCGCACCTGCGAGTGGAGAACCGGGTGCTGCCGGCCGGCCCGACGGTGGTGGACATGCTCGCCAACGCGGCCTTCTACTTCGGGCTGGCGCGGGGTCTGGCCGAGGAGGACCGCCCGATCTGGAGCCAACTCACCTTCTCCTCCGCCGAGGAGAACTTCCAAGCCGCCGCCCGACGCGGCCTCGACGCCGTGCTGCACTGGCCCGGGCTCGGTGACGTGCCGGTGACCAAGCTGGTGCTGGAGCGGCTGCTGCCCACCGCCGCCGCCGGCCTGGACGGCTTCGGCGTCGCCCCGGCGCAACGGGACCGGCTGCTCGGCATCATCGAGCAACGCTGCCGTACCGGCCGCAACGGAGCCGTCTGGCAGACCGAGGCGGTGTGGTCGGCGGAGCGGCGGCACGGCATGGACCGCTCGGCCGCGCTGCACCACATGGTCCAGCGCTACGCGGAACTCCAGCGCGCCAACGAACCAGTCCACACCTGGCCTGTCCCCTAACTCCAACCCCACCCCAGAGCGCGTCGATCATGAGGTTATTGGCGCGACACGCCGTGCCGGATGGCTACAACCTCATGATCAACGAGGCGGGGCGGGGCCGGGGGTGGGGTTAGTCGGAGCTGGGGCGGGTGGATCGGCGGGATGCGCGGGTGCGGCGGGCGCTTGGTGTCGGATCCTCTGCGGGGGCGGAGGTGGATAGTTCGGTGCGCGGTGCGGGCACCCTCGGTGTGGGCACCCACGGCGTGGCATCCGCACCTGGCATGGCATCCGCACCCGGTGCGGCGCCTGTCGTGGTTGTCCGGGGTGCGGAGTCGGTCCTGCCGCGTCGATGCGCGGTGGCCGTGGACGAGCGGGAGGTCGACGGCTCGGAGTCGGGTTCGGCGTTTGGAGCCGGATCGGTCCGAGGGGTCGGCCCGTCGACGGTGACCTGCGTCGAGTCGGCCGGAACTGCCGGGTGCGGCTCGGGGTTCGGTGCTGCGGCGGAGGCGCTCCGGTGGGCCGCCCGACTCCGCTCGGCACGATCGGCGAGGACAGCGGCCAGCATCGAGCCGCCGATCCCCGCGATCACCGCGTACGGGGCGATCAGTTGGGTGGAGAGCTGCGCGGGGCCCAGCGTCGACCAGTGCGGCAGGGTGGTCAGGTAGGCGAGCGCGACCAGCACCGGACCCGCAGCACCGGAGGCGGCGGCCCCTACGCGGTGCCCGGCCGACCGGGCCGTCCGCCGGGCAGCCAGCACGCCGATCAGCAGCGCGGGCACGAGCGTCAACAGCGCGCCGGGCCAGTAGAGCTGGTCGGAGATCCAGTACCGCGGGTGGTCCGGATCAAAGTGCCAGGTGCCGAGCTGGGCACCCGTCAGCCCGCGTCCGACGCGTACCCCGTCGATCACCGAGACCACCGCGAGCAGCCAGAGCCAGGCGGCGGTCGCGGTCACGTTCATCGCGGCTGCCCGGGACCGAAGCGCCCAGCTGGCGACGAGCACGCCGATCAGGATGCCCAGCGTCGCCTGCATGGCGGCGGTCCGTTGCGGCGCCCCGGTGTCGGCACCGGTCGCGACCCGCGCTGGCACGGCGATCAGCAGCACGGTGACCAGCCCACCGATCCCGGCGCCGAGCGCCAGGACCACCCGCCGCAGCAGGCCGTCTCGGTCGGCGGACGCCGCCTCGGTCACCTGCGGCGATCGGCCGGCCGTCGGGTCCGGGCCGGGCCGGTCGGCGGCAGGTGGATCCGTGGCGGTCGCCGAGTCGGAAACCTCGGCCGCTGTCGGGCCGGTCAGCGGCGGCTCGGCCGTCGTCGGCGCGCCGCGTTGCTGGAGCCGCTGCGCGCAGACCGCGCCGAGGACAGTCGAGCTGGCGGCGAGCCAGGTGGCCCAGGCGAGGCCGTCGGCCCAGGCCGTGTCGCTGGCGCCCGCATCGCTGGGCGTCCAGGTGATGACGCCGAGCCCGTAGCCGAAGCCCAGTTGCGCGGCGCCCGCGCCGGCAGCGATTCCGATCGCGGTCGCGATCGACACTCCCCAGCCCTGTCTGGCCATGCCGGGCAGCGTAACGTCCCGTCGTCGGCGCGGCGAGTCGCAACGACCCGCCGGTATGGACTGACAGCCGGTGCGGCGGATTGGGCGGCGGGCGGTACGGTCGCCGGTGATGAGGCGGTGGGCGGTATGACGGACACGAGCACGGGCCCGCAGGATGCCGCGGGTGGCGGCGCGAGCCGAGCCAGCATGTGGCTGGGTGGTGGGTTGGCCGTTGTGCTGCTCGCCGCGATCGGCGCGACCGGCGGCTGGCTGCTGGCCGGCGACGGGGACAAGTCCCAGGGGGATCCGCTGGCCGCGGCGACCACGACCGGCCCGCCGACCAGCCGGGCCACCGCGGCTCGGCCGAGCACCGGTCGGGCCACGCCGTCGGCCGTCCGGACCTCCGCCCCGGCGACCAGAGGAACCGGCCTGACCGTGCCACCGGTGGTCGGCGCCGACTTCGTGCAGGCCCGGGACATGCTGCGCGAGCAGCGGCTGGGCTGGCGGCTGGTGTTTGGCGGCGGAGCCGGTCGCAATGTCGAGAGCGCCGCACCGGCCGTGGGCACCGCGGTGACCCGGGGTACGACTGTGGAGCTTCAGGTGGCTGGGCCAGCTCCAGCGGCCGAGGTGCCGGACGTGGTCGGAAAGGACTGCGCCAAAGCCGTCGACGAGTTGGTCGACGAGGGCCTCTACCCGCGTTACATAAGCGGCCGCAATGGAAAGGTCGCTCGGCAGGAGCCGGTCGAGGACGGCTCGGCCCGCTGGAACGACGAGGTCAGCATCTGGTGTGGTGCGGGCGCACCCGAACAACCGACGGTGAAGCCCAGCCCCTGAGCCGGGGTCGGTGAGTCGATCGTCGTCGCCGCCGAGGAGTCGCGTCGTGCCCGTGACCGGCGCGGCTCGGCCCGCTGGTCCCCACCGCTGGCTGGTTGGGCGACTAGGTTGACGGTCGAGGGCCATGACGCCCGTCCGGTTCGGGAAAGGACGTGCGATGAGCGACGACCGCCAGGAGCCTCCCGCCGGCGAGCAGGACGACCGGACCCGCCCACTGCCACCGGCCGCCGACCGGGCGGAGCCGCCGCGACCGACCCGACCCACGAGCGAGCCGGACGAGACGGCGCCGATCGACCGGGCTGGCCCGGGTCGTCCCGCCGGGTCGCCGGACCAGACCATGCCGATCGACAGTTCCGCCGCGACCCCGCCGGGTAGTCCGGCCACGCCGCCCGCTCCGACCGCACCGGCCACGCCGCCCGCTCCGACGCCAGCGGCCACACCGCCCGCCCCGACCCCGCCCGCTCCGACGCGAGCGGCCACGCCGCCCGCTCCGACCGCACCCGCCGATCAGACGACGCGGCTGCCCGCCGAGCGGTCGGTCGCGCCGTCGTGGTCCGGGCGGGCCGAGGTCCGGCCGCCCCGGCCGGATGAAGCCGGGGAGTGGTACGTCGAGGAGCAGGGCGCTCGGCGATGGTGGTTGCCGATCCTGTGGGGTGTGCTCGCGCTGCTGCTCGCCGGCCTGCTCGGCGGGGCGCTCTGGCTGGTGCTCGCCAAGCAGGATGACGATCGGGACGATCCAGACTCCACCCCGTCCGTCCCGCCGGCCAGTGCCACAAGTGCCGCGCCGACAAGCGCGTCCCCCACCTCGGCCGCGCCGACAAGCGAGGCACCGAGCAGCCCGCCGCCGAGCAGCGCGCCGGTCGAGGTGCCGGTGCCGCCGCTCGCCGGCCTGCCGCAGGCCACCGCCGAGGGCTTGCTGAGCCGGCTCGGCCTTGCCTACGAGGTGGTGTACCGGCCGTCGGAGCTGCCGCCCGGGACCGTGGTGGGCACCGAGCCGGGATCTGGCACACCGGTGTCGAGCGAGGACGAGGTGCTGTTGATCATCTCCCAGGCCCGGCCCTCGACCGGGGTGAGCCCGACCGCGCCGAGCCCGACGGTGACCGGCACGCCCTGACCTGTGGTCACCACATTCGTCGGCGGGTGCCGACCAGGCCGAGGCCGGCCAGTGAGATGGCGAGGCCGAAGATCCCGGACCAGAACAGGGAGCGGCGGGTGTCCGTCGCGGTGTTCCCGGCCGGAGCCGCTTCGCTGAGCTGCTGCTGGCCGCCGGCGCCACCGCCGGCCACCGACCCGGTCGGCTCGGTGACGCCGGCACGGTCGCCCCGGGCGTCGCCGCTGAGCCAGTCGGATTCCTCGGCTGCCGGTGGACCGTCGTCCGTCGGCGGGTAGTCGTCGACCACGGTGATCTCCGGTGCGGGCACCGGTGTGGTCAGGCGGGTGGACGACATCGCCGGGTCGCGGACGAGGACCAGGACGGTGACCATCGCCCCGAGGAGAGCGAGCAGTCCACAGACATAGGCGATACGGGAGCGGTGGTGCCGCCGCAAGGCGGGCTGATTGACCATGACCATCCCAGGGTCAGGGTCCTGGACGCGCGGGTGGAACGGTGCCGGGGTGGGCGTACCAATTCTATGGCGACGGCACGCCCACCGGCGGCGGATCGCGTCGGTCAGCCGACCCGGAGCGGGGTACGGGTGACCGGTCGCCGGGCCCGTACGGTGTGCGGGCGGGGCTCGGGGGCCGCCTGTAGCCGCTCCAGCCCGTCGCGCTGGACGAAGATCGATCGTCGGTTGACCGCGTCTCCCGCGGCGTTCAACTCGTAGCCGTCGAGCCAGAGCCAACCGTCGTAGGTGGGCCAGTCCAGCACCCGGATCACCCGGAACTTGATGGGCCTGAGGAATTGGACACTCGCCGCGCGAGTCACGAGCAGTACGTCACCGGTGCGGGGAAGCACATGGGCTCCTGGGGAGGATGGCCGGCGTCTGTGCCGGCGGTGCCTGAACGGGGGACGTCTCGGCCGGTGACGGGGTCGTGCCTCGTGGACCGGTGGTGCGGATGGTGATGGTCGGGCCGTACCTCGCTGGTGGCGTGCCGCCACCCGACCACCACCCGGATGCTGTCGGGAACCGCGCCCGCCGCCGCAGCTTGCCGGCTTGCAGCGGCGGGGTCATTACCCCGGAGCAGGTCTCGGTTGTGCCGGCTGGGCCCCCGTCGTGCCGGGCTTCCTCGCCTCGGTGGGGTCACCACTGCGAGGAAGCGGGTCGAGACGCTGAGTAACCCATGCCATACGGACAGAGTGCATGAGGCACGTGCTTCATGCAAGTTGCACGTCGACTTTTGCCAATACGTGAGCGAATCCCGCGAAAGGCCTATTGAAGCCTTCCGCGTACGGACGGCACACTGGGAGCCGGTTTCGCCCGTCGCGGCCGGCCGAGGACCGGCACCACCCCCTTCGTCGCGAACGTTCGCCGGACGACGGTCGCGCCCCCGGCGGGTGTCAGCCAGTGGCGCGTCGACCGGAGGTAGCCCGGGTGGGGTCGAGCAACCAGCGGCGGGGACCAGTGACTCACGGGTTGCGCGATGAGTGAGCGGCGCAGCCCCACAATCAGAAGGCGGCGGCTCGGTGCCGAGCTGCGCCGCCAGCGTGAGTCCGCCGGGATCACCATCGAGATGGTCGCCGAGCAGTTGGAGTGCTCGGCGTCGAAGGTCTCCCGGATCGAGACCGGGCACACCACCGCCACCCCGCGCGACGTCCGCGACATGCTGCGGATCTACGGGGTGGTCGGTGCCGAGAGCGACGAGCTCGTGCAGATCGCGCGGGAGGCCCGCCAGAAGGGTTGGTGGCATCCGTACAGCACGGTGCTCGTCGGCGCGTACGTCGGGCTGGAGGCGGCGGCGAGTTCGATCCGGGCGTACGAACAGCAGGTCGTGCCGGGCCTTCTGGAGACCGAGGAGTACGCCGGAGCGATGATCCGCGCGGCTCGGCCGGACTTCACCGCCGATCAGGTCCACCAGAGGGTGCGTGTCCGTCTGGGCCGTCAGTCGTTATTGACCCAGGACGATCCGGTCGATCTGTGGGTGGTACTCGATGAGGCGGTGGTACGTCGGCCGGTAGGCGGGGACGAGGTGATGCGTGGCCAACTCAAGCGGTTGGTCGAGGTTGCCGAGTTGCCGAACGTGACGCTGCAGATCCTGCCCTTCGAGGTGGGCGCGCACGCCGGCATGGACGGCACCTTCACGATCCTCAGCTTCCCTGAGGCCGGTGATCCGGATGTTGTGTACGCGGAGAACGCCACGGGTGGGCTTTTCCTCGAGAAGAGCGACGAACTGCAGAAGTACAGCTTCATCTTCGATCACATCCGCGCCGCGGCCATACGTCCAGAGGAGTCCATCGCACACATCGCAAAACTGGCAGAGGAGCCGTTGTGGAAATGGCGACCAAAAGGTTCCCCGTGGACCTGACGCAGGCAGCATGGTTCAAGAGCTCGAAGAGCGGGCCGAACTGTGACAACTGCGTGGAGGTGGCGTACGTGACGGGGGCGGTCGGAGTGCGGGACTCGAAGGACAAGACAGGTCCGGCCCTGGTTTTCGCACCGAGTGACTGGCACGCCTTCGTCGGCGGCACCCGAGGCGGTGCGTTCGGCGCGATCTGACCGAGTGGTCAACTGAGGCCTCCGTCCGGATCCGGATCCGGACGGAGGCCTTGCCGTGTCCGGGCAGGTCCGGGCGCGCCGGGAACGGCCGGCGAGGTTCCGCCGGGATTCCCGTCGCCACAGGCCGCCCGTCTCGTTGAACTGGTCGGTACGGCGCAGGTCGACGACCCGTCGCACCGACCGGCAACCGAGCGAGGTAGGCGAGACGGATGACGACGATGGGGTCAGACAATCTCACCAGCGGTGCGGCCAAACCGGAGCGGTTCGGTGGTAAGTACCGCGGAGCGCGTCGGGACAGCGTGTTGACCGAGGTGGTGTCGACCGACCAGGAGATCGGCGGGCGGGACACGTCGGCCCCCGAGGCGCTCTCGCTGCCCTCGCTGGATCCGAACCCACTCGTGGAGCCGTCGTTTCCGCCCACCGGCTGGCCGATGGAGCCCAGCGGGTCGCTGGCCGACCATCCGCTGCTCCGCGGTCTGCTGATGGAGTTGCCGCCGAAGGGCAGCCTGCCGTCGTCGGAGTGGCTGGACCGCTGGTTCGAGGCGACCAGGGCGATCCTGGAGTTGCTATACGTGCAGGGGGCCGGCCGTCCGCGCTGATCGCGGAGCGGCGGGCTGCGCCCGCTCGGCGAACCGGCTGTGCCGTAGCGCGTGCCGGACCCCGATGGCGATCACCGCGAGCGCGCCCACAGTGATCGCCGGCCCGGTGACTCCCGGGTCGGCTCCGAGGTCGGTGCCGACCGCCGCGATCACCGCCGGCACCGTGGCCAGGGCGGTCACCTGAAGCGGCAGGCCGACGAGTGGGTGGGCCGCGGCGGCGCGCAGCCCGTGTGGAGCGGGCGTGCCGGGAGCGCTGGCGAACGCGCCCGCCCCGGCCCGCAGCCGGCGGATCCGCCGTAGGGAGCAGACCGTCGTCACCAGCGCCGGACCGGCGGCCAGGGTGAGCCCGGCGGCGGCCCGGTCGACAGGCGCGGTGCCGGCACTGAGCAGACCGCCGCCGAGCACGGCCGCGGTGAGCGCCACGCCGGTGAGGGCCAGCACCAGCAACCATCCGGTACGCCGGCGCAGCATGCGGGTGTTGCGCAGCCGGGGAAGCCCGTCGGCGACGACACCGGCGGCCAGCCAGACGGCGGCGATCGGAAGCAGGATGGTGAGGTGACTCTCCATGTTCGAGAGTCTTTCCCGAATCACGGCGGGGCGAATCCGGGCCGGTCCCCCGTTCACCCCGGACGCCCGGCCCGTAGGGGTCATCGCACGGAGATATGGATGATCCGGCATGTCCAACCGCACGGTCGCTGACCTACCCTCAGCTAGATCGGCGATAGTCGATTGATGTTGGGACCGGTGGTCATGTTCCGCCACCGGTCAGAGGGAGGTTGGAGATGGGTCTTCCACGAAGGTCCGTACTGGTCGGGGTGGCTGCGGCGACGGTGCTTGCCGTCGGCACGCCAGCCCTGGCCGCCGAACCTGTCGGTGTGGTCAGGGCCGCCGGCGGAGCCACCGCCGTACCGGACAGCTACATCGTCGTTCTCAAGGACAGCGCCGTGGCCCGCGACCGGGTCGGCGACACCGCGAAGCGGCTCTCCGGCCGCCACGGCGGCACGGTGGCCCGCACCTACGGCGCGGCGCTGCGCGGTTTCGAGGTCACGGTGAGCGCGAGCGCGGCGGCGCGGATCGCGGCCGACCCGGCGGTGGCGTACGTCGAGCAGAACCACACCGTGTCCATCTCCGGCACGCAGGCCAACCCGCCCTCCTGGGGCCTGGACCGGATCGACCAGCGCAACCTGCCGCTGGACAGCTCCTACACCTACCCCAACACGGCAAGCAACGTGCACGCCTACATCATCGACACCGGCATCCGGTTCTCCCACAACGACTTCGGCGGCCGGGCCACCTCCGGCTACGACGCGGTCGACGGCGGGTCGGCCGACGACTGCAACGGGCACGGCACGCACGTCGCCGGCACCGTCGGCGGGTCCAGCTACGGGGTGGCCAAGGCCGTCCAGATCGTCGGCGTACGGGTGCTGAACTGCTCCGGCAGCGGCACCAACGCCGGCGTGATCGCCGGCGTCGACTGGGTCACCGCGAACGCGATCAAGCCGGCGGTGGCGAACATGAGCCTCGGTGGCGGCGCGAACAGCTCACTCGACAACGCGGTGCGTAACTCGATCGCCTCGGGGGTGACGTACGGCCTGGCGGCCGGCAACGACAACGGCGCGAACGCGTGCAACACCTCGCCGGCACGTACCACGGAGGCCATCACGGTGGGCTCGACGACCAGCTCGGACGCCCGGTCGTCGTTCTCCAACGTCGGCACCTGCCTGGACCTCTTCGCGCCGGGCTCGTCGATCACCTCGGCCTGGTACAACAGCAACACCGCGACCAACACGATCAGCGGCACCTCGATGGCCACTCCGCACGTGGTCGGAGCGGCGGCCCTGGTGGCCAGCGCCAACCCGAGCTGGACGCCAGCGCAGGTCCGCAACCAACTGGTGGCCAACGCGACGGCCAACGTGGTCGGCAACCCCGGCTCGGGCTCACCGAACCTGCTGCTCTACGTGGGCACCGGCAGCACCCCGCCGCCGCCCACCGGCTGCACCGGCACCAACGGCTCCGACGTGTCGATCCCGGACGCCGGCTCGGCGGTGACCAGCTCCATCACCATCTCCGGCTGTGGACGCAACGCCTCGTCGGCCTCCACCGTCGCGGTGAACATCGTCCACACCTACCGGGGTGACCTGGTCATCGACCTGCTCGCCCCGGACGGCAGCGCGTACCGGCTGAAGAACAGCAGCACCTCGGACAGCGCCGACAACGTGAACGCCACCTACACGGTGAACGTCTCCGGTGAGGCCGCCGACGGCATCTGGCGGCTCCAGGTGCGGGACACCTACGCGGCCGACACCGGCTACATCAACACCTGGACCCTGACCGTCTGATCGTTCCCACCCGACCGAGGCCCCATCCGGTGGACCGGATGGGGCCTCGTGCCGTACGGATCGGATCAGACCGAGAAGGTCGTCAGCCGCTCGCTGGCCGGCGCCGGCGGCCGGGCCTTCCACAGACCGATCTTCTGGGCGGCGAGCCGGCTCAGGTAGGCCGGGTTGAGGATGACGTAGCGGCGCCAGAGCCGCTTCGGCTCCAGACCGAGACGCCAGAACCACTCCAGACCGGCGCGCTGCATCCAGGGCGGGGGCTGGCGGAGCAGCCCGGCGTGGTAGTCGAAGGCCGCGCCGACAGCCATCAACGGCATGTCCAGCAGCGGTCGCATGGCGTACGCGAAGACCTCCTGGCGCGGGCAGCCCAGCCCGACCAGGACCAGCCGGGCGCCGCTGGATCGGATGCGGTCGGCGATCTCGACGTCCTCACCCGGCTGGGCGGCCCGAAACTTGGACGGCTCCACCCCGGCGATCTTCAGGGCCGGGAACATCCGCTCCAGCGCCGGGATCAACCGGCCGAGGGTTTCCTCGGTCGAGCCGTAGAGGTAGACCGGCAGCCCCTCGTCGGCGAACCGCGACAGCACGTGCAGGGTCAACGTCGGCCCGTAGACCCGGTCGGAGAGCCCGGCGTGGTGCAGCAGGTTGAGCGCCCACCGCACCGGCTGCCCGTCCGGCGTGACCACGTCGAAGGAGTTGAGCCGCGCGTTGTGCGCCGGATCGAGCACCCCGGTCATCACGCCGTGCACGGCCAACGCGGTGAGCGCGAGCGGACGCCGCTCGTGCGCTGCGGTCACCACCGCATCGGTCGCCGTCGCGTAGTCGGTGGCGTCGACCAGGACGCCGAGTACGTTGCGCTTGGTCCGCGCGGTCATGCCTTGAATACCCACTTACCCACGTTGGCCTCGTAGATCTCCCGCAGGATCATCGGCACGTCGTAAGTGATCTTCCAGTCCGGGTACTGCTCCTCGAACCGGGCCATGCTGCTGACATACCACTGGTGGTCGCCTGTGCGGTTCTGCTCGACGTAGTTGATCCGCGCCTCGCGGCCGGTGATCTCCTCCGCGATCCGGAACGCCTCGATGTGGGAGGTGTTGGAGTGCCGGCCGCCACCGAGGTTGTAGACCTCGGCGGATCGCGGGGCCCGGAAGAACGCCTCGAACGCGGTGAGCACGTCGTGGGAGTGGATCGCGTCCCGGACCATCTTGCCCTTGTAGCCGAACAGGTTGTATGTCCGGCCCTCCATGACGCAGCGCATCAGGTACGCCAGGAACCCGTGCAACTCGGCGGCCGAGTGCGCCGGACCGGTGAGCGTGCCGCCCCGGAAGCAGGCGGTCTTCATGTCGAAGTAGCGCCCGTACTCCTGGACCATCACGTCCGCCGCGACCTTCGAGGCGCCGAAGACCGAGTGCAGCGAGTGGTCGATCGACATCTCTTCGGTGATGCCCTGGTACCAGCGGTGGTCCTCGGGCAGCTCGTACCGCGTCTCCAGCTCGATCAGGGGCAGGCTGTTGGGCCGGTCGCCGTAGACCTTGTTCGTCGAGCAGTGGATGAACGGCGCGTCGATCGCGTGGCGGCGGGTGTTCTCCAGGATGTTGAGCGTGCCGCCGGCGTTGACGTCGAAGTCCGTGTACGGCTCCTTGGCCGCCCAGTCGTGGCTCGGCTGAGCGGCGCTGTGGATCACCACGGCGATGTCCGAGCCGTACTTCTTGAAAACCTGCTCCAGGCCGTCCCGGTCCCGGATGTCCACCGCGAAATGGGTGTACGAGTTGCCCAGGTCACGAGCGAGCCGCTCCAGACTCCAGGATGTGGAGCCGTCCTCGCCGAAGAAATACCGGCGCATGTCGTTGTCGATGCCGACGACGTCCAGACCGAGGCCGGCGAAGTGCCGGACCGCCTCGGAGCCGATCAGGCCACCCGACCCTGTCACCAACGCGACACTCACACGCCACTCCTGGTCCATCGGAGACAGAATCCATCGCAGCATAGCTTGGCGCCCGGCCCGCCCCGATATGACGGAAGGGCCCCGCGGTAAGCGGAGCCCTCGTCGGTGGTGGGGATGGGGGGAGTTGAACCCCCACGCCCTTTCGGGCACACGGACCTGAACCGTGCGCGTCTGCCATTCCGCCACATCCCCGTGGCACGACCCGGAACACTGTAGCCGCCCCGGCCCCGCTGTCTCCAGCGGCCTCGGGAATACTACGCTGTCCCAGACGCTCGCCAGGAACGATTACCGTTCGTGGCGGACGAAAGATTAGCACGGCAGTCCCGGCCCTTCCGAACGGGTCGGGAGCAGGTGGCCGAGCGGCGTGTGAGCTGCGCGCGCGCCGGCCGGATACCATCATGTCCTCGGGACCCGAGGAGGAGCCGGTGAGCGTGCTGCAACGCTTCGAGAAGCGTCTGGAAGGCCTGGTCGAAGGGGCCTTCGCCAAGGTCTTCAAAGGGGTGGTCCACCCCGTGGAGATCCTCAACGCCATGCAGCGGGAGGCCGAGGCGCACAAGGCGATCCTGGCCGGTGGGCGCACGTTGGTGCCCAACCGCTACGTGATCGATCTCTCGCCGTTCGACCACAGTCGGCTGGCGCCGTACGCCGCTGCGCTGGCCCAGGAGTTGGCCCAGTCGCAGGCGGAGTTCATCGGCGAGCAGGCCTGGACGGTCTATGGCGACGTGATCGTCGAGATCGAGCGAGGCGAGGGCCTGGACACGGGCATGTTCCGTGTCACGGCCGAGGTCTACACCGGCGGCGAGGTCGCCCCGGTGTCGGCACCCGGCTACGACGCCGGCCCGCCCGCCTACCCCGCGTACGACCAGGGTGGTGGCTACGGCCCTCCGCCCGGGCACGGTGGCGGTCGCAACGTGCGGCTGGTCTCCGGCGACGGTCGCACCTACCCCCTTCAGATGGGGTCGACGGTGATCGGTCGCGGCGATCAGGCCAACCTGCGTCTGCCCGACGTCGGCATCTCCCGGCGACACGCCCGGTTGGATTTCGACGGGGGTCAGGTCGTGCTGACCGATCTGGGGTCGACCAACGGCACCATGGTCAACGGGCAGCGGGTCTCCGCTGTCGCGCTCAACCCTGGTGACATGGTCCAGCTCGGGACGACGACGCTGACCTTCCGCGTGGACGGCTGACCCGCCTTGCCGGAACTGGTCATCACCGTTGCCCGGTTCGGATTCCTGATCCTGCTGTGGATCTTCGTGTTCACAGTGGTGGGCGTGATTCGCCGGGATCTCTTCGCGGGCGCCCGCTCCGGTCGTCTGGTGGCCGCGCCACGCGCGGTCGGCGCCTCGACGGGGCAGGCGGCGAAGCCGGCGAAGGTGAAGCGGGGCAGGGCGGCGCACCAGCTGGTAGTGACAGCCGGTCAGCTGGCCGGCACCAAAATCACTCTGGGTGACGCGCAGATCACCATTGGTCGGGCCGAGGACTCCACCCTGGTCATCACCGACGACTACGCCTCCGCGCGACACGCCCGGCTCTTGGCGCGTGACGGGCAGTGGTACGTCGAGGACCTCGGCTCGACTAACGGCACGTACCTTGATCGCGCTAAGGTCACCGGACCAACCCCCGTCCCCCTCGGCGTGCCGATCCGGATCGGCCGCACTTCCCTCGAATTACGGCCATGACTCTGACCCTGCGCTATGCGGCCCACAGCGACCGCGGTCTGATCCGAGACGGTAATCAAGACTCCGTCTACGCCGGGCCGCGGCTACTCGCCGTTGCCGACGGCATGGGCGGCATGGCCGCCGGTGACGTCGCCAGCAACATCGTCATCGGTGCCATGGCGCCGCTCGACGAGGACGTCCCAGGGGACGCTCTCGTCGACGCGTTGCGTTCGGCCGTGGGCACCGCCAACCAACAACTCCGCGACACGGTGGACGCCAACCCGCAGTTGGAGGGGATGGGCACCACGCTGACGGCGACCCTCTTCACCGGCAGCAAGCTGGGGATGGTCCACATCGGCGACTCGCGGGCCTACCTGCTCCGCAACGGCGACTTCGCGCAGATCACCAAGGACGACACGTACGTCCAGATGCTCGTCGACGAGGGTCGGATCAGCGCCGAGGAGGCGAGCAGCCACCCGCAGCGGTCGCTGCTCACCCGGGCCCTCGACGGCCGGGACATCGACCCGGAATACTCGGTGCGCCAGGTGCTGCCCGGCGACCGGTACCTGATCTGCAGCGACGGCCTGTCGGGTGTGGTCAGCGCCGAGACCATCGGTGAGACCCTGCGGGAATACACCGACCCGCAGCAGTGCGTCGAGCGGCTGGTGCAGCTCGCGCTGCGCGGCGGCGGACCGGACAACATCACCGTGATCATCGCCGATGCCACGGACCAGGACATCGTCGAGGCGAGCCCGATCGTCGGCGGTGCCGCCGCCCGCGACCGGGGGATGGCGACCTCCGCGGACAACTCGACTCCGGCCGCCCGAGCCTCGGCGCTCGCCGCGCCGCGGCCGGCCGTGCCCGAGGAGCCAGCGGCCTCGGACGACGAACCGGACCGGCCGAAGCGCCGCCCGGTGCGGACCGTCGCCATGGCGGCGGCCCTACTGGTGATCGTCGGTGGCGGCGCCTTCGGGGGCTGGACGTACACGCAGCGGCAGTACTACGTGGGAGCCACCGAGGAGGGCCAGGTCGCCGTCTTCCGTGGCGTCCAGGGTGAGATCGCCGGGATGGACCTCTCCACCGTGCACCGCCGCAGCGGCACCCGGCTCGACGACCTCACGGTCGCGGCGCAGGACACCGTCCGGGTCGGCATCCGGGCCAAGAGCGAGCCGGACGCCGAACGCCAGCTCGCCGAGCTGACAAGCGACACCCCGAGCAACCCCAACCTGAAGCCGCTCTGCCCGCTCGATCCGACCACACCGACGAGCGGCACGCCGACACCCGCCGATCCCTCGCCGAGCCCGAACGGCAGCCCGAGCATCATCGCGTCGCCGACCTCCAACGGGGTTGTCGGCGCGAGCCCGACCGTCGGTAACACCGCCGCTGTCGGTGCGACCGGTTCGTCCACCACGCCCGACAACACGCCCTCCGACTCGGCCACGCCGGCGCTCGACCCGGCCGCCTGCCGATCTCCTGAGTGAGCGTCGGCTGAGATCCCGAGGATTCCACCTGTGACCGTAGCGGCCACACCGGCACCCTCGCCCGCCACCGCGGGCGAGCAGTCCGGCGTACGCCTGGCGCGGTCGCGCCGCAACGCCGAGCTGTCCCTTCTGCTGCTCGCCATGGCGTTGGTGGCCGCGTACGGGGCGACCGTCGAGGCGAACCTGCTCGACACCGTCACCCCGGACTTCTGGATGCCCGCCGCCGCGCTCGGCGCGGTCTTCCTCGGTCTGCACCTGATCATCCGATTCCTCGCCCCGTTCGCCGATCCGGCGCTGTTGCCGGCGGTGGCCCTGCTCAACGGGCTCGGGGTGGGCTTCCTCCGCCGGATCGACCTGGGCGACGCCCCGGTGGCCGAGCGGGAGAGCCTGGCCATCTTCGCCGGGCAGGGCGGGCGCCAGTTGGCCTGGACGCTCGGTGCGGTGATCCTCGCCGCCAGCCTGCTCGCCATCATGCGCGACCACCGGTCGATCTCGCGATACGCGTACACCCTGGGGTTGGCCGGCATCGTGCTGGTGATGCTCCCGGCGGTGCTGCCGGCGAGCATCTCCGAGAGAAACGGCGCGAAGCTGTGGATCGATCTCGGCAGCTTCTCCATCCAGCCGGGTGAGTTCGCCAAGCTGGCGCTGCTGGTCTTCTTCGCCTACTACCTGGTCCGTAAGCGCGAGGTGCTCTCGCTGGCGAGCCGACGTTTCCTCGGCATCGACTTCCCGCGCGGGCGCGACCTCGGCCCGGTGGTCGGCGTCTGGCTGGTCAGCCTCCTGGTGCTCGTGTTCGAGAAGGACCTGGGCACGTCGCTGCTGTACTTCGGCATGTTCGTGGTGACGCTCTACATCGCCACCGAACGGGTCAGCTGGCTGCTGATCGGTCTCGTCCTCTTCTTCGGCGGGGCGTACCTCGCCTACGTCCTCGGCTCGACGGTCGGCGGCCCGTTCGCCAACTTCTACGTCCGGGCGGAGATCTGGCTCGACCCGTTCGCCGACCCGACCGACAAGGGCTACCAGCTCGTCCAGGGCCTGCTCGCCCTGGGCACGGGCGGGCTCTTCGGCGCCGGGCCGGGTGGCGGTCAGCCGGACATCCTGCCCGAGGTGCAGAACGACTTCATCTTCGCCGGCATGGGCGAGGAGCTCGGCCTCTTCGGTCTCTCCGCCCTGCTTGTCGTCTACCTGTTGATCGTGGAGCGTGGGCTGCGGGCCGCGCTCGCGGTCCGGGACTCGTTCGGCAAGCTCCTCGCCGGCGGTCTGGCGTTCACTCTCGGCCTCCAGGTCTTCGTGATCGTCGGCGGGATCAGCAAGCTCATTCCGTTGACCGGTCAGACCACCCCGTTCCTGTCCGCCGGTGGCTCGTCGTTGATGGCCAACTGGTTGCTCATCGCGGTGCTGTTGCGGGTCTCCGACGGCGCCCGCCGGCCGGTCGGCGGGAGCGCCAGCAAGGCCGCCCGACCCACCGGTGGTGCCCCGGAGCAGCTGCACGGTGCTCCCACGGAGGTGATCAAGCCGTGAACGCACCACTGCGCCGCGTCGGCGTCGTCGTCATGGTCCTGTTCGGCCTGCTCTTCGCCAACCTCAACTGGGTGCAGTTCCAGAAGGCCGACGAGTACCGCACCAGCGACTACAACGGCCGCGTCCAGGTGGCCGACTACAAGCGCAAGCGCGGCAACATCGAGGCTGGCGGCACGGCCCTGGCCACCAGCAAGGAGACCACCGGCAAGCTCAAGTTCCAGCGCACCTACCCGGGCGGCGCGGAGTACGCCCACGTGCTCGGCTACAAGCCGGTCAGCCTGGCCGACAAGGGCATCGAGCAGGTGGAGAACGACTTCCTGGCCGGCACCAGCGACCAGCTGATCGGCGACCGGATCAAGGACATGTTCACCGGCGACGAGAGCGGTGGCGGCAACGTGCTGCTCAGCCTCTCGAAGAAGGCCCAGGACACGGCGTACAACCAGCTACGCAACAACCAGGTGGGGGCGAAGCGGGGCGCGGCCATCGCGATCGACCCGCGTACCGGGGCGGTGCAGGCGCTTGTCTCCATGCCCAGCTTCGACCCGAACCCGCTGGCCAGCCATGACGACAAGGTGGCGGTCGCGGGGTTCAAGAAGCTGGATCAGGACCCGGCGGGCCCTCTGAAGAACCGGGCGCTGGCCGAGACGCTGCCGCCGGGCTCCACGTTCAAGATCGTGGTCGCCGCGGCGGCGCTGGAGAACGGCGTCAGCAAGAGCACCCAGATCCCGGCCAGCCCCAGCTACACGCCGCCCACCTCCGGCACCCCGATCCGCAACGCCGATCCGTCGATCTGCCCGCAGGCGAAGGTCACCCTGCTGGACGCGGTCACCGAGTCGTGCAACACCGGCTTCGCGCAGCTCGGCGTGCGGCTCGGCGCCGACACTCTCAAGGAGAAGGCCCGGCAGTTCGGTTTCGAGCAGGAGGACCTCACCGTCGGTCACCTTGGCGAGGACGGTCTGCCCACGGCGGCAAGCCGGACCGGGGACATCCAGAACCCGGACGGCAGCACCGACCAGGCCGCACTGGCCCAGTCCTCGATCGGTCAGAACAACGTCCGGATGACCCCGCTCGAAGGCGCCATGATCGCCAGCGCGATCGCCAACAACGGCAGCCAGATGCGTCCCTACCTGGTGCAGCAGCTGCTCGCCCCGGACCGGACCACCAGCTACGACACCGCGAAGCCGCGGGAGCTGCGTCAGCCCGTCGAGCCGCAGGTCGCCGCCGACCTGCGCGAGATGATGGTCAGCGTCGTCCAGAACGGCACCGGCCGGAAGGCCGCGATCAGCGGTTACACGGTCGGCGGCAAGACCGGCACCGCGCAGTCCGCGCCGGACCGGCCCGACCACGGCTGGTTCATCGGCTTCGTCATGGACAAGAACGGCACCCCGATCTCCGCGGTCTGCGTGATGCTCGAACAGGCCGGTCCCGGCGGCAGCGGCGAGGCGGCCCGGATCGCCGGCCAGATCATGCGGGCCGCGATCGCCGAACCCGGGGGGCGCTGACATGCTCAGCCCCGGCGTCCAGCTCGGCAACCGCTACCGTCTCGACGAGCGGATCGCCAGCGGCGGCATGGGCGACGTCTGGCGCGGCACCGACCAGGTGCTCGGTCGGACGGTCGCGGTCAAGAGCCTGCTCCCCGCCCTGCTCGACGACCCGGACTTCGGCGAGCGGTTCCGTGGCGAGGCCCGCACCATGGCCACGATCAACCACCCGGGCGTGGTGGACGTCTACGACTTCGGCAACGATCAGCAGATCGCGTTCCTGGTCATGGAATACATCGAGGGCGACGCTCTGTCGTCCACGCTGAGCCGGGTCGGCCGACTCACCCCGGCCCGGACGATGGCCCTCGTCGCGCAGGCCGCGGACGCGTTGCACGCGGCGCACGAGAAGGGCATCGTGCACCGCGACGTGAAGCCGGGCAACCTGCTGGTCCGGCCCAATGGCACGCTCGTGCTCACCGACTTCGGCATCGCCCGCTCCGACCTGGTCGGCCAGCTCACCGCCGCTGGTTCGGTGCTCGGCACCGCCTCGTACATCTCACCCGAGCAGGCCACCGGCGGCGTGGCCACCCCTGCGTCGGATGTGTACGCGCTCGGCGTGGTCGCCTACCAGTGTCTTGCCGGGCGGCGTCCGTTCGAGGGCGACAACCCGCTCGACATCGCGATGCGGCACGTGCGGGAGACGCCCCGGCCGCTGCCCGCCGACATCCCCCCGCAGGTCCGCTCGGTGGTGGAACGGGCGTTGGCCAAGGACCCGGCCGCCCGCTGGCCGAGCGCCGCCGCTCTCGCCGGGGTCGCCCGCCAACTCAAGGCCGCGCTCTCCCAGCAGGCCAGGGCCGGTGGTAACCCCGGGCCGGTCTCCGCGGCGCCGGCCTCACCGGCCGCGCCCGGTCGGGCCCAGGTGCCGCAGGCGCATCAGATGCGCCCGCCGGCTGCCCGTCCGCCGGCGGCCCGTCCCCCGGCCGCCGGGCCGCGGCCGACAACCGTCGCGCCGGCGCAGCAGCCGCGCCCCACCGCCGTCGCGCCGTCCGTCCCGTCCGCCCGGCCGCCGGCCGCACCGAACGGGTACCCGCGCGGTGCCGCGGCGGTGCCGTCGGCACCGCCCCGACAGCAGCAACCGGCGGCGTACGCCCGGCAGGCCGTTCCGTCGGCGCCGTCCCCCGAGCCCCGGCGGTCCCGGCCTGGCCTGGTGCTCCTCGCCATCTTGCTGGCCGTGCTGGTCCTGCTCTGTTCCGGCGTGATTTCCTACAACCTGAAGCAGTCGCAGGCCGGTGAACCCGTCGGGACGAGTGCGGGCACCACGCCGGCCGGCGCGCTGCGACTCGACGGACGCGACGATCCGACCCAGACGTCGTACCGTCGGGAGATACGACTCCAGCCGGGCGACGGCGGGACGACGACGAGCGAAGGACGACAGACGCGATGACAGCGCAGGCCCGCCTGCTCGGTGGCAGGTACCAGGTCGGCGAGCTGCTCGGCTACGGCGGCATGGCCGAGGTGCACCGCGGTCGCGATCTCCGGCTCGGTCGGGATGTCGCGATCAAGATGCTTCGGACCGACCTGGCCCGGGACGCGACGTTCCAGATGCGGTTCCGCCGGGAGGCACAGAACGCCGCCTCGCTCAACCACCCGGCCATCGTGGCGGTCTACGACACCGGCGAGGAGACCGCGCCGACCGGCGAGACACTGCCGTTCATCGTGATGGAGTTCGTCAACGGTCGGACGTTGAAGGAGGTCCTCGGCGCCGAGGGTCGGCTGCAGCCGCGCCGGGCGTTGGAGATCTGCGCCGACATGTGCGCCGCGCTGGAGTTCAGCCACCGGCACGGCATCATCCACCGGGACATCAAGCCCGGCAACGTGATGCTCACCCAGACCGGCCAGGTCAAGGTGATGGACTTCGGTATCGCCCGCGCGTTGGCCAGCGGCGCGACCACCATGACGCAGACCAGCGCGGTGATCGGCACGGCGCAGTACCTGTCCCCGGAGCAGGCGCGCGGCGAGGCCGTCGACGCCCGCTCCGATGTGTACGCCGCCGGCTGCGTGCTCTTCGAGCTGGTCTGCGGGCACCCGCCGTTCGTCGGCGACAGCCCGGTGAGCGTCGCCTACCAGCACGTACGGGAGACGCCGCCGACGCCGAGCGACATCAACCCGGACGTCACCCCGGCGGTCGACGCGATCGTGTTGAAGGCGCTGTCGAAGAACCCGCTCAACCGCTACCAGAGCGCCGGCGAGATGCGTGCCGACCTGCTCCGCGCCGCCGCCGGCCGGCCCGTGTTGGCCACCCCGGTGCTGCGCGAGGCGGAGACGGTGGCGATGGCCCCGGCCGGCGGCCGGGGCGGTTACCCGGCTCCCGCCGCTGGGTCGCAGACCGGGCAGATGGCCCGGGTGGGCGATCCGCGCCAACGCAAGGCGTCCTCCTGGCTGATCGCGACGTTCAGCGCGGTCGGCGTGCTGGCGGTTGTCGCCCTCGTCGCTGCCCTGCTCTGGAACCAGCAGCAGGAGAAGGCCAACAAGGCGGTGCCGAACCTCGTCGGCAAGAGCCAGGCGGTCGCGTTCACCGAGATCCAGGCCGTCAACCTTCAGCCGAAGCTGGGTGAACCGGTCCTGGACAACAACTGCACGAAGAACACGGTCGCCAAGCAGAATCCGCCGCCGAACACCAAGCTGAAGCAGTCCGCGACGGTGACCATCCAGCTCTGCGACGGCAAGCCCGACGTGAAGATCCCCCCGAATCTGGTCAACTCCCAGTACGAGCTCGTCAAGTCCCAGCTCGAGGGCCAGGGGCTGAAAGTCCAGGACAAGCAGGTGGACAACCCGGCGACGAAGGGCACCGTGCTCAAGTTGAACCCCCCGTCGGGGACCACCGTCCCGCAGGACAGCACGGTGATCGTCGACGTCTCCAAGGGCAACGTCGGCAAGGTGCCGAATGTCATCAATTCCACGAAGGACGAGGCCGCCCAGGAGCTTCGCGAGGCGGGTTACAACGTCGAGTTCCGCGATGGTGACGAGGTGTCGGCGGACCAGGTCGGTCGGGTCCAGAAGCAGAGTCCGAACGCGGGCACCTCACTGGCCAAGGACAAGACCGTGACCCTCGAGATCGGTGTCCCGGAGAAGGTCGTCACCCCGCCGCCGTCCGGCACGCCGACCAGCACGCCGTCGGTCACGCCGACCACGCCCGGCGGCGGCGGCGGCGTCGGCCTGCCGTTCCCGCCCCCGCCGAGCCGCCTCCCCGAGGACTAGGGCCTTGCCGGGCCGCCGCCTGGACTCCACCTCGGCTCGACCGGGGGCTTTGACACAGGCCCTAGGCGTGTCCGAAGTCCCGGGCCGGCCGGTGGCCGGCCCGGGTGACGCCGACGTGTCCGGCGTCGCTTCGGTGGTGAGTCGACGTCCTCGACGCCGCAGACGCGTGGCCCTCCTGGGGGTCGCCGCGCTGCTGCTCGCCAGTCTCCCGTGGCTGTGGACGACGCTCGCCGCCCGCGACCACGTGTACGCCGAGGCCGACGCGCCAGCCGCCGACGTGGTGATCGTCCTCGGTACCGCCGTGGCGCCCGATCGGCGACGGCCCGGTGAACGGCTCGCCGGCCGCCTGGAGACCGCCGCCGAGTTGGTGACCAGCGGGCGGGCCAGGGTCGTGCTCGTGTCGGGCGACGGGGGTGGCACGTCGGGAGACGAGCCCGCGGTGATGACGGCGTATCTCACCGAACTCGGTGTCGACGCGCGTCGCGTGGTGGCCGACCCGTTCGGCCTGGACACGTACGACAGTTGCGCCCGGGCGCGTGAGGTGTACGGCGTCGAGCGGGCCCTGATCGTGACCCAGTCCTTCCACCTGTCCCGGGCGGTGACGCTGTGCCGGCATCTCGGCCTCGACGTCGACGGGGTCACCGCACGGTGCGACGAGTGCGGCCCGTTGCTGCTCGCCGAGAAGTCGGTCCGGGACTACTTCGCCAGCGGCAAGGCGGCGTGGGACGCGGTCCTTGGTCGCCCGCCAGCGGTCCGCTCGCCTGCGGATCCGGCGGTGCGGAACGCGCTGAACGGCTGATCCGACCAGCGTGCCGTCGTGGGCCCGCTGATCGAGCGGGGCCTCAGGTGGTGGCGAAGGCCGACCGGCGGCGGGCGTCGACCTCGGCGGCCAGTGCTGGCGCGCGCTCCAACGCCTCCCGGTGACCGCAGCCGGCCAGCCAGTTGGCGAGCATCAGGTGGCCGCCCTCGGTGAGCACCGACTCCGGGTGGAACTGGACGCCCTCGATGGGAAGGGTCCGGTGCCGCATCGCCATCACCACGCCGGAGCCGGTCCAGCCGGTGACCTCCAGCTCGTCCGGGAGCGTGTCGGGCAGCACGGCGAGGGAGTGGTACCGGGTGGCGGTGAACGGGTCGGGCAGGCCGGCGAGTACGCCCACCGACTGGTGCCGTACCTCGGAGGTCTTGCCGTGCAGCAGCTCGGGTGCGCGCGTCACGGTCGCCCCGAACGCCTCGCCGATCGCCTGGTGACCGAGGCAGACGCCGAAGATCGGCAGCTCGCCCGCGTACTGCCGGATGACGTCCAGGCAGATGCCGGCCCGGTCGGGGCTGCCCGGCCCCGGGGAGAGCAGGATGCCGGCCGCGCCCACCCTGCCCACCTCGGCGACGTCGATCTCGTCGTTGCGGCGGACCTCGCAGGTCACGCCGAGCTGGCCCAGGTATTGCACGAGGTTGAAGACGAACGAGTCGTAGTTGTCGATCACCAGGATGCGCATGGTCACCTGCTCGGGGAGGGCGGCGCGGGGTTGTTCTGGTCGGTGTCGTACGGCAGGTCGTGTTCGTCGCCGGCCGGGGCGTCGCCGGTCGCCGGGCCGACGTCGCCCGAGTCCGCGGGGGACTCGACCTGTACGTCGTCGAAGGGCAGCAGGGGCTCGGCCCAGGGGAAGGCGACATACCAGAGCAGGGCCACCGTGGCGGCCACCAGCAGTACCGAGCCGATCAGCTTTCCGGCCACGCCGAAGGGCAGTTTGCGCCAGATGAACGCGTACATCGGGTCAGCCCCCCAGCTCCGCCGGGCGGCCCGCCGACTTGGGTTGGGTGCGGTCCAGCTCGGCGTGGATGATCAGCCGCTGGTAGTTGTCCCACTTGGGGTTGCAGGTGGTCAGGGTGAGCATCCGCTTGGTCGGTTTCTTGTCCGGCTCGCCGGGCACCGGCGCCACCACCTCGACCTGGGTGGGTCGGACGATCCGCGACTGCGACACCAGGTAGACGTACCAGTCGGTCTTGCTCTCGACCACGATGGCGTCGCCCTCGCTCAACTCGTCCAACCGCCAGAAGGTGGCCCGGTTACGGTGCCCGGCGACGGAGAAGTTGCCCACCTGGCCGGGCATCGCGCTTGTCGGGTAGTGGCCCGGGGCGTAGCGGATGTCCTCCTGGGTGACGCCCTCGACCACCACCAGGTTCTTGTCGATCTTCGGGATGTAGAGGCCGGCGAGCGGCTTGCCGCGTACCGGGGGCGACGGTTTGACGCTCGGGCCGGCCGACGGAGCGACCGTCGGGTCGTCGGCCGGGCCCCACTGCTGCTCCAGCTCATTGGTGAGGTCGTTCTGGTGGGCGTCGACGATGGCCGACTTGCCCCACACCTCGTAGCCGGCGAAGAGCAGCACCACCAGACCGAAGGTGATCAGGATTTCGCCTGTGACACGGACGCCGGTGCGGATTCGGGAGCCGAGCGACGGGCGGGTGAGTTCGGAGTAGACGCTCTTGTAGCCCTCGCCGGTCTGGTGCGGCCGGAGTTGGACCACCCGCTCGCCGCGCCGGGGCCGGGGCGGCTCGCCGGGGTTGTCGCCGCCGCCGGTCGGCTCCTGGGGGCCTCCGGTGCGGGGGACGGCACCCATCAGCGCTGTCGAGTCCATTGTCGGTGGGCGGGTGGCGGGGGTGCCGGGCACGACGGGAATCAACGCGGTGGCGGCCGGGTCGGCGCCACGCTCCGGCCCGGCGGCGGGAGCACGGCCCGGCGCGGTGGGCGGGACACGGCCCGGCGCGGTGGGCGGAAGACCGGTCGGCCCGGTCGGCGGGACACCGGTTGGCCCCGTCGGCGGGACACCGGTCGGCCCGGTCGGCGGGACACCGGTCGGCCCGGCGGAGGAGGGGGCATCCGGGCCGGGCGCGGACGGAGCGGCCGGGGAGCCGGTCGGGCGCGGGGGCCGGGCGGCGATCTGGGGGATGAGCGCGGTCGGTGCGTCGGCAACAGGTGGGGTCGGGGCGTCGACCGGGGCAGCGGGTCGTACCGGGCCCGGGTTGGTCGCGGCCGGCCGGCCGGCCGCCGGTGGACCGTCGGACCCCGCGTGCGGGCTCGGTCGGGGCGCGGCGCTGCCTGGCCACGGCGGGGGTGCGTCGACACCTCGCGGGCCGGGGGTCGGATCGGTCGGGCGGGAAGGCTCAGGCGTGGTCGGCGGGCGCGGGGCACCGGGCCGGGCGGGCAGCGTCGGCTCGGGCCAGTTGCCGGACGTGGTCGGCCGGTCCGGGGCCGGCTCGGGCCGGTCGACCTTGGGCAGGAACGCGGTCGGATCGTCGGTCTGGTTCCGGTGCCGCCCGTCGCGACGCTCGTCCGGCGCGCTCATTTAGGCACCGTGGCCGAGCGGAGGGCTGTCGAGTCCTCGAATGCGGGGACTCGCACCGTGCCTGCCGTCTCCTTGTAGCCGAGCTGGTAGTCGTCGACCGCGTCCTTGAACCACTGGACTCCCTGGGAGCTGGCGAGTGCCTGCTGAAGGGCAGCGGGGTCGCCGATCGCTACGATCTTGAACGGTGGGGAGTACACCCGGCCGTGGAGCAGCAGGGTGTTACCGACGCAGCGTACCGCGCTGGTTGCGAGCACGCGGACGTTCATGATTGATACGGCCTCCGCTCCGCCGGCCCAGAGCGCGTTGACCACTGCCTGCACATCCGCCTGGTGCACCACCAGGTCGTCGTTGTCGGCGTCCGACTGGGTCTGGTCGAGCTGCGGCGCGTCGTTCAGCTCGACCGTGACCCCGGTCCCGCCGAGGGCAGTGAACCCGGCGGCCTGGAGGCTGCCCTGGGCGCGATCCTGCTGATCCTTGATCGGGGCGTCCGAGCCGGCCAGCGTGTTGGTCCGTTGTTGGACCTCGTCGCGCAGGGTGGCGGCCCGGCGTTCGCTCGCCGCCACCTGCTCGCGCCGGTCCTCGATGAGCTGGTTGAGCTGCGGCCGTCGGTCCTCACGCAGCGCGGTGCCGCCAGCGGTGGTCGCGGTGGTGGTGAAGAGCAGCCCCGCCGCGGCGGCGATCAGGGGCACCCCGATCGACCAGCCCGGTCGGCGTTGACGCGGTCGCCGGGGCAGCAGCCCGGCGGCGGCCCGTCGGAGGACCTTCTGCCAGGAGGTTGCGCCGGATGTGTACTCCACCGAGCGTTCCTTCCGCGTGTCGGGGATCGGTCCGCGCCGGCTGGGCCGGTGATGCGAACAGTCCCGCCTTTTTCGGTCACTCCGTGCACCGGCCTGACCCCATTCATGGTCCGGACGGGCAATCGGGACTACGCTAGCTGTCGAACATTATTGGCCATGGACCGTCGCCCCCGCGCCCGGTTGTCAGGCCGGACGAGGTCGTCACCCCTCTGGAGAGCGTCGTGCCCAAGTCTCAGGTCCGCAAGAAGAAGGTGTACACCCCGCCGACGGACGTCCGTCCGACGACGGCGGCGTCGACGCGCAAGCCTAGCCCGGTGTGGTTGCCGGCCACCGCGGTCGCCTTGATCGTCGTCGGAATCGGCTGGCTGGTGCTCTATTACCTGTCGGAGCAGGAGTACCCGGTCGCGGCGTGGGGTTACTGGAACCTCGCGGTCGGCTTCGGCGCGATGGTCGCATCGCTGGGGCTGCTCTCCCGCTGGCGCTGAGCCGGCTTCGGGGCCGTCGCGTCGGCGGTTCCGCGTCACCCCACCGTGCCCCTGCCCGGCAGGATCGGATGGGGCCCCCTATGGTGTCCGCAGGCAGCGCGGCCTACTGCGAGATGACTCACGTTACCGCTGGGTAACCTTCGCGTAGGCTGCACTGCATGACCGAGCAAAGCGAGGTCATCAGGCAGCAGACCGGGGAGGCCAACTCGATGGGCAGCGTCCAGATCGTCACCACGATCCTCGCGGCCGCCATCACCGCCGTGGCGGTGTGGCTTGCGGTGCGTGCGGTCCTGAAGATGGTGGCAGTCATCCGGCTCGGGCAGCCCGCACCGGAACGGTTCACCGACAAGGTCGCTCGCGCCAGGACCATGCTCGTGGAGACCGCCGGCCACACCCGGATGCTCAAGTGGGGCGTGGTGGGCGCCGCGCACTGGTTCGTGATGGTCGGCTTCGTCGTGCTGTCGCTGCTGGTGCTCGAGGCGTACTTCGAGGTGGTCACCACGGACGGTGGCCTGCCGGTCATCGGGCACTGGACGATCTTCGGCCTGGTCACCGAGATCATCGGGGTGCTGGGCCTGGTCGGCATCGTGGTGCTGATGGCGATCCGGCTGCGCAACCGGCCGACCCGGCCGGGCGGGCGGTCCCGGTTCACCGGCTCGACCATGTGGCAGGGCTACTTCGTCGAGTGGATCGTGCTGCTGGTCCTGATCTTCGGGTTCGTGATCCGGGGATTCAAGGTCGCCACGGACCACTTCGAGTTCCCGTTCTGGGCCACCCCGGTCAGTCACGCGGTCGGTGCGGTGCTGCCCGACTGGGCGGACGGGGTCAGCGTCGCCGCAGCCATCAAGATCATCATTTCGATGACCTGGCTGATCGTCATCTCCCTGAACGTCACGATGGGTGTCGCCTGGCACCGCTTCCTGGCGTTCCCCAACATCTTCTTCAAGCGCGAGCCGGCCAAGCCGGCCGGCTCCGGCCTCGGCGCGCTGCGCCCCATGACGAGCCAGGGCAAGCCGCTCGACTTCGAGGAGGCAGACCCGGAGAAGGACCAGTTCGGCGTCGCCCAGGTCGAGCAGTTCAGCTGGAAGGGCCTACTGGACTTCAGCACCTGCACCGAGTGCGGTCGCTGCCAGTCGCAGTGCCCGGCCTGGAACACCGGCAAGCCGCTGTCGCCCAAGCTGCTCATCCTGAGCCTGCGCGACCACGCGTACGCCAAGGCGCCCTACCTGCTGGCCGGCGGCGGCAAGGACCTGACCGGCGAGGAGAAGGCCACCCAGGCGCAGCTCGCGCACCTGGACGTGCTGGCCCTCGCCGAGGCCGACAAGCCGTTGATCGGCACCGCCGAGGAGGGCGGGGTCATCGACCCGGACGTGCTCTGGTCCTGCACCACCTGCGGCGCCTGCGTCGAGCAGTGCCCGGTGGACATCGAGCACGTGGACCACATCGTCGACATGCGCCGCTACCAGGTGCTCATCGAGTCGAGCTTCCCCTCCGAGGCCGGCGTCATGCTGCGCAACCTGGAGAACAAGGGCAACCCGTGGGGCGCGCCGCAGAACACCCGCGAGGACTGGACGAAGGGCCTCGACTTCGAGGTGCCCCGGGTCGGCGAGGTGGACGACTTCGAGTACCTGTTCTGGGTCGGCTGTGCCGGTGCGTTCGAGGACCGGGCCAAGAAGACCACCCGCGCGGTGGCCACGCTGCTCAACGAGGCGGGCGTGTCGTTCGCGATCCTGGGCGAGGGCGAAACCTGCTCGGGCGACCCGGCGCGGCGGATCGGCAACGAGTTCGTCTTCCAGATGCTCGCCCAGCAGAACGTGGAGACGCTGAACGAGGCGTTCGAGGGCCGCGAGAAGGCCAAGCGCAAGATCGTGGCGACCTGCCCGCACTGCTTCAACACCCTGGGTAACGAGTACGGCCAGCTCGGCGGCGAGTTCGAGGTGGTCCACCACACCCAACTGCTCGCGCACCTCGTCGCCACCGGCAAGCTCACGCCGGTGCAGCCGGTCGACGGCGGCGTCACCTACCACGACCCCTGCTACCTCGGCCGGCATAACCGGATCTTCGCGGCCCCCCGGGAGGTTCTCGGTGACGCCATCGCCGGCGAGCTGACCGAGATGCCGCGCAACAGCGAGCGTTCCTTCTGCTGCGGCGCGGGCGGCGCCCGGATGTGGATGGAAGAGAAGATCGGCAAGCGGATCAACGTGGACCGGGTCGAAGAGGCCATGGCCACCGGGGCGAAGACCGTCGCGGTCGGCTGCCCGTTCTGCTCGACGATGCTCAACGACGGGGTCAACGGCAAGGGCGCCGGCGAGCAGGTCGAGGTCATCGACGTGGCGAGCGTGCTGCTCCGTTCGGTCAAGCCGGAGCAGCCACAGGGCGGCAAGGAGACGGCGCCGGTCGGCGGCTGAGGCGCGCGTACCCCGAAGGATCCTGACGGCGGTGGCACCTCCTGGGTGCCACCGCCGTCGTCACGTGGTCAGGCCCCGGCGGCGGTGGCTCCCGCGATCGCGGCGGCGGTGGCGGCCGTGGTGGCTGTCAGGAGGGCGGCCTGGGTCTGCTCGATCGCCCGGCGGGTGGCGGCCGACCCCCAGTCGCCCGCGCCGATCTCGTCGAGCCGGCGCTCCACTCGCTGCCGGGGCAGGTCGCCGAAGAGCGTGCGGTGCAGCCGGACGGCGCGGGTGAGACCGAGCAGCGCGGCGGTCCGCGGCGGCACCGGGCCGTCGCCGACGATCGCGGCCCACATCCGCTGCCGGGCCTCGGTCTCCACCGCCGGCTCCGTGCCGGTCGGCGAGGGATAGCGGGTACGCGGGACCACCCAGAACACCCGGTCGGACTCGCGGCGCAGCACACCGGCGGCGACCAGCCCGTCCAGCACTCGCCTCGGCAGGTCCTTCGCGAGCCGGGTCACCCAGTCCTGGGGTTTGCGAAGCTTGCGCTCTCCGGCGATCCGCGCCAGGGCGTCGTCCAGCAGCGGCCGGCCCACCGGGGCCGGGTCGGTGACCACCAGCCGGTCGTCGACCAGCTCGACCCGGCCGGCGACGGCCAGGTCGAGGAGCAGGGCGCCGGCCAGACCGTGGTCCAGGCCGGGCCAGCCGAGCCGGTCGGTGCCCGCGTCGTCGTGGGCCAGCAGGGCCAGTTCATCGGCAAGCGTCAGTGCATCCACGCCTTCCACGCTAACTCCGTTCCACCACCCCGCCCGGGGGCGTGCCCGTGGCCGCGGGGCAGCCCGTGCAAGAATCTCGCCGAGGTGAGGCGACATCGACGGCCTGCTCTTGATGACGCTGTTGCCCCTGGTCGGTTTCGCTGCGCTGACCGCGGGCAACGCGTTCTTCGTGGCGGCCGAGTTCGCCCTGGTCACGGTCGACCGTGCGGAGATCGACAGGCGGGCCGCCGCCGGCGACCAGGCCGCCCTGACGGTACGCGCGGCGCTGCGCGACCTCTCCTTCCAGCTCTCCGGAGCGCAGCTCGGCATCACCATCACCGCTCTGCTCACCGGCTACCTGGCCGAGCCGGCCCTGGCGCGGCTCTTCACCCCGCTGCTGCGGCCGGTGGCCGGGGAGAGCACCGAGCGGTTCACCCCGTTCCTGGCATTGGCCCTGGCCACGCTGCTCTCCATGCTCTTCGGTGAGTTGGTGCCGAAGAACGCGGCGCTGGCCCGGCCCATGCCGGCGGCGCTGGCCACGGCCGGTCCGATGCACACCTTCTCCCGCACGTTCGGCTGGCTGATCCGGGGGTTGAACGGCTCCGCGAACCGGCTGGTCCGGGCGCTCGGTGTCGAGCCGCAGGAGGAGCTGGCCAGTGCGCGCTCGCCGGAGGAGCTGGGTCTGCTGGCGGCCATCTCGGCTAGGGCCGGCGCGCTGCCGACCGACACCGCGATGCTGCTGCGCCGGACCATCCGCTTCGGCGACAAGCGGGCCGCCGAGGCGATGACCCCCCGGGTGGACGTGGTCGCGCTGCGCGCCACGGCCACCGTTGCCGAACTGCTCGAACAGTCCCGGCAGACCGGGCGGACCCGGTTCCCGGTGTACGAGGAGACCCTGGACCTGGTGACCGGTGTGGCCGGGGTGCCCGACGCGCTGGGCGTGCCGCTCGCCGACCGGGCGTCGACGATTGTCGGCTCGGTGGCCCGGGAGCCGGTGTACGTGCCGGAGAGCCTCAACCTGGACGGCGTGCTGGCCGCGTTGAAGGCGGCCGGTGCCGACCTGGCCATCGTGGTCGACGAGTACGGCGGCACGGACGGCGTGGTGACGATCGAGGACCTCGTCGAGGAGCTGGTCGGGGAGATCGCCGACGAGTTCGACCCGGCGAGTGTGGACGACGCCGACCCGGTCGAGTTGACCGTGCCGGGCGGTGAGCGCACCGTGCTCGTCGACGGGGTGCTCCGCTCCGACGAGGTGGCCGAGCAGACCGGCTTCCGGCTGCCCGAGGGGCCCTACGAGACGTTGGCCGGCTTCCTGATGGCCCAGCTCGGGCACATCCCGCTGGCCGGCGAGACGGTCGAGGCGGACGGCTGGGAGTTCACGGTGGTCGAGGTGGAGCGGCACCGGATCGAGCAGGTCCGGGTGTTGCGCCCGGCGGAACCGGACGACGATGACTGAGCTGCTGGTGACCGTCCTGCTGCTGCTCGGCAACGGGTTCTTCGTGGGCAGTGAGTTCGCGCTCATCGCGTCCCGCCGGACGGTGATCGAGCCGCTGGCCGCCGGGTCGAAGCGTGCCCGGTGGGCGTTGTCGGCGATGAACCAGATCCCGCTGATGATCGCTGGCGCGCAGCTCGGCATCACGGTCTGCTCGCTGGGCCTGGGCGCGATCGCCGAGCCGGCGTTGGCGCACCTGCTGGAGCCGCCGTTCCACGCGGCCGGCCTGCCCGAGCGCGCGGTGCACCCGGTGGCCTTCGTGTTGGCCCTGGGCGTGGTGGTCTTCCTGCACACGGTCGTCGGTGAGATGGTGCCGAAGAACATCACGCTCGCCGGTCCGGAGGTCTCCGCACTCTGGCTCGGCCCGGCGATGCTGGCGTTCTGTGTGGCCACCAAGCCGCTGCTGCTGGCCATGAAGTGGGCGGCGCGCCGGGTGCTCGCGATCTGGCGGATCGAGGCGTCCGAGGCGGTCAAGACGGTGTTCACCGCCGAGGAGTTGGCCGGGCTCGTCTCGCAGGCGCGCACCGAGGGGTTGCTCGACGAGGAGCAGCATGTCCGGATCACCGGCGCCCTGGCCCTGCACAGCCGCACGGCGGCGGACGCCCTGCAGCCGTGGTCGACGGTGGTGACGGTGGCCGAGGACGTCTCACCGGCGTCGCTGGAGGTGTTGGCGACCCGGACCGGACGGTCCCGGTTCCCGGTGGTGCAGCGGTCGACCCGTCGGGTGCTCGGCTTCGTGCACGTCAAGGACGTGCTGGGGTACGCCGGGCAGGGTCGCCGGTCGCCGGTGCCGGCCCAGGTCTACCGGCCGCTGGCGGTGGTGCCGCCGGAGCGTACGCTGGCGGACCTGCTGCTGGCCATGCGCCGCGAACGGCGGCACATGGTGCTGGTGAGCGACGGCCGGCGCCCGCTCGGTGTGGTCACTCTTGATGATGTATTGACGGCAATCGTTGGTTGATCCGCCAATACCCTTGGTGTGCAAGCGGTTGCACGACAGTGACGGTTACTCCACTCGCCTTGATTACCGCCCCGCGCTTCCCTAATGTGGGGCACCGACCGCTGTGGGTCGTCTGCCTCGGCCCTTCCCTCACGCGAGGCGCCCGGCGGTCGGTTGCAAAGGAGTCGGTGCCGGTGGCAACCATGCCCCCTCATCGTCACGACCTGTCTGCGTCTGCTCGGCCGGGTGGTCTACGCCGGGCTGGTCACCGTCTGCTCGTCCTGGTCGCCGCCGCGGTGGTCGGCGCGGGCCTGCTTACCGCCCCGGCGCACGCCGCGCCGACGGTCGACGAGATCGAGGCGCAGATCGACAAGAAGTGGGAGCAGTTGGAGCCCACTATCGAGCAGTACAACAAGGTCAGGGCGCAGCTGAAGGTCAACCGGCAGAAGTCGGTGAACCTGCAGAAGAAGATCGAGCCGCTGGCGTTGCAGAGCGAGTTGGCGCTCAACCGGGTCGGCGATCTCGCCTCCCGCTACTACATCTCGGGCCCGTCGCACGACATTGGCGCGCTGTTGGTCAGCGCCAAGCCGGACACGCTCACCGAGCAGCTCACCATTCTCGACCGCCTGGCCGCGCAGGAGCGCAAGGAGGTCGAGGGCGTCATCGCCGTGCGGGACAAGTACGACGGCGAGAAGCAGAAGCTGGACGCCCTCATCGTCACCCAGACCAAGCAGCAGAACGAGCTGGCGGCCAAGAAGAAGCAGATCGACGCCGAGATCAAGCAGCTCGAGGCATCGATGCCGAAGACCACGGTCAAGACCGCCGGCTGCCCGACCATCAACGGTGTGGTTTCCGTGGCCGCCCAGAAGGCGATCAAGACCGCCTGCCAGCAGGTCGGCGATCCGTACGTCTGGGGCGCCGTCGGCCCGAACTCGTTCGACTGCTCGGGGCTGACCCAGTACGCCTACAAGTCGGCCGGGATCTCCCTCACCCACCACACCGGAGACCAGTGGAACGAGGGCAAGGCCGTCGCGCGATCCGAGGCCCGTGCCGGTGACCTGGTCTTCTTCTATTCGGGCCTGAGTCATGTCGGGCTGTATCTGGGTAACAACCAGATGGTGCACGCACCACGTGCCGGTAAACCGGTGCAGGTGTCCAGCATCAACACCATGCCCGTGGCCGGGTTCCGCAGACCCTGATCCACACCGTTCGACACGACGGCCCCCGGTCACCGACCGGGGGCCGTCGTCGTTGTCAGCGGGGTGCGCCCACCGGGGACGGCAGGAGCTGCACGTCGGCCAGGTCGACGTACATGATGCGGTGGCCGAACTGGATCTGCGCGTACCGGTTCTTGCCGCGGATCACCGTCCAGTCGCCGGGCGAGGAGCCGTCGACGGTGCTGGCCCGGTAGTACTCGCCCGGCAGCACCGCGCCGACGGCGTACCGCTGCCCGGCGGCCAGGGTGTACTGCAGTGGCGAGATCGTCTGGTAGGGCACGCCGGCCGGATAGGCCGCCTGTTCCGGGTAGGCCCGCCCGTACACCGGAATGGTGGCCCGGCCGGGCTTCGGGGTGGCCACCACACCGGCGGTCCAACTGGCGGTGGGCCTGGACGCCGGGTTGTGGAACCAGGCCCGTTGCCCGAGATACCAGATCGCCGTCCAGTCGCCCTGCCGGCCGGCCAGCGCGTACGTCTGACCGGTGGAGGCGCGGGCGCCGTGATCCGACACCTCCATGGTGTTCGGGGTGCCGTCGGGGCGGAGCGCGATGTCGTTCACAAGCGGCGCGTCCGCGGCCGGCGCGGAGCGCAGCACCACCGACGAGGAGCCGCGTGGCGCGCACGGCACGCCGACGGTGACGCAGCCGACGAACGCCGGCTGGTTGGTGGCGAAGTCCGGGTCGATCCGGACCAGGCCGGTGGCCGGGGTGCCGGTGTCCAGGCGAGGAGCGCGCAGCAGCTCGAAGTAGTGGGTCCAGTCCCAGTACGGGCCGGTGTCCCAGTGCATTCCACGGACGTTCGCGGCGACGGTGCCGGGCACGTTGTCGTGGCCGATGATGTGCTGGCGGTCCAGCGGGACGCCCAGCCGCAGCGCGAGGTGCCGGACCAGCTTCGCCGAGGTCCGGTACATCGCCTCGGTGTACCAGGTGCCCTGCGCCGCGAAGCCCTCGTGCTCCAGCCCGACCGCCTTGGCGTTGACGTACCAGTTGCCGGCGTGCCAGGCGACATCCTTGGTCCGGACGTGCTGGGCGACGTGCCCGTCCACCGAGCGCAGCGTGTAGTGCCAGCTCACGTACGTCGGATCCTGGACGAGTCGCAGGGTGGTCGCCCAGCTCCCTTCGGTGTCGTGGATGACGATGTACTCGATCTTCTGCCGGGCGGGGCGGTCGGACAGGTCGTGGTTGCCGTAGTCACCGTCGCCGAACGCCGCGTAGGGCGCCGGGATCCACTCGCAGGAGATGGTGCGGGGGCATTCCAGACCGTCCGGGCGGTCGAGCCGGCGCAGACCCAGCCGGTCCGGCCCGGAGCGCTGCGGGCGGAGCGCGCGGGCCGGCAGCGTGATCCGCTGGCCGTCGTCGGCCACCCGCGACGCGCCGGCGCCGATGGTGGTGAAGACCTCGTCGGCGAAGGCCGCCGCGGCGTCCGCGCTGTCCGCGCCGGCGTAGCGGGCCACCGCGCCGTACCAGGTGGCCGGGTCGGTGCCGGCACCGACCGGGGCGCCCAACTCCCGCTGGTACGAGGCCAGGAGCGCGGCCCCGCCCCGGATGTTGACGTCGGCGTCGGTGCGCAGCGCGTCGGGGGTCGCGCCGGTCAGCGCGGCGGCGGCATCCACGGTCTGCGACGCGGTGGCGGGTGGCGCCGGGTCCTCGGCCGTCCGGGGCACGGGTGCCAGCGCGGTACGGGAGTCGTCGCCGCGCGGGTCCTCGGTGCCGGTGCCGTGGTGGCCGCGCACGGGCAGAGCGGTCACGTGTCGGGCGTCGGTCAGGTGCATGGGGCCGTAACCGCCGCTGGTGCTGGGTGTGCCGGCGTTGCTGTCCCAGCGGGACTCCAGGTAGGAGACGCCGAGCAGCACGTCGGTCGGTACGCCGTACTCGGCGGCAGCGGCGGCGTACCGCTGCTGGCGGTCGACAGTGGGCGCGGCGGCGTGGGCGGGTGCTCCGACCGCGGTCGCGGCGGCGAGCACGGCGGCGGCGAGCAGTGCACGCCGGCCGGGCAGCAGGGTTGGATGGTGCATCGAACCCCCTAGATTTCGCGGGTGTGGATGACGCCACCCTCGCGCCGGCCGGGAGTCCGCGTCAATACCTTTCCATGTGTCGACCTGCCAGGAAATAAATCTTCACGTACGGATCGGTCATCCTCTCGGATCGGTACGGAGTGTCACGGCCGCACGGGTTGCGGAACGGTAACAAGCGTCTCTACTCTGGTCATTCGTCGGCCCGATAGCAGCTCCGTCCAGCCCGGGCGGTAACGGACCGGCACCGCCGAGTCGTTTCCGAACGAACCGGGGACCCATGTCCCCCGGGGTGAATCCGCAGCCACTGCGGTAGGGCGCCCACTTCCCGCCCGAACCCGTCAGCTAACCCGGTAGGCGGTCAGGAAGAAGGAGTACGGAACCCCGGTGGCACTCCATGCCCCGCGGCCGTCGTCCGAGCGGTCGGCAACAGCCGGCCCGATGTCGATCGCGCCGCGCCCACGCTGGTCCCGCTTCACCACCGCGCTCGCCGCCCTGGCCGGCGTCGCCGTCGTTCTGACCGGCAGCGCCACGGCGGCCCACGCCGACCCGTCCGTCGCCGAGATCGAGCGCCAGATCGACGCCGACTGGAACAAACTCGAACCGATCATCGAACAGCACAACGCCACCCGGATCGACCTAGCCGCCAAGCGCAGGCAGGCCCAGGCGCTGGCCGCCCGGATCGCCCCGCTGGAGCGCCAGGTCGACGCCGCGATGGACAAGGTCAGCGCCCTGGCCGTGCGCGCGTACAAGGGTGAGAACGTGCTGACCGTCAACGCGGTGCTGGGCAGCCGGTCACCCAGTGAGGTGGTCGGTCAGCTCGAACTGCTCGACCGCTTCGCGCACAACCAGCAGGAGGACGTCCGCGAGGTGGCCGACCTGCGCGACGAGTTGGCCGGGCAGAAGGCGCCGCTCGACGAGATGGTGGCCCAGCTGACCCGTACCGAGGCCCAGCTGGCGGCGAAGAAGAGGCAGATCAACGAGGAGATCGACAAACTGCAGAAGCTGCGCCTCAAGGTGTACGGCAGCGGTGGCGGCGGTCCGTTGCGCCCCGCGCCCTGCCCCGGCAGCTACCCCGGTGGCGCCGCCGGCACCGCGGTCAAGTTCGCCTGCGCGCAGATCGGCAAGCCCTACGTCTGGGGTGCCGAGGGTCCGAACTCGTACGACTGCTCCGGGCTCATGCTCGCCGCCTGGGCGAAGGCCGGGGTGTCACTGCCGCACAACGCCGCCGCCCAGAGCCGCGTCACCAAGAACGTCAGCAAGGCCGACCTGCGCCCCGGCGACCTGGTCTTCTACTACAGCGACATCCACCACGTCGGCATGTACGTCGGTGGCGGCTGGGTGGTGCACGCCTCGCAGGCCGGCGAACCGGTCAAGATGAAGAGGGCCGACGACGGTCAGGTCCACAGCTACGGCCGTCCAGGCTGATCGAGGTGCTGACCGAGGGGCCCGTCGCGATTCGTCGCGGCGGGCCCTCGTCGTCATCGGGTCAGCGGGTGGGCCAGGTGCGCCAGTGCTGCCAGGCGCGGCTCGGCGTCGGCCCCCGCTGCCCCTGGTAGCGCGAGCCGTAGACCGCCGAGCCGTACGGGTGCTCGGCCGGCGAGGAGAGCCGGAAGATGCAGAGCTGCCCGATCTTCATGCCCGGCCAGAGAGTGATGGGCAGGTTCGCCACGTTCGAGAGTTCGAGCGTGACGTGCCCGGAGAAACCGGGGTCGATGAAGCCGGCGGTGGAGTGCGTGAGCAGCCCGAGCCGCCCCAGTGAACTCTTGCCCTCCAGCCGGCCGGCGAGCTGGTCACCGAGCGAGATGACCTCAAGCGTCGAGGCGAGCACGAACTCCCCGGGGTGCAGCACGAACGGCTCCCCGTCGGGCACCTCGACCGCCGACGTCAGGTCGTCCTGCTGCATCGCTGGGTCGATGTGTGTGTAAAGGTGGTTGTTGAAGACCCGGAACAGCCGGTCCAGCCGTACGTCGATGCTTGAGGGTTGGACCAGGGTGGGCTCGAACGGCTCCAGGCCCAGCGTGCCGGCCTTGATCTCGGAGACCAGGTCGCGGTCGGAGAGCAGCATCGGACCACCATAGCGGCGGCCCGAAAACCCACCGGATTCGGTGCCGGTGACCAGCGCGTCGAGGTCGCTACTCGTACATTTGTTCGATAGAATGCTCGCATGGCTTCCTGGTCCGAATTCGCCGCCGACGAGCCCCGACTCGCCGACGGGATCCGCGTTCTCCTCCAGCAGTACGGTCCGGGCTTCGGCTACCTGGCCACGGTCCGTGCCGACGGCGGGCCCCGGGTCCATCCGGTCTCCCCGGTCATCACCGACGAGGGTCTGTTCTGCTTCATCATCGACTCCCCGAAGCGCCGTGACCTCGAACGCGACGGCCGCTACGCGCTGCACTCGTTCCCCCCGGAGGAGAGCGACGACGAGGCGTACGTGGCGGGGCGTGCCCGCCCGGTGACCGATCCGGCGCGAGTCGCCCGGTTGGCGCAGGGCGCCCGCGCGGAGCCACAGGCCGACTGGCAACTGTTCGAGTTCACCGTCGACGTGGCGATGCTGACGCGCCGCGAGCAGCACATCGCGGGCATCCCGGGCCTCGCCCCGGCCCGGCCGGCCGTTCGGGTCTGGCTCGACCCGCGGGCCCCCTCGGCGGTGGCTGCCGCGCCGCTCACCGTGCCGCAGGCCCGTCCGAGCCGCCGCAGCCGTGACGTCCAGTGCACAGCCGCCTGACCACGGCCCAGAGACACCCGGTGCCGGCTCCCGCGCTGACGGAGCCGGCACCGCACGTACGCCCCGCCGGTGGCCCGGTGGCCCGGCGGCCCGGTGGCCCGGTGGCCCGGTGGCCCGGTGGCCCGGTGGCCCGGTGGCCCGGTGGCCCGGTGGCCCGGTGGCCCGGCATGATCGACTCCGTTTCAGTGACAACGCGGTGTTCCGGCCGCTCCGACGCCCCGACTTCCAGGACCCCGAGTGGCTCAACCCGAGCCGAGCGGCGGCCGGGGGTGCCTGGGTGCACAGGTTCGACGACTCGGGTACAGTGGTGCCGCTTGCGGGTGTAGTTCAATGGCAGAACATCAGCTTCCCAAGCTGACAGTGCGGGTTCGATTCCCGTCACCCGCTCCAACGCGAAGGCCCTGGCCAGGACGTGAGTCCCGGTCAGGGCCTTCGATGTTCCACGGTCAGGGATCGCGCGGCGTGCCAAGTGGTGTGCCATTAGTCCCTTCTCCTGTCCCTCTCCGTTAACTGCCACTCGGCAAGATCCCTAATCGATCAGGGTGATCGAGCTTGCGCGCGGTTCTCGACGCTGCAGTCCTTGGGAGCGCTCTGCGCCCGCTATGAATTCAGCGCAACAGCCTGTAGCTCGTCGATGTTGGTGCGGTACCAGGTGCCTCGGCTGAAGGCGTGCAGGTCGCCGCCCCGGCAGGTGTAGCGGAGGCGTTGTGCTTCGATGCCATCGGGCAGCGCGATGCGGCACTGCCCGCCGATGCGGCGCACGCCGTCTCGGCCGATGCGCAGCAGCGTCACGACGTCGTACTCGGAGCCCCAGCCCGCCAGAAGCGCGCGGTCTGCGCCGCTGACCAGCATGCTGTGTGCGGACGGATAGGGAGACGGCCCCCAATCCGTAACCTTTTCACCTGACGCCGACTGGACGTGGAAATCCGTGTAGGGGCAGAAGTGGGCAGTTTCGCCGTGCAGGTTGAGCGGGTAGCAGTCGGAGATGTACGGGAGCCCGGCATCGTGCGGGTAGAGCCAGTCGACGGTCAGGTCGTGGTTGAACCGGGCAAGGGTGCAACGGAAACTGTCCAAGATCTCGCGGCGCGTGGCCGAAGCCTTCCCGTGCGTCTCGATCGCCCAGTGACCGGTGCCGAACAATCCGATCCGCACCAGGCCGCCTGCCCTCAGCCTCGGTCATCGGGAGCAACCAGCCCGTAGACCAGGCGAAGGCTTTGCGCCGCCGCCTACCGTGGGCGGGAACAACCGAACCAGGGCGACGTCCACCGGGAGGCGGCGTGGTCAAGCGGTACCGCCGACGCGTACGACAGACGCGACCATGGACACCCGAACAGTCGGTTGGCCCGATCCAGCAGGAACCCCGCGGCCGATGGCGTCCCGGCTACTGGCTCCGGCACCCGACCCTTGGCGTTCTCTTCGGCGGACTGCTGGTGATGGCCCTCCTGTTCTGCGGCCTCGGCGACCTGCACCACCGGAACGACATGGTGGAACGGGGCGAGCGGACGGTCGGGACAGTGCGCGAGCTGCACGGCCGAAAGTGGTGGGTGTCGGTCAGCTTCACCACCCGAAGCGGGGAGGCGGTCACCGCCTGGATCAGCCGTCCTCCCTGGAACGAGCCGAGCGTCGGCGAAGAGGTCGACGTGATCTACGACCGGGCCGACCCGATCGGCAGCGCCTATCTGTCGGGCGACGAACCGGGCCCGCTCCCCGGAATCCTTATCCTCGGCGGCGGTGTCGTGCTGGCGCTGGTCTACGCATGGTGGCTGCGGCGGCACTGGAGTCGGCTGCGAAGCGGGGCGGAGGCGTGGCGCAGCCGCCACCCCGTGCCTCGACTCGGCGCACAGCGATAGCGGGGCTGGAAGGCGAACGGCTGCGCAGCCAGGCCAGGGCGGCTGGTTTCAGGTTGCCAGGGGTCGGACCGCATGCGTTTTCAGGGCCGAGTAGACCCGCTTGGAGACCGCCGAATCGGTGGGTAGGTCCGTAAGGTCGGCGGCTACCCACCGGGCCTGGGAGATCTCCCCGTTGGGGTTGATCTCCTCGGAGAGCGCGTGCAGGCGGACGACCTTCAGGTAGCCCTGTTTGCCCCCGCTGCTGGTCGCGTGTTCCTCGAGCACAAGGGCTGACGAGTCCAACGTGATGCCCAGCTCCTCGACGCACTCACGCCTGGCCGCCTGTTCCGGGGTTTCTCGGGCTGGCCTGTATCCGCCTCCGGGCAGGCTCCACAGGGATTGGTCGCCGTAGCTGTGTTGGACGAGGAGGACTCGGTGAGCGTCGACCGGGTGAATGATCAGCGCTTGCACGCCGTGGGTGGTCGGCTTGGCGATCCGCCAGTACAGCCCACGCAGGCGATAGAGAAGCCTGAACGCGATCGGTGGAATCCTCATCTGGCCATCCAATCGATGAGCCGCGCGGTGCGCGCCCGGCACGTGCCCGATCCTGGCATCTGAGCCAGCGGGCGACACCGCCGCCGTGACTCAACCCGAGTTTCACGATGACAGCCGGCCGATCGCTCGTCCTCGATGTGTCTCATTCCCCGACGATGGCAGGATCGCTGATGGCGGCGTCGTGCCCGGCCGCCGCCTGCGCGATGCTCACGGCGTCGGTGACGTCGCCGGCCACCAGCTGCACATCGGTCAGGTCACCGTGGCCTGCGGGGTCGCGCACCACGGCGGTGATCTGGTGGCCGCGCCGACGCGCCTCGGCGACGGTCCGCCGTCCGGCCCGGCCGCCCGCGCCGAAGACCACGATCCTCATGAGTTACGCCTCTCATTAGAGGCCGGAGCCCGTGCGCCCGGCCGGTTCGCCGACGCTATCGAGGGTCGTGGTTACCACCGGGATACCGGTCATTCTTTGGCGATGAGGCAACCTCTGCCCGCCGACATGTTCGACGAGCTGTGCCCGTCCTCGCTCAATCCGATCCGATTCGGCGACAAGTGGGCGGCGCTCATCATCCGCTGTCTTGAGCAGGGGCCTCGCCGGTTCTCGGAGCTGCGCGTGCCGCTTCGCCGCGTCACCCCAAAGGTGCTCACCCAGTCGCTGCGCTCCCTCGAACGGGACGGGCTGATCAAGCGCACCGTCTTCGCCGAGGTCACCCCGCACGTGGAGTGCGAGCTGACGCCGGTGAGCAGCTCGTCCACGGCCGCGAACTGACCGGTGACCCCGATCGCCGCGCGTACGGCCCTGGCCTCGGTGGCGGCATCGTGTCCGGCGATCCGCACGGTCCCGGTCCTTGTACGCCTTTCGCAGCCCGGAGACCGCAATCGCTGAACTCGTCATGCGCCTACCATCGGCGGCCGGTCTGTCACCGCTCTGACGCGACGGTGCCACGGCCGCTGACACGGTGTCCCACCTCGTTCCGCGTCGACTTCGCGCGGGACTGCAACAGACTCGTCCCGGCCGGCAATAGTCAGGTGTGACGAGCCAGATACAACCGTCTGACCAAGACCTGTGGTCGGCAATCGCGGCCGGTGACGAGGTCGCCTTCGCCCGGCTCTTCGACAGGTATGCCGGTGCGGTCTACAACCACGTGTTCCGGCTTACCGGCTCCTGGACGCTCGCCGAGGACGTGACGCAGTCGACCTTCCTGGTCGCGTGGCGTAGGCGCGGCGAAGCGGCGGTCCTGGTGGACGGGTTGGTGTTGCCGTGGCTGCTGGTGGTCGCCACAAATACGACCCGCACCGAGTGGCGCTCGGCCCGGCGGTGGTGGGCAGCCCTGCGGAGGTTGCCACCGGAGCGGGAGGCGGACACGGACCCGGCCGGCGACATCGTCGCGCGGCTCGATGACGAACGGAAGATGACGAAGATCTTGGCGGTGGTCCGCGGATTACCTCGCGCGGAGCGGGAGGCGGTGGCCCTGTGTCTGTGGTCCGGGGTGCCGTACGGCGAGGCGGCCACGGTCCTCGGCATCAGCGAAGGCGCGCTCCGTTCGCGCGTGAGCCGCGCACGGGCTCGGCTGGCACGAATGGTTACCGATGGCAACAAGCAGGAGGAAGAACGATGAAGGACATTCTCGACACGCCTGCCGAGCGTGAACTGCCGCCCGCAACGGCGGCGCGAATGCGAGCGGACCTGATGACGTCGATCCGCCGGCCTCGGCGCCGCAGGGCCGTACGACTCGGCATCGCCACCGTGGCGACGGCCGCGGCGGTGGTGGCCGGCGTGGCGATGGTGCCGAACGACGGGGAGGCAGGGCACCTGGCGATGGGCTCAGGTGAACTGTCACCGACGCTGCACCAAGCGCTGAAGCAGTGCCTGAGGTGGAACGCCCAGCACGAACGGCTTCCGGTGTCGATGGACGATTTGTCGGTGGCCGCCGAGCAGGGCCACCGTGTCCTGGCGCTGTTCATGACGGAAACCGGGTACTTCACCTGTGATGTCTCGAGACCACCACATGAGGAGGCCAGTGGGGGTACCAGCGGTGAACGTGTCTGGCCGCAACGCAAGTGGTTGCCGGGCCCGATCCAGCGGCTCCTTCTTACGTCGACCGATTTCGACGGCGGTGACGTTGCCGTGACCGGCCGGGTCAGCGCTCGCGTGCACCGGCTGGTACTCGAACACGGAGACGGGCACACGACCACGGCGCGGATGGTCAACGGGGTGTTCGGCCTGCTCTCCGAGGGTGCCAGCGTCACCAAGGACGCCGAGTTGGTCAGCTATGACACCACCGGCGCCGAGATCGACCGCCGCCTGCTGTTTCGTCCGTCCGACGAGTTCGACAACTGCTACGTGGACTCCTCCGGCACCGTCGTCTACGGCGAGCCGGGAGCCGACTGCCGACCCGCCGAGCCCTGGGGACGATAGGCAAGCCCGGTGAACGCCCGCGTCGCCATCGGGCGGCTCAGGCTCCTACCCGGTTGGCCGGGAGGGACTGCCCAACTCCCGGTGGCGGCGGAGTAGCTCCTGTAGCGCGTTGATCTCGGCAGCCAGTGCGGCCTGCCCCTGCTCGGTGATCCTGATCCAGGTCTTGGGTCTGCGGCCGTGATAGCCCCGGTCGATCCGGATCAGCTCCGCCTCCTCCAGCACCGCGAGGTGTCGGGAGAGGTTGCCGGCGGTGAGTTCGAGCGCGTCGCGCAGGTAGGCGACCTCCACCTGCTCGGCCTCGGCGGCGATGGTGAGGATGCCGAGCCGGTTGCGCTGGTGAACGGTGTCGCTGAGCCCGTTCGTCGGGTGCCCGCCGGGGCCGGTGCCGCTGCTCATGTCGACCTCTTACCCGTGGTGAAAAGAGCGATGATGCCACCGACGAGCAGGATCGGCGCCGGCAGCAGGGCTGCCAGCAGGAAGCTGTGACGGTTCAGGTCACCGGGCTGGAAGTCCGCGGTCTGGAAGTAGACGTTCACGAGGACGACGGTGACGACGTAGCACCCGGTCACGGCCGTCAGGCCGCGACTGCGTTCCAGTCGGGCCAGCACCAGCAGCCCCACCGCGATGACCAGATGCGGAAACATGCCGCGGTTGGAGACGCCCAACAGCGGTGTGGTCAGCCAACTTGTCGCACTCGACACCGACGTCGCCGAGTTGAGGAGCAGGAACCGCAGCACGAACGGCAGCACGAGCCCGACCAGCGTGCCGACGATGCCGGCGACGACGTACGTCCGGGTCGGCGTCCGCACGCCCACCCGTGCGCCGTGCCACCGATACCACCCGAGGCTGAGCAGGTAGCCGCCGACGAGCGCCACCAACCAGTACCACCCGAGGCCCGCCGAGCGGTCGAGGAAGTCCCCACCGAGGCCGGTCAGCGCGGGATTGTTCGGCCTGGGGCGCAGGGCGGGTGGGTCGACGGACTCCACGTACAGGGGTGCCGCCGCCGCGATCAGGAGACCGAACAGCAGAAGCGGCAACCAGTAGGCGTGCCGGGTGACCCGGGTGCGCCGGCGGAGCGCGGCCACCGACGCGAGGAGCTCCCCGGGGTCGTCTCTGCTGTACGGCGCGGTGTTCGATTGCTCCGTCACGGTGACCTCCAGGTCGTTGCCGCTGCTGCGCTACCAATAGGTTTGCATCGCAAACCATTCTGCGCAAGGGGTTGCGGGCGAAACGACGTAACCGTATCGACGGTTGTGGTTCCACCGCGGCCGTGGCACGGCTAGGGTCCGGCATGGAGGTGGTCCGTGTTCACCGAAGCCTTTCCGATCGTGACGACACCTGACCTGCCGCGACTGATCGGGTTCTACCGGGACGTGGTCGGCTTCGAGCTGACCTACCGGTTCCCGCAAGAGGGTGAGCCCGAGTTCGTCGCACTCCGGCTGGGCAACAGTGAGCTCGGCCTGGCCGCCAACCCGGAGGCTGGCGGGCCGGCCGATGCGCACCGCTGGGAGTTGTGCGTCTACGCCGACGACTGCGACGCCGCCGTGACCGCTCTGCGCTCGGCGGGCGCATCGGTCACCGAGGAGCCGGTCGACCAACCGTGGGGTGAGCGCTCCGCCCGGGTCACCGACCCCGACGGCAACCGCATGCTCGTGCTGTCCCGCCTGTCCTAGACGTTTTCTGTCCAGCGGAGCAGGCCAGCCGTCAACGTCGCCAGAACAGCAGGTGGGTGACTCCGCTGGGGCTGGGCACCGACTCGAGGTGGAAGCGGTCGAGCAGTTCGTCGGGGCTGTCCCACAACCGCTCGCCCCGCTCGAGGTCAACGGGCGCGACGGCGATGTGCATCGTGTCGACCAGGTCGGCCTCGATGAACTGGCGGATGGTGTCGACCCCACCACCGAGGCGTACGTCCCGACCGTCGGCTGCCTGCTTCGCCTCGGCCAGTGCCTCGGCCGGGCTGACGTCGCGGAAGTGGAACGTCGTGTCGGACAGGCTGAACGACGGGCGCACGTGGTGGGTGAGCACGAAGACCGGCGTGTGGAACGGCGGGTTCTCCCCCCACCAGCCCTGCCAGTCGTGGTTCTCCCAGGGGCCACGCTGGGGGCCGAACTTGTTGCGACCCATGATCTCGGCGCCGATGTTGCACTCGGCGTCGCGGGTCAGGTAGTCGTCCAGGCCGCGACTGCCGCCCGGCTCGGTGCGGTACACGAAGCTGGCGGTGGCGGCCCGCCAGGAGAACAGCGGGGTGGGGTCCGCGTGGCCGAAGGGCCGTTCCAGGCTCTGCCCCTCTCCGGTGCCGAACCCGTCGCGCGACACGTTGAAGCACTGCACCCGCAACAGTTGCGGCATGGGGATCTCCTTTCGGATCGACCTGTCGGATTCAGTTGGTGGTGGCCGTCGGGCCACCACCGCGGCCCCGATCGTCGAGCACGAGCGGCGCCCGACCATTCACCTCGTACCGGATGTGGGTGACCTGTGGAGTGTGGATGACCCGGATCGGCGTCAGCTCGATCGCCTCCTTCTCGCCGAGGTCGAGGTCCGCGTCGAACAGCCGGAGACCGGTGCCGAGCACGACGGGTACGACGTGCAACTCCAACTCGTCGAGCAGGCCGGCCCCGAGTACCTGCCGCACCAGGCCGCCGCCTCCGGCCACGGCCACGTTCTTTCCGCCGGCCGCGGCGCGCGCCTGCTCGACGGCGCTGGCCACGCCGTCGGTGACGTAGGTGAAGCTGGTGCCTCCGCCGCGCAGGAGAGTCGGACGGGGGCGGTGCGTGACGACGAAGACCGGCGCGCGAAACGGTGGCTCCTCACCCCAGGGCACCTCACCGCCGTCGGCCATGCGGCGCCCCATCACGTACGCGCCGGCGGCCCCGAACGACTCGGCGACGACGTCGGAATTGGCGTCCTGCTCCCCGCCGGCGAAACCCTGCCGTTCCCGCCACGCCGCCACCTCGGTCGCCCAGCGGGTCACCCGGAAGAACCCGGCGCTCTCCGCCGAGTCCATCCAGTTGCCGTTCCCGTCGAACTGTGGCCCGGCGTAGAAGCCGTCCATCGACACCGACAGCTGTGCGGTCACCTTCGTCATCGCGTCTGGTCCTCTCCTCGGCCGACACCTCACCACGGGTGTCGCTCCCCAAGAGGTCGGAGCCGAACGGCAGCCCCCTACCGGGCCGGAGTGTGACGCGCGTCACCTGTCTTTCCGGAGGGGAGGCTACGCCCTCCGGTTGAGAATCGCCGCCTCGATCCGCAGGCCGAGGCCGGTCAGGATGAGAAAGGTGGCGAAGATGTGCGGCTCAAGCCCGCTGTAGTCGGACGCCATCGTGATCAGCGAGGTCATGAAGCCGGCCACCAGCGACACCGTGCCGAAAGCTCGTACGGTGTCTACCCGCTGCGCCTGTAGGTCCACAGCGGAACGGTAGCGGGAGCCGCGGCCGAGCGCCGCATCACCGCGATGCCAAGGCACCTCCGTCGGGCAGGACTAGGCTGGCGATCATGCGGATTGGCATCGTGATCCTGCCGGACCAGCGGTGGGCGGAGGCACAGCGTCGGTGGCGGCAGGTCGACGAGTGGGGCTTCGACCACGCCTGGACGTACGACCACCTGGGCTGGCGGGACCTCGTCGACGGCCCGTGGTTCGACTCGATGGCCACGCTGACCGCCGCTGCCTCGGTGACCTCCCGCATCCGGTTGGGCACCCTCGTCGCGTCGCCGAACTTTCGGCACCCCGCCGCGTTCGCCCGCCAGATCACCACTGTGGATGACGTCTCCGCCGGTCGGCTGCTGCTCGGCCTCGGCGCGGGCGGCATCGGTTTCGACTCGGCGGTGCTGGGCGGCGAGACGCTGCCGCCGCGCCAGCGGGTCGAACGGTTCGCCGAGTTCGCCGAGTTGCTGGATCTGATCCTCCGCGAGGACGGCACCACCTGGCGTGGTGACTGGTTCGCCGCCGTGGACGCCCGCAACAACCCCGGCTGCGTGCAGCAGCCCCGGGTGCCGTTCGTGATGGCCGCCAACGGGCCCCGGTCGATGCGGCTGGTGGCCCGCTTCGGTCAGGGTTGGGTGACCACCGGCACCGGTGACGACAACGACCTGGCCGGCTGGTGGGACAGCGTGGCGGCACTGTCCGCGCGGATGGACCGGACGTTGGACGAGGCCGACCGTGACCCGGCCACCCTGGACCGTTATCTCTCGCTGGACGCCGCACCCGTCTTCTCGCTCAGCAGCGCGCAGTTCTTCGCCGATCAGGTCGGCCGGGCCGCCGACCTCGGCTTCACCGACGTGGTGACGCACTGGCCGCGTGCCAGCAGTTGGTACGCGGGCGACGAGGCCGTCCTGGTGGACGTGGCGACCCGACTGCTCCCGGAGCTGCGCGGCTGAGGTGGTTGGGTCAGGTGCCGAGGTCGCCGCTGGCCACGCCGCCCTCGCCGCCGGAGACCAGCCGTAGGCGGAGGCAGACGATCGGGGTGTCGCCGTCGACCGGGGTGCCGAGCCGCGCCCAGTAGGCCGAGTGCCCCGCCCGCCACTCCTCGATCGAGCGGTCACCCTCGCCCTCGGCGTGGGCGAAGTCCCAGGACACGTCCGCGAAGCGGACCACCTCGATCTCGGTGATCTCCACCATGCCGACCAGCGCGTCGTCGTCGTCGACAAGCGCCAGTCGTTCGCCGACGTGCTCCAACTCCTCGCCCTCTTCGGCGTAGTAGGCGAGCCGCCCGGCCGTCGCGGTCTTCACGCCCGCCAGCACGAGGGTGTTGAGGGTTGCCCGTAGCTCGCCCGGGGTGCCGAGGGCGAGGGTGCGCAGTTCACCGATCCGAGGCCACATCCTGCCGAGGCTAGGCCAGCTTGACCCATACCGCCTCCGCATTGCTCCGGGCTCCTGCTCAGATCAGTTGACCGGCGTAGCCGGCGGCGGTGAGGAGCAGTTCGTCGCCACTGGCCGCGTGCGCGTCGAGCAGCGCGTCGGCCAGCTTCACCACGTGCGCGTCGCCGTGCCGAGCCGCTCGGGCGAACACCTCCGCCGGGGTCAGTGCGGTCACGGTCGGTGGCGCGATGCCGTCGGCGGGGGCGTACACCGAGGTCATGGCCGCCGTCGCGGCCCAGGCCGCGGCGAGGCTCGGCGCCCACAGCGCCCGGTCCAGGGCCGGCAGGGTACGCAGCACCGCGGTCGGCGCGGTGACCGCGTGCACCAGCATGACCGGCTCGGCGTGCCCGAAGCGCAGGTAGTCCAGGCCGGCGCGGTGCACCAGCGTGGTGAGCACGCGCTTCGCCTCCTCCGGGCTCCGCGCGGGGCGTAGCGCCGCGAGCGCCGGCTCCCACCGGGGTACGCCCGGCAGTTGGCCGAGCCGATCCCGGACGCCGCCGGTCTGGTCGTCGATCCGGGGCAGCCCGGGCAGCGCGGCGTCCACGTCCGTCTGCTCCCGGCCGGCCGGAGGGCCGTCGAGAGCACGGTCGGCGCCGGGGATCGGCTGCCAGCGGGCCGCCCAGTAGCCGAGGGCCTGGGCCAGTTCGGTGAGCCGATGGGGGTTCGTGTCGTCGGGTTCGAGCGCACGTACGGCGTGCCCGACCCGGATCACCCCGTGGGTGGCGCCGGCGGCGATGCCCGGCAGCAGGCGGGGCCACCAGGTGCCGAGCACGTCGCGCCACGGGTGTTCGCGCAGTTGCCTGTCAAAGTACGCCAGCCAGTCACCGGCCCGCTTCGGATCGCCCAACGCCGCTCGCCAGTCGTCGATCGGGCGCAGCCCCCGGGGCAGGTCGTCGAGTCGGCCAAGGTAGTCGTCGAGCCAACGGTGCACCTGTCGCTGGTGCCCGTGCCGGGCCAGCGCCTCGACGGCCATCGGCCCGTGGTTGGAGAGCCAGCCCTGGTATTCGGGGCCGGTGCGATGCAGCCGCTCGTACGCCTCGTCAAGAACGCCGTCACTCATCAATCGATCGTCGAACATGAACCGAGGTTCAGGTCAAGCGTGCAACTCGGCGGCGTCGACCAGGCCGGTGACGCGTAGCTCGGCCGCGACCTCCGGCGGGCAGTCGACGGCCACCACGGCGGCGCCCAGCACGTGGGCGCCGCGTGCGGAGCAGATGTCGTAGAGAGCGTGGAGTTGAGCGCCGGTACGCACCCAGTCGTCTACCACCAGGACCCGGTCGCCGGGGCCGAGGTGCCGGTCCCGGACGGCCAGGTCGACCCGCCGGCCCCGGTAGTCCGGTGGACTCTGCGCCCAGGTGAGCGGCCCGGCCGGCAACCGCCCGTCGCCGGACTTGTGGGCGGCCACGAAGCCGACCCCGAGGGCGGTGGCGGCCAACGGCCCGAGCAGCAGCCCGGTGACCGCCGGGGCGAGCACCACCGTCGGCCCAGCGGCGCGGTACGGCGCCACCAGGGCCGGTCCCAGCTCGGCCAGCACCGCCGGGTCCCGCCACCAACCGGAGATGTCGCTGACCAGGTGACTGGCGTCCGGGCCGGGGTCGATCCAGTGGAACAGGGCGGCCAGGCGTGCGGTCAGATCGGCGGGCATCCGCTCATCCTGCGGCACCGGTGGCAGGCGTGTCGGCACCCGGGCCGGCCGGCCCACCCCGGGTCGGATGATCGGCTACACGTACCAGTGCAAATGCGGGCATACCACAATGATCACGTTGACGTCGGAAGTGCTTCTCTCGTTACGGTCCGACCCGGTTTGTTCAGACGACGAAAGGACCGGGCCGGTGGCAGCCAAGCACTCCCGTACCCGCATCTTCTCCTCTCCGGCGGGCATCGTGGCCACCGCGGCGGTCGGCGTCGCCCTCGCGGTCGGGGGCACGTTCGGTGCCGTGCAGCTCACCTCCGGCTCCGCGCAGTCGGGTCAGGCGACCCTCGACCTCACCCCGACCACCGCCGCCAGCAGCCTCACCCCCAGCCCCCCGGCCGTCTCCCCGACCGCCAGCCCCTCGCCGAGCGTGTCCGCCAGCCCGTCGGCCATCCGGTCGCAGCAGGCCGCCTCCCGGGGCAAGACCCGGACCGCGCCGCCGAAGCCCAAGCCGACCGCGAAGAAGACCACTCCGGCGCCGAAGGTGCTGGAGAGCGGTTCGTGTGGCGCGTCGTTCTACTCCGACGGGCAACTGACCGCCAACGGTGAGTCGTTCAACCCGAGCGCGCTTACCGCCGCCCACAAGACGCTGCCGTTCAACACGAAGGTCCGGGTGACCAACCCGGCCAACGGCAAGTCGGTCGTCGTGCGGATCAACGACCGTGGCCCGTTCATCGACGGCCGCTGCCTGGATCTCTCCCGGGCCGCGTTCGCCACCATCGCCTCGGTCGACGTGGGCGCGCTCACCGTCCGCTACGAGGTCCTCGGCTGACCGGGTCGGGTCGCGCCGATTCGGCCGGTCGACCGGGCCGGCCGGACAGAACATTCTTGGACGACGGGTCAGATTCATTCACCGGTTCACCTGGATCAGGCAAACTGTCAGGCGTACCCACGCGACTCCTCCAGTCGGGCCGTCGCCCGCTGAGCCCCGGATCCCGCGCCGGCCTCGGCGCGGCCCTTGTCCTGCTCGCGATCGTGTCGGCAGTGGAGGCGGCGGACGGCCGTGACGTGCACTACGTCGCGCTCTTGTCGGCCGTACCGTTGCTTGCCGCCGCCGTGGCGTCCTGGCCGGTGGTGCTGGGGGTGGGCGTCGTGGCGACGCTGACCGGGGCCGGCTTCGCCCTGATCGAGCCGAGGATGTCAATGATCACCTCGGTCAGCGTGGTGGCGGTCGCGGTCTGCACCGGACTGGCGGTGGCGGTGGCGTCGGTCCGGCAGCGGCAGGCGGAGCAGATCGTCGAGCTGACCAAGCTCGCGTCGGTGGCACAGCAGGCGGTGCTGCGTCCGCTCGGGCCGCAGGTCGGGACGCTGTCGGTCGCGGGACGCTACATCTCCTCCACCGCGACGGCCGAGATCGGCGGTGACCTGTACGAGGCGATCGACACGCCCTACGGCGTCCGCATGATCATCGGTGACGTGCGCGGCAAGGGTCTGGACGCGGTTCGGCTGGCGAGCATCGTTCTGGGCTCCTACCGGCACGTGGCGTACGAGCGGGCCGACCTGCGCGCCGTCGTCACCGACCTGGACCGCGCGGTGGCCCGTAACGTCGGCGACGAGGACTTCGTGACCGCGGCACTTGTCGAGGAGCGCGGCGGCACGCTCACCATCGTCAACTGCGGGCATCCGGCGCCGCTGCTGCTGCGCCGGGGCGCGGTGATCTCGCTGGAACCGCCGGCGCCGGCACCCCCGCTCGGGTTCATGCCCGTGGTCCGCCCTCGGGTCGAGCGCCTGGAGCCGGGAGACCGGCTACTGCTGTTCACCGACGGCCTCGGCGAGGCGCGACGCGACGGCGAGTTCTTTCCCACCGCCGACCGCGCCTGGCGGCTGCTCGGTCACGGCACGGTCGCCGACGGGCTGGCCTCGCTGGAGACCGCCCTGATCGAGTGGGTGCACGGCCGGCTCGACGACGACATCGCCCTGGTCCTGATGGAGTACGTCGGTGCCCGTACCGGCGCGGCGGTGGCCGTCCCGAGTTGGGAGGTCGGTGCCGCCGAAAGCTGACCGGCCCGCAGGTGTGTAATCGCCGTCACTTGGGTGATCCGCTTGTCGCTGCCTACCCGCGAGTAATACAGTCGGGGTTACTGATCGGTAACACCTGTCCGGAAGCGGGGCCAGTGAGCATGACCCACTACAAGAGCAACCTGCGGGACCTTGAGTTCAACCTGTTCGAGGTCTTCGGTGCCGACCGGTCGTTCGGCCAGGAGCCGTACTCGGATCTCGATGCCGACACCGCCCGCAGCTTCCTCGCCGAGCTTGACCGCCTCGCCCGCGAGGACCTGGCCGCCAGCTACACCGACAGTGACCGCAACCCGCCGGTGTTCGACCCGGCCACGCACACCGCGCCGCTGCCGGCGTCGTTCAAGAAGTCCTACCAGGCATTCATGGACTCCGAGTTCTGGCGGCTCGACCTTCCGCCGGCGCTGGGCGGCACGAACGCGCCGCGCGCCCTCTGGTGGGCCCTCGCCGAGCTGGTGCTCGGCTCGAACGCCCCGATCTGGATGTACGCCTCCGGCCCGTCCTTCGCGCACGTGCTGCACGTCGAGGGCACCGAGCGGCAGAAGAAGTGGGCCAAGCTCTTCATCGACAGGCAGTGGGGCTCGACGATGGTCCTCACCGAGCCGGACGCCGGCTCGGACGTGGGTGCCGGCCGTGCCCGCGCGACCCAGCAGCCCGACGGCTCCTGGCACATCGAGGGCGTGAAGCGCTTCATCACCTCCGGTGAGCACGACCTGAGCGACAACATCGTGCACTACGTGCTGGCCCGCCCGGTTGGCGTGGAGGGCGTCGGCGGCCCCGGCACCAAGGGTCTCTCGCTCTTCGTGGTGCCGAAGTTCCACTTCGACGAGACCACCGGCGAGCTGGGTGAGCGCAACGGCGTCTACACCACGAACGTCGAGCACAAGATGGGCCTGAAGGTCTCCAACACCTGTGAGCTGACCTTCGGCGAGCACGGCGTACCGGCCAAGGGCTGGCTGCTCGGCGACAAGCACGACGGCATCCGGCAGATGTTCATGATCATTGAGTACGCCCGGATGCTCGTCGGCACCAAGGCCATCGCCACCCTCTCCACCGGCTACCTCAACGCCCTTGAGTACGCGAAGAGCCGGGTGCAGGGCGCCGACCTGATCCAGCAGGCGGACAAGACCGCCCCGCGGGTCACCATCACCCACCACCCGGACGTCCGCCGCTCGCTGCTGCTGCAGAAGTCGTACGCCGAGGGTCTTCGTGCCCTGGTCCTCTACACCGCCACCTGGCAGGACAAGGTCGCGATCGCCGAGGCCGCCGGTGACGAGTCGGCCACCAAGCTGGCCAAGCGCGTCAACGACCTGCTGTTGCCGCTGGTCAAGGGCGTCGGTTCGGAGCGGGCGTACGAGATGCTCGGGCACGAGGCCCTACAGACCTTCGGCGGCTCCGGGTTCCTCCAGGACTACCCGCTGGAGCAGTACGTCCGCGACGCCAAGATCGACACCCTGTACGAGGGCACCACCGCCATCCAGAGCCTGGACCTGATCTTCCGCAAGATCGTCCGGGACAACGGCAAGGCGCTGCTGGCGGTCGCCGGCGAGATCCAGGAGTTCATCTCCTCCGAGGCGGGCAACGGCCAGCTCAAGGAGGAGCGGCAGGCGCTCGGCAAGGCGCTCGCCGAGGTGCAGACCATCCTCGGTGTGCTGACCGGCTGGCTGGGTGAGGCGCAGGGTGGCGACACCCGCGCGCTCTACAGGGTCGGGCTGAGCAGCCGGCGGTTCCTGCTGGCGCTCGGCGACCTGGTGGTCGGCTGGCTGCTCCAGCGGCAGGCCGACGTGGCGCTGAAGGCGCTGGCCGGCGAGGTCACCGCAAGCGACAAGGCGTTCTACACCGGCAAGGTGGCTGCCGCCCGTTTCTTCGCCCGCGAGGTGCTGCCCCGCATCGGCGCCGACCGGCGGATCATCGAGAGCACCGACCTCGACATCATGGACCTCCCGGAGGAGGCCTTCTAACCGGCACGCCTGACGATCCCGGGTTGCGTCGCAGCACGCGGCACCGACATCGACGGCCGGTGGGGCATCTGCCCCGCCGGCCGTCGCCGCGTCCGTGACTGGGTGGGTGGCCCTTCCCCGGGCCGCCGGCCCCGACCCACCACACCACCCGCAGGTGGTGCTGGCCACGCCGGCCACGCCGGCCACGCTTCCCCTCCGCGGGCCGCCGGTTCCCGTCCAGACCCCCTTGCGGCTCCTTTGCTCTGCACCCGCGGAGGCGCCAGCTACGGACCGTGAGCGTCGCCTCCGCGGGTGCAGAGCAAAGGATGGTGGAGAGATGGGTCAGCCCCGGCGCGGCGAGGGCGGGCAGGTATTCGGCAAGGCTGCTCGGGTATGCCGGTGGCGTGGCGGGTAACCGTCGCGTGACCTCGAAAGGGAACGCCCAGAGCCACCGCACGGGGGAGTGCAGCGCACATGGGTGTAGGAAGCGGCATTTTTCTCATCGCGATCGGCGCGATCCTGACCTTCGCACTGAGGGCCAACGTCTGGTGGATCGACGTACGGGCGGTCGGCTGGGTGTTCATCCTGGCCGGGCTGGCCGTACTACTGACCACTGTCTGGTTCTGGCAGGACCGACGCAAGCGGGCCCGGACCCTCATCGTGGAGGAGAACAGGCTCTCCCATCCGACGGCGATGATGCCGCCACCGCCAGACCCACCACCACCGACCGCGCCGCCGTCCTGAAGCCGGCACGTACCCCTGAGCCGCCCGTCGATCATCGACGGGCGGCTCAGCCGCGTGCGATGTGCCGTGCCGTGACCGGCGCTCCCGCCCGACTCAACTCCGCCCAGGCGAACAGGCCACGGTGCACCGCCAACTCGGCGGTCCGCAATCCCTCATCGGGCGCACCCTCCGGGTCGAGAAGGGCCGAGAGTAGCGAGATGCCTGGATTGTGGGCAATCAGTAGTGCCGTCCGGGCCGCCGCGTCGACCGTACGGACCAGCGCCAACAACTCCTCCGGGTGGGCGTCGTACGCGCCAGGCTCGTAACGAACCGTCGGCCGGGCACCGGCCGGGCCGCCCTCCGGTGGTGTGCCCGTCATCCCCATCGCCACCCCGTGCCAGGTCTGCCGGGTACGTCGCGCAGTCGAGCAGATCACCACGTCGGGCAGCAACCCGTGGTGCGCCAGCCAGGCGCCCGCCGCTGCCGCGTCCGCATCCCCGCGAGCACTGAGCGGGCGCTGGGCGTCATCTGCCGCGTCACTGCCCTGCTCGGCCTTCGCGTGCCGCAGCAACACGAGTGTCCGCGTCTCGGGGTCGGCGTCCGTCATGACCCCAGCTTGCCCGATTGGCGATCTCCGTGCCTGGGTAAGTCGATGGATGCCGCACCCCTACCGACGGCCGCGGCGCGTCCTTACGCCAGGTGAGAGCCGAGGAGCGAGACATGGGCATTGGTGGCAGCATCTTCCTGATCGCGCTTGGCGCGATCCTCGCATTCGCCGTAGAGGCCGATCTGGGCTGGCTGGACCTTTCCGTGGTCGGCTGGGTGCTGATGTTGGCCGGTGTAGCTGGCCTGATCACCACCCTCTACTTCTGGAGCAGCCGCCGCCGCACGGTGGTCGCCGCGCCGGTCCGCGAGGAGCGCCTGGTGGCTGACCGGGTCGTGCCGGTCCAGGACAACCAGGTCGTGCAGGAGTACCGCGAGGTGCGTCGGCCGGGCCGGCCGGTCTGATCCTCGCCCGCGAACTCCGGGGTCCCGCAGCGTCGCGGGGCCCTGGCTCGCGTTCAGGCCCCGCGTCGCGGAGTTGGAACTCTGCTCGCGGTTGGGTTCGTTGGCTCAGGCGAACAGCGCGAAGTAGATCGCGATGTGGTGGCAGAGCGCCGCCAGCAGGGTGCAGGCGTGGAAGAACTCGTGGTGACCGAAGACGGTCGGCCACGGGTTGGGCCGGCGTAACGCGTAGAAGACCGCGCCGACGCTGTAGATCAGGCCACCGGCGATCAGCAGCGCCAGTGCCGCGACGCCGCCGCCGTGCAGGATTTCCGGCAGCATGGCCACCGCCACCCAGCCCAGCGCCAGATAGAGCGGCGCGGACACCCAGCGCGGCGCGTGCGGCCAGATCACCTTGACTGCCACTCCGGCCAGCGCGCCACCCCAGACCAGGGCCAGCATCACGGTGGCCGGCCGGGGCGCGAGCAGCATCGTGCAGAGCGGTGTGTACGTGCCGGCGATGAACACGAAGATCATCGAGTGGTCCATCCGGCGCATCACCTGGTAGCCGCGCTCCGACCACACTCGACGGTGGTAGAGCGCGCTGGTGCCGAAGAGCCCGCACACCGTGACGCTGTAGATCAGGCAACTGACCAGGGGCGCCCACCCCGGCCGGGTGGCGGCGATCGAGCAGAGCACGACGCCGCAGACCAGGGCCACAAAGAAGGCGTACGTGTGCAGCCAGCCGCGCATCCGGGGCTTACCGATGTCGACCGGCTTCAGGCGAAGCGGGGCGGAGGTACTCACGTGATCAGGTTACGGCACCGTAGGTTACTTGGAAGTAGTGGCGTTGGTGACACCCGGCACCGTCATCGTGAACTCCGTATCGGCGCGACATCGGCGAGGATGAGCGGATGCGGATCCGACCCGTCGGGGCGCACGCCCTGCTCCTCGACTGCACCGCCTCCGCCGGCGTTCCCGACGCCGCGCTCGTGGAAGCGTGGCGAGCCGAGTTGTGGCGGCGTCGGGCGCAGGGTGACCTGATCGCCGTCGAGATCGTGCCGGCGGCGAGCACCGTCCTGCTCGACGGCCTGCCCGACCCGACCACCACTGCCGAACAGTTGACCCGATGGGCGTCCGGCGTCGCCGCCACCCGTCCCGCCGCCACCGCGGGCACAGCCGACGCCAACACCAACGGCAGCGCCAAAGCCCCAGCCGCAGCCAAAGCCCCAGCCGCAGGCGACGCCGCAGCCAAAGGCGGCGACGGCGGTGCGGCGGAGGTGGTCGTACCGGTCTGTTTTGACGGGCCGGACCTGCCGGTGGTGGCCGAGCACTGGGGTGTGGACGTGCCCGCCGTGCTGCGCCGGCTGACCGGCACCCGGTTCCGGGTCGCGTTCTGCGGGTTCGCCCCCGGGTTTCCCTACCTGACCGGGCTGCCCGACGAGCTGGCGTTGCCCCGGCTGGCGACGCCTCGCCCCCGGGTGCCGGCCGGGTCGGTAGCGCTGGCCGGCCCGTACGCCGGGATCTACCCGAGCGCCTCGCCCGGCGGTTGGCTGCTGGTCGGCCGGACCGAGTTGGTCCTCTTCGACGTGTACGCCGACCCGCCGGCCCGACTCGGACCGGGCACCCGGGTGCGGATGGTGGCGGCATGACCCGTGCGGCCGCCGTCGAGGTGCTCCGCGCCGGGGCGCTCACCACAGTGCAGGATCTGGGCCGGCCCGGTTGGGCGCACCTGGGCGTACCGCGCTCCGGCGCCCTCGACCCGGCGGCGCTGCGGCTGGCCAACCGACTGGTCGGCAACCCGGAGCACGCCGCCGGCCTGGAGGCCACCCTGTCCGGTTGCACACTGCGGCTGACCCGGGCCACCACGGTGGCGGTCACCGGAGCCGAGGTGACGGTCCGGGCGGGCGATCGGCCCGGTGACACCGGGCGACCGCTCACCGTGCCGGCCGGGACGGTGCTGCGGATCGGCCCGGCCCGTCGGGGCGTACGGAGTTGGTTGGCGGTGGCGGGTGGCATCGACGTGCGGCCGGTGCTCGGCAGTCGGGCCACCGACACCCTCTCCGGGCTCGGCCCGGCTCCGCTTCGTGACGGCGACCGGCTGCCGCTCGGCGAGCCACACGGTCCGCCCGCGCCGGTGGACCTGACCGTCTGCTCCGCGCCGGCGTCGGAGTTGCACCTGAAGCTCGATCCCGGCCCTCGGGACGACTGGTTCACGCCGACCGCGTTCGACCGGCTGTTCGGCACCGCGTACACCGTCAGCCCGGTGAGCAACCGGGTCGGCGCGCGGCTCGCCGGCGCGGCGCTGCCCCGCGCGGTGGCCGGCGAACTGCCCAGCGAGGGCATCGTGCTCGGCGCGGTGCAGGTGCCGGCGAACGGACAGCCCCTGATCTTCCTCGCCGACCATCCGACCACAGGTGGATACCCGGTCATCGGAGTGGTCACCGACGTGACCGCGCTCGCGCAGGCCCGCCCAGGTACTACCGTCAGATTCCATGGACCTCAACGCTGACCTCGGCGAGGGATTCGGCATCTGGCGGCTCGGCGACGACGAGGCGCTGTTGAGCCTCGTCACCTCCGCAAACGTCGCCTGCGGTTTCCACGGTGGCGACCCGTCCACCATGCGGCGGGTCTGCGAGGGCGCCGCGCGACGCGGGGTCGCGGTGGGCGCGCAGGTCGGCTACCGGGACCTGGCCGGCTTCGGCCGGCGGCACATCGCGTACGACTTCGCCGAGCTACGCGACGAGGTGACATACCAGTTGGGGGCGCTTGACGCGTTCTGCCGGCTGTTCGGCACCCGGGTCCGCTACCTCAAACCGCACGGCGCGCTCTACCACGCGGCCAGCACCAACGAGTCCCAGGCGGCGGCGGTGGTCGCGGCGGTCACCGGTTACGACCCTGAGCTGCCGGTGCTCTGCCTACCCGGCTCGACGCTCGCCCAACTCGCCGTCGGCGCTGGCCTGCCGGTCGTCGCGGAGGCCTTCGCCGACCGTGCCTACCTGCCGAACGGGGCGTTGGTGCCGCGCGGCACACCCGGCGCGGTGATCACCGACCCGGAGCAGGTGGCCGAACGGGCGGCGCGGATGGCCACCGAACGGATCGTGGTGGCGGTCGACGGCACTGCCATTCCCTGCTCGGTCGACTCGATCTGCGTGCACGGCGACACACCGGGGGCGGTCTCCGCCGCCGAACTGGTCCGCGCCAGCCTGATCGACGCCGACGTCACCCTGGCCCCGTTCGCGTGAGGCCGGAGGGGCCCGGGTGGGCCCCTCCGGAAACCTCAGGCGTCCAGGCCGCGTAGCACCAGCGGCAGGCGGGTCACGGCGCCGTCGACAACCCGGACCGGTACGCCCCAGTCCTGCCGGGTCAGGTGGCACGCCGCGTGTTCGACGTCCGCGTCGCAGGTCGCCGCCTGGGCGGTCACCTGAAGCACCCCCGCGGTGACCTCGGCGTTGAGCACCAGCCGACGGGTCAGCTCGGTGCCCGTGCCGGCACCATCGACAAGCAGCTCCGGCGGCGACGCGGAGACGACCAACCGGGTCGACGGCCCGAACGTCTCGTCCAGCTTCTGCCCCGGCGCCGGGGTGAAGACGATGTCGAGGGTGACCTCACCGGCCGCGACGTCGGTCGGCTTGCGCTCGGTACGGTGCCGGGGACCGTCGACAGTGCTGGCGCCCGCCGCCGACAGGGCACCCGGGGCGAGTCGGGTCAGCCGGTGCGCGGCGGACTCCACCACCAGCACCTCGCCGGCCGGGCTGAGCACCAGGTCGCTCGGCTCCGCCAACCCGTCCGCGACGGTGGAGACCTGGTTGGTCGCGGGGTCGAAGCGACGAACAGCGCCGTTGTACGTGTCCGCGATCAGCACCGAGCCGTCCGGCAGCGCGCACACACCCAGCGGGTGTTGCAGGAGCGCCGACTCCGCCGGACCGTCCACGTGCCCGAAGTCGAACAGGCCCTGCCCGACGGCGGTGCCCAACACACCGTTCTCGACGTACCGGAGGGAGCTGGTCTCGCTGTCGGCGATCCAGAGCCGGGCGCCGTCGGTGGAGACGGACAGGCCCGACGGCTGCGCCATCCACGCCTCGGCCAACGGGCCGTCCCGCAGCGCCTCGACTGTGGTGCCGGCGTACATGCCGGCGGTCCGCTTGATCGGGTCGAACCACCAGAGCTGGTGGATGCCGGCCATCGCGATGATCAGCTTGTCGTCGTACCAGGCCAGATCCCACGGGGAGGAGAGGTCCACCGCGAGCGCGTCGTGGGCGTGGTCGTCGACCTCGGCGCGCCACTGCCGGCCGCTGCCGGCCACGGTGACCACCTCGCCGGACTCCAGCCGTACGCCACGCAGCAGGTGGTTGACCGTGTCGGCCACCACCAGGTCGTAGCCGGCGACCTCGGCGACATGGGTGGGCAGCAGGCACACCCCCTGCGGCTCGGAGAACGTCGCCGCGGCACCCGGCCCGTCGGCCCGGCCCCGCTCGCCCGAGCCGATCCGGCGTACCGGCGTCTCGCCGTCCGAGGCCACCTCGACCAGGGAGTGCCGGGCCGAGTCCGAGACCAGCAGGTTGCCGTTCGGCAGCAGCGCCGCCTTACCCGGGAAGCGCAGCGCCGTCTCCGGGGCCGGCGGCGGAACGTACGGGCCGTCACCCCGATGCAGGGTGCCCTTGGCCTCGTGAGTGGCGATCAACTCGTCGATCAGCCGGGCCAGCCCCTCGGCATGACCCTCGCCGGCCATGGTGGCCACCACGTAACCCTCGGGGTCGATCACCGAGAGGGTCGGCCAGGCCCGGGCCGCGTACTGCTGCCACATGTCCATATCCGGGTCATCGAGTACGGGGTGGTGCACCCCGTACCGTTCGACGGCCGCGACGAGCGCGTCGGCGTCCTTCTCGTGCTCGAACTTCGGCGAGTGCACACCGATCACGACGAGCACGTCGCCGTACTTCTCCTCCAGCGGACGCAGCTCATCCAGCACGTGGAGGCAATTTATGCAACAAAAAGTCCAAAAGTCCGCAATCGTGATCTTGCCCCGAAGGTCCTGCAAGGTCAGGTTCCGTCCGCCCGTGTTGAGCCACTGGCGGCCCCGCAGTTCGGGCGCACGTACACGCGCTGTCGTTCCCATGCCTGTCAGCCTGCCACGCGTCCCGCCCCCCGCCGCCGTGACCCGGACGACAGGCCGCCGAGCGCTTTCCGGACGAGTTGCGGCGAGCGGGCGGGTGCGAACCTCAGGCGGTCGGCGGGGCTAACGGGCCTCGGCCCACCCGACAAAGCGGGGTGTCAGGTCGGGAAGCACGGTGCCCGGGTTGAGTTTGGCCAGGTCGGCAGCCGCCTCCTCCTAAAGCGGAACAGCCATGATCAGCTCGCAGAAGAACTGGGCGCGGGCTGGCCCGCCCAGGCGGTCAGTGCGTTGGTGCGTTCGCTTGCCGGCTGGTCGTCGCGGCTGAGCCAGGCAACGTGACCGTCCGGGCGGACGAGGATCTCGGTGACACCGGCCAGGGCCGGGTGCGCTCCGGCCGAGGCTGCCCCGAGGACAACCCGGTCGGCCCACCTGACCGCCTCACCCGTCGCCGGGCCGGCGCCGCTAAACGTGAGCAGCACGAACGAGCCTCCGCGCAGCAGCTCGTAGACGCTGGCGTGCGAGGTCAGCGCGATGTCCGGCATGCGAGCGCCGACTAGTGGTTCCGCGGACGTGCCGTACCGGGTGTCGAGTGCCGACACCGCGCCGGCGATCCGCCGGTTGACGACGTCGATGCCGAGCAGATCGTCGATCAACGCTCGCAGGGCTGTCGCTGGCGACTTGTACTGTCCGACGAGCGTCAGCTCGAGCAGCAACGTCTGCACCTCGGTGTTGGCGGTGACGGCGGCACCGACCGGATGCCGCTCATCGTGGTACGTGTCGAGCAGTCCGTCCGGCGCCCACCCGTGCACTGCCGCGGCCAGCTTCCAGCCGAGGTTCGCCGCGTCCTGCAGCCCGGTGTTGAGACCCTGCCCGGCCGCCGGGAAGTGGATGTGCGCAGCGTCGCCGGCCACCAGGATCCGGCCGGCTCGGTATCGCGCGGCGAGTCGGGTGGCGTTGCCGAACCGGGACAGCCAGCAGGGCTCGGCGATCCCGAAATCCGTTCCGCAGGACCGCAGCAGCGAGGCCCGGAACTCGTCGAGCGTCACCGGCGTTGACGACGGCTCCCGCATCCGTTGTGGGTCGACGGCCACGAAGCGGGTCGTCCCGTCGCCGAGTGGGACGGCCAGCACCCCACCGGATTCGGCCCGGCCCAGGGTGGAGGCGTCGACGACGGCGAAGTCGCCGAGCATGCCGGTGAGGGTTTCATCGGTTCCGGGAAACTCGATCCCGGCTGCTTCCCGGACCACGCTGCGGCTGCCGTCGCAGCCGACGGCGTACTTGGCCCGCAGTACGGTGTCGCCGACCGTGACGGCGACACCGCCGGTGTCCTGGGAAACCCCGGTTACCGCTGAACCACGCGAGATCGGTACGCCCAGGCTGAGCACCCAGTCGGTCAGCAGCCGCTCGGTCTGCGCCTGGGCGAGGAACAGCGTGTACCCGTGCCGGCTGTCCAACGCGGCGAAGTTCAGCCGTGTCGGTAGTCCCGCGAAGTGCCATCCGGGCACGGGCCTACCTTGGGACAGGAATGTGGCGGCCAGCCCGCGCTGGTCCAGCACCTCGACGCTACGCGGGTGCAGGGTGAGCGCCCGGGACTGGCGCTGTGGGGAATCGCGCCGTTCCACGACCCGCACGCGGACCCCGGCCAGCGCTAGTTCCCCGGCGAGCAGCAGCCCGGTCGGGCCCGCTCCCACCACGATCACATCGGCATCCATCCAACAACCCACCCTAAAATTAGTGAACGTCGTTCACGTGAACGCCGTTCACTATAGTGCTGACTATGGGCTCCGAGGCAACCCCCGAACCGAAATCAGGTCCGACCCGCGGCCGGCCGCCCAGGCTCGACCGCGATCGCACCATCGACGAGGCGCTGCGCCTGCTGAACGAGGGCGGACTGGACGCACTGACCATGCGCCGTCTCGCCGATGCGCTGAACGCGCAGGCCGGGGCCCTCTACCGGTACTTCGCCACCAAACAGGATCTGCTCACCGCGATGGCCGATCGGATGCTCACCGGATGCGGAGACGTCGCCGACAGCCCGGACTGGGCACAGACCGTCGCGGCTCTCGCCCACCGGCTGCGCGCCTCCCTGCTGGCCCACCGCGACGGCGCCCGCGTCTACGCCGGCACCCGCTCGATCGGGCCGAACACCCTGGGGTTCGCTGAGACCGCCGTCGCGGCGCTCATCAAGGCGGGTTTCGCGCCCGACGACGCCGCACGTGCCATGTTCTCGATCGTGCACTTCACCGTCGGGCACACACTTGAGGAGCAAGCGGCCGCCGGCGACCTGGCCGACTTCGCCCAACTGCGCAGGGCCCTGGATCCCGGGACCTATCCCGCGTTGACGGCCGCCGGCGCGGCACTTACCGATCCCGGCTTCGACACCCACTTCGCCTTCGGGCTCACGGCCCTGATTGGCGGCCTACGTGTCGGGCTCCGAAAATAGGGCGGGAGCTCCGGCCTGGGCGTGCCAGCCGAGGTGACGAATACACGTTCGCAAAGGTCGAGACCTGCATGTGCCTCTGGTTGGTACGGCCGAACGCACCGACCTCGAAAGAGTGTGTGGGCGACGCGCGGAACCGCGCGTTCGGCAGTCGCCGTGGCGCCGGGTACGACGACGGCGGGGTCACGGTTGCCCGTGGCCCCGCCGTCGGTGGAGTTACTTGGCTGCCGGCTTGAGGCAGAGCACCCGGTTGGCGCCGCTACCCGGCAGCACCACGTGCGGCTGCGTCGTGTCGGTGCACTTTTCCTTCGCGTCCACCTTGGAGACGATGGTGAAGGAGCCTGCCTCGCCGCAGTTGGCGGCCGAGGCACCACCCTCGCCGGCCTGCTTCACGCAGGTGCCGACGGCCGGGTCGAAGGCCGGGGTCTCCTTCTGGTCGACCTTCCCGAGGAGCAGCAGCAGGCCGAGCGGCACCGCCAGGATGAGCACCGCGGCGATCAGTACCGCGGCCAGCACGCGACCGTTGCGTACCTTCGGTGTCGGTAGCTCCGCCTTGGGGCTCTCGGCGGCGTCCGGCTTGAACGCGTCGAATCGACCCTGATCCGACTGGCCGGGCTCCTGGCCCCAGGACGGCGCGGGCTGCGGCGGTGGCGGGAAGGCCGGCGGGAATCCGCCGCCCGGTCCCGACTCGATCGCGGGCCCGCCGAAGCCTGGCCCGCCGGAGCCCGGTCCGCCGAAGTTCGGCGCGCCGAAACTCGACGCGCTCCCGACCGCGGCGGTGCCGGCGGCCGGTGACCCGGGGCCGCCGAACTGGTCGGCCGGCCGCTCGGCACCGCCGTGCGGTCGCGTGCCGTTCACCGGCCGGTTGTTGCCGGGCGCATCGACGAAGGACGGCACGCCGGGCGGGAACGCGGGCGGCGGTGGCGGGGCCTCACCGAACGCGTTCGGGGCGGGCTGCCGGTCGTCGAAGCGCGGCTCGGCGGCAGGTTCGCCGCCCCAGCCGGGGCCAACCTGACGCTGCGGGTCGTTCTGCCAGTCCGGTGCGGCCTGCCGCTGGGAGTCGCCCTGCCAGTCCGGTGCGGCCTGGCGGGGCGGGTCGTTCTGCCAGTCCGGTGCGGCCTGCCGCTGGGAGTCGCCCTGCCAGTCCGGTGCGGCCTGCCGCTGGGAGTCGCCCTGCCACTCCGGCACAGGCTGGCGGTCGGCACCCGCGTCGACCTGGAACGGCTCCGGCTCCGGCTCGTTCTCCGGCTCGGGTCGAGCTGGCCGGCCGTACACCCGGGGTTGTGGGGTAGCCGTGCCGGTCGGACGGATGGCCTGGTCGGTCGGGGGCATCACCCGGCTGGCCAGCGGCACCGAGGCGCTTGCCCGGGCCGCCGCCGCGCCGGCCGCCGACTCGGCGTCCGACACCGGCACCACCGCGCGGCCCGCTCCGGACTCCGGAGAGGTACGCGGTGCGGGCACCACGGCGCCACTCGCGGGGGCGTCCTCGGCGCGGCCCCAACCGGCCGGGTCCGCCTCGTACTGCGCGGGGGCGTCCGGGGTCTCCCGCTCGGCGTACGCGGGCTGCTCGGGGATCGGTGCGAACTGGGCCTGGGGTGCGTAGTCGCTGGGCGGGGCAGCCGCCAGGCTGGCGCCCGGCACGCGCTGCTCCTGGGGAGGCAGCGGCACCGCGTTCGCCGGTGAGATGCCCGGCGCGGGTCCGGGTTGGTAGGCCGGCGCCTCGTCGCCCCGGTCCGCCTCCCAGCCGCCGCGGGCCTGCGCGGCTTCCGCCTCGGCGCGACCCCACACCTCGCCGGGCGCCCAGGGCTCGACCTCGGGCGGCCCATCCTTGCCGGGCACGCCGACGCTGGCACGGGAGGGCAGGCCGCTCTGCTCGGCGGGCGTCCACCCGACCGGCTCCGGTCGCTCGGCGGGCTGGTCCTGCGGGGAGAGCACCCAATCGGGCTGCTGCGGACGGCTCTCGGCATCGCCCCAGGCGGCCGGCTGAGCGGGCTGCTCCTGCCGGGCGTCGCCGTCACCCCACCCGGCGGGCTGCGCCTGCTGCTGCTGCGCGGCCCATCCACCGGAGCGGGCCGGGTCGTCCGGGCCGGGCCAGTTCGTCGGCGGTGCCGGCACCTGGGCCGCGCCACGGGCCGCGCTGGGCGCTGCGGCCTGACCCCACCCGGGGGCGGGCTGCTCGGCCGGTTCGGCGGGCTGACCCCAGGTCGGCGGCGACTGCTCCGCCGGCGTCCACACGGGCTGGTCGTCGCGTCCGGCCGCGGTCGCGGGCCAGCCGCCGTTGCCGGGCGTCTCGTTCTGCTGGGCGCCGCCGGACCAGTTGGCGGCCTGCTGCGGCTCGGCCTGCTGGGCCTCGGCTCCGCGCCACTCGGCGGTGGGCGGGTTGGTCTGTGCCGGGCCACCCCAGCCACCGGCATTCGCCGGATCTTCCTGGGCGGGCCAGGCGGTGGTGGCCGGAGGCACCTGCGCGGCGCCCCGCGCGGGCGGCTGGGCCTGCGCCCAGTCGGGCTGCTCGGCGGCGTTCGGGGTCCAGGTGGGCGCGGGAGTGCTCTGCTCAGCCGGCGTCCAGCCCTGCTGTTGCGGTGTGGCCCAGGCCGGCTGCGCCGGGGCCGGTGCGCCCTCACTGCCGGGCCAGGTGCCGGGCTGCTGCTGCGGCGGCTCACTCGTGCCACCGCCGGCCGCCCAGGCGGGCTGCGGCGGGTCGTTGGGCTGCGCGGCGGGGGCGGCACCCCAGGCGGGCTGCGGCGGGTCGTTGGGCTGCGCGGCGGGGGCGGCACCCCAGGCGGGGGCCGGTGGTTGCTCGGACTGGGTCGCCCATGCCGGCGTCGACGCGTCGGGCCGCGCCGGTGGCGGGGGTGCCCAGCCCAGGTCGGGGCCGGCAGCGTTGTTGCCGTTGTCCGGCTGCGCCGGGCGGTCGCCGTACGGCGCCGGTCCGCCGGCACCCGGTGACACCTCGTCCGGCTCATGGCCGGTGCGGTGCGGGCCCTCGGACGTCATGGGTGCGCCTCCTCCATCACATGTCGGCTCGCCGGTGCCGATCGGTCTCCTCGGCATGGCTGCCGGCGTCACCGGCGTACCGCTGTGCCGGCTCCCCGCACGGTATCGGGTGGTGGCACGGCACGTCCAAGGAGCACCGGTCGTCACTCCCCGTGGCCGGTCGGTGTCGAGCAGCTTCGGTTTGCTCGGCCTCTGCCGGGTCGGCGGGCGGCGACCGAAGCCCACCGTACCGGGCGTTGCGGCAGGGCGGAATCCCGGTGGCGGGTGGCCGGGAACGCCGATGGCCCACCCGGTGAGCCGGGTGGGCCATCGATCTGGAGGAGGTGAGGAAAGTTGTGGAGCGTCAGCTCATGTGACGCTGGGCGATGACGAGGAGTTCCTCGCGAACTGCCGGCGAGTTCGCCGAGCGCAGCGCGTGCTCGATGGCACGGGCGCGGCGGGTGGCGTCGCGGTGGTTGCGGATTCGCTCGATCATGCTCATTGGTGGGTCCCCCTAGCTATTCGGTTGTCAGCCCCTGATGCCTCTATTCAACAGCAGAACCCCGCCAACTTCCATCGATTATTAGGTGAGCTGGGACACCTGCCTAACAATCAAAGGTCAACAGGCCGTCTGGCCGACGCTTCCGTCGTCTAAACGACACGGCCGGTGTGCCGGGCGTTAACCCGTGGCACACCGGCCGTGGCTGGCGTCTCCAACGATCAGGTCCAGGCGAGCAGCGCCGCCTCCGGATCCGCGAGGAAGTCGCCGATGTCGCGCAGGAACTTCGAACCCAGCTCACCGTCGATGATCCGGTGGTCGAAGCTCAGCCCCAGCGTGGTGACCTGACGCACCTTGACCTTGCCCTTGTGCACCCAGGGCATCTCCCGCACCGCGCCGAAGGCCAGGATCGCGGACTCACCCGGCGGCAGGATCGGCGTGCCGGTGTCCACGCCGAACACCCCGACGTTCGTGATGGTCAGGGTGCCGCCGGACATGGCCGCGGGCGAGGTACGCCCGGACTTCGCCGTCTGCACCAGGTCGGTCAGCGCGTCCGCCAACTCCCGCAACGAGAGTCGGCCGGCGTCCTTGACGTTCGGCACGATCAGACCGCGCTCGGTGGCCGCCGCGATGCCGAGGTTGACGTACTCCTTCACCACGATCTCGTCGCCGGCCCACGTCGAGTTGACCATCGGGTGCCGCCGCACCGCCAGCAGCACCGCCTTCGCCACCAGCAGCAGCGGAGAGACGCGCACGTCGCGCCACTCCCGCCGACCCCGGAGCCGGTCCAGCGCCTTCATCGCCCGGGTCACGTCGACGGTCAGGAACTCCGTCACGTGCGGGGCGGTGAACGCCGAGCGGGACATGTTCTCGGCGGTCAGCTTGCGGACCCCCTTGACCGGGATGCGCTGCTCCCGGTCCGCGCCGAAGCTGGGGGCAGTCGTCGACGTCGCCGCGATCGGCTCCGCCACCACGACGGCAGCGCTCACCGCGCGCTGCACGTCCTCCCGGGTGATCGAGCCGAGCGGCCCCGACCCGGTCACCGTGCCGAGATCGACCCCGAGATCCTTGGCAAGCTTGCGCACCGGCGGCTTCGCCAACACCAACCCGCTGCTCGCCCCGCTGCTCGCCCCGCCGCTCGCCCCGCTGCTCGCCCCGCCGCTCGCCCCGCCGCTCGCTCCATTGCGTCGATCCTGGACCTCGGGTGCCGGATGTGCGGGGGTAGCAGCCGGTTCGTCGGCCACCACGGGCGGCTCGGCCTGCGTCGGGACGGCGCCCTTGCGGGGGCGGCGCTTCGCGGCTGTCGTACGCGGGCCGTAGCCGACAAGCACCGCCGTTCGGCCACCGGGAGCGGCGCCGCCGATCAGGCCTGGCTCGACCATGCCCTCGGCCGGGGCCACCTCCACCGCCGCCAGCGACGCCGCCGACGGGGTGGGCAGGTCGGCGCTCGGCGTGGCGGTTGTCGACGGCGACTCCAGCGGGCCGGCGCCCGGGTCGGTGTCGATCGCGATGATCGGCGTACCGACCTCGACAGTGGTGCCCTCCGGGTGGTGGATCGCCTGCACCTGCCCGGCCCACTTCGCCGGGATCTCCACCGCCGCCTTGGCCGTCTCGACCTCGACGATCGGCTGGTTCAGCTCGATCGTGTCGCCGACCTTGACCAGCCAGGCCAGGATCTCGCCCTCGGTCAGCCCCTCGCCCAGGTCGGGCAGGTTGAACGTCTTGATCCGGGACATGTCGCTCACCAGCCGAAGGTGCGGTCGACAGCGTCGAGCACCCGGTCGAGGTCGGGCAGGTACTCCTCCTCCACCCGGGCGGCCGGGTAGGGGGTGTCGAAGCCGGTCACCCGCAGCACGGGCGACTCCAGCGAGTAGAAGCACTCCTCGGTGATCCGGGCGGCCAACTCGGCGCCCAGGCCGATGTTCGACGGCGCCTCGTGCACCACGATCGCGCGGCCGGTGCGCTTCACCGACTCGTACGCCGCCGCCAGGTCCAGCGGGGACAGCGAACGCAGGTCGATGACCTCCAGCTCACGGCCGTCCTCGGCGGCGGCGGTCGCCGCCTCCAGGCACGTCCGCACCATCGGCCCGTAGGCCAGCACCGTCACGTCCGTGCCGGGCCGCACCACGCGGGCCGAGTGCAGCGGGTACGCCTCGGACAACGGCGCGTCCAGGTCGACCTGACCCTTCTCCCAGTAGCGCCGCTTGGGCTCCAGGAAGACGATCGGGTCGTCCGAGGCGACGGCCTGCTGGATCATCACGTACGCGTCCTGCGGGTTTGCGCAGGTCACCACCTTCAGGCCGGCCGTGTGCGCGAAGTACGCCTCGGGCGACTCGGAGTGGTGCTCGACCGCGCCGATGCCACCGCCGTACGGAATTCGGATCACCATCGGGATGCTGAGCCGGCCGCCGGAGCGGTAGTGCATCTTCGCCACCTGCGACACGATCTGGTCGTACGCGGGGTAGACGAAGCCGTCGAACTGGATCTCGCAGATCGGCCGGTAGCCACGGATGGCGAGGCCGACAGCGGTGCCGATGATGCCGGACTCGGCCAGCGGGGTGTCGATCACCCGCTGGTCGCCGAAGTCCTTCTGGAGCCCGTCGGTGATCCGGAAGACGCCGCCGAGCTTGCCGACGTCCTCGCCCATGATGATGACCTTGGGGTCGTTCTCCAGGGCGCGGCGCAGGCCGGTGTTGAGGGCCTTGCCGATGGTGAGCGTCTCCGTGGCCATCAGTGGGCGCTCCCCTCGAACGACTCCATGTAGCGGCTGAACGTCGCGCGCTGCTCGTCGAGCAGCGGAGAGCCGTTCGGGTAGACGTGGTCGAACATCGTCACCGGCTCCGGGTCCGGCATCTCGAGCACCCGCTCGCGCAGGTGCACCGACTCGCGGCGGGCCTGCTCGTCGACCTCGGCGAAGAAGGTCGCGTCGGCGATCTGCTGCTTCTCCAGGAAGGCCTTGACCCGGGTGATCGGGTCCTTGGCCTGCCAGGCCTCGACCTCGCTGGCGATGCGGTAGCGGGTCGGGTCGTCGGAGGTGGTGTGCGCACCCATCCGGTAGGTGTACGCCTCGATCAGGCTCGGGCCCTGCCCGTGGCGGGCGTTGTCCAATGCCGTGCGGGTGACCGCGTACGAGGCCAGCACGTCGTTGCCGTCCACCCGTACGCCGGGGAAGCCGAAGCCGGCGGCCCGCTGGTAGAGCGGGACGCGGGTCTGCCGCTCGAGCGGCTCGGAGATCGCGTACTGGTTGTTCTGGCAGAAGAACACGAGCGGGGCGTTGAACACGCTCGCCCAGACGAACGCCTCGTTCACGTCGCCCTGGCTGGTGGCCCCGTCGCCGAAGTAGGCGATGGCCGCCTCGCCGTCGTCGGTGCCGGTCTTGCCGTCCATGGTGATGCCCATGGCGTAGCCGGTCGCGTGCAGGGTCTGCGCGCCGATGACGATCGTGTACATGTTGAACTTGAACTCGTTCGGGTCCCAACCGCCCTGGTCGACACCGCGGAACAGACCGAGCGGCATGATCGGGTCGATGCCCCGGCAGTAGAGGACGCCGTGCTCCCGGTAGGTCGGGAAGGCCATGTCCTGCGTCCGCAGCGCCCGCCCCGATCCGACCTGCGCCGCCTCCTGGCCGAGCAGGCTGGCCCAGAGGCCCAGCTCACCCTGACGCTGGAGAGCGGTCGCCTCGGCGTCCAGCTTGCGGACCAGCACCAGATCGCGGTAGAGCCCGCGGTATTCCTCGTCGGTGAAGTCGACGCGGTATTCGGTGCCGTCCGGCCCGGTGACGCTGTCGATCCGCTCGCCGTCGGGGGTGAGCAGCTGCACCAGCTCGGGGTCGCCGGCCGTGCCCTTCTTGGAGCGGGGTGCCGCCCGCCTGCCGCGGGTGGTGCCCCCGGGGTCGCCCTTTGCCATCGGTCTCTCCCTGTCGTGTCTGCGTCGGCACCGGGGGGTCACCCGGCCACGCAACTCGTGCGCCTGCCCGGCTCTTGCCGGACCGGTTCCTGGCGGCCGCGCCTAGCCCCGGTGGGGGTTGCCGCACGGCATGAGCCGGGTTCTGGCCGAACCCGGATCGGGAGCGCCGGCGCCGGGCCGCGCCTGCCGCGTGGGTGCGCGGAGGTCACGGCTGCGTTGCCGTCGTGCTCCATATTCGCAGAGCAGGTGAGCGCGCCCACAGTACGCCCGCCCCGGATTCCGACCGCCCACCCTTTGCCGCTGTTTGTCGCCCTCCTACCGGCCTGCCGTTCCGAGGCGTTCCGGCGATGATTCGTCACGGTTCGGTCAGCCCGGCGTGTCGACACGCCGTGGAGGTTGGCTGACGGAGGGTGACTGGGCCAGGCTGATTCCCGCAGGATCAGGTTTATCGGGTTATATGCCGGCTTTGTGGCTGACGGCGGCCAAGCCCGCGGCGGTGGCGGCCAGGCGTTCGCGCGGCGTCCACACGTGTCCTCCGACGGCCGACGACAAGGGGTGTGCGGTGCACGAGCCAGGTGACGGTCCCGGCACACCAGCACTCGGCCGGCATCGGTCCGCCGGTGGCTACCGCCGCGTGGTCGGCGTCCACCGCGCCCCCGGCGCGGGCGGCCCCACCCGTGGTTACCTGCTCACCGTCGCGCTGCTGGCCGGCACCGCGTCGATGCCCATCCTCGCCGCGATCAGCGCGGGCTCGGCCACCCCCGGCAGCACCGCGCTGCCCGACAGCAGCACCCCGTTCATCCCGACCCCGTCGATTGGGCCGGTGGTGATCCCGATGCCGATGACCAGCCAGCCGGCACTTCCGCCACCCGGCACCCCCAGCGTCGGCCCGACAAGTGGCTGGCTGCCCGCCGCTCCCCGGCGTCCCTCGGACCGGCCCGCCTCGGAGACCGTGACCGGCCCCGGGCCCGGCCGGCCCGCGACCTACCCGCCGCTGGCGCCGAAGCCCACCCGCGGCACCTGGCCCGCCGTCCCCCCACCCGGTCCGCCGACCGACCCCCCGGACTCCGAGCCGACCGACCCCCCGGACTCCGAGCCGACCGACCCCCCGGACTCCGAGCCGACCGACCCCACCGAACCCGATCCGACGGATCCCGACCCGACCCCGACGACGGACCCGTCACCCACGATGGACCCGTCACCCACGTCGGACCCCTCACCGACGACGGACCCGACGCCGACCACGGACCCGTCGGACCCGACCCCGACCCCAGACCCGTCGGACCCGACGCCGACCATGGACCCGACCCCGACGATGGACCCGCCCCCAAGCTCGCGCCCGACGCCGACGGACGCCCCCACCGCGACCGCCGTGCCGACCAGGGCGCCGTCGGCGCCGGTCACCACCCCGGGGCCACCCGCCGCCCCGGCCACACCGACCAGCCGGCCCGGCCCAGCGGTCCCGGCGCCCACCGGCGTCTCGTCGATGCCACCGGGCGGTCGTGCCCCGGTGGCCTGACCAACGCATCCCACCGTTGACGTCGCGACGGTACGGTGACCCTCAGGCGTGACCCATCCGGTGCCGGCGGTGTGCCGGCGTCAGGCACATACCGGAGGGGGTGGCGTGGGCGGCGGTGCGAGACTCCGCCCGGTCATCACCCGGCCCGGCCCGGGGCTGCGAATCGCCCGGCTGGTCACCGAGGTGAGCGCGCCGGCCGTACTCGTGTCGCTGCTGATCGTCACCGTGAGCTGGCACAGCGCACGCCGTCCGGGTCAGGGCCTGATCTGGGGTCTGCTCGCCACGCTCTTCGTCATCGGCATTCCGTTCGCCTACGTCGTCGGCGGGGTACGCCGTGGCCGCCTCACCGACCACCACGTCGGCCGCCGGGAGCAGCGCCGGGCGCCGCTGCTGGTCGGCCTCGCCTCGGTGACGGCGGGGCTCGCCCTGCTCGTCGTGCTCGGCGCGCCCCGCCCGGTGCTGGCGCTTGCCGTGGCCGGGCTCGTCGGTCTCGTGGTCGCCGTGTCGGTGAGCCACTGGTGGAAGATGTCGATCCACTCGGCGGTGGCCGCCGGCACACTCGTCATCCTGATGCTGACCTTCGGGACGCGGCTGGTCGTCGCCGCGCCGCTGCTGGTGCTTGTCGGCTGGTCCAGGGTGCGGCTCAGGGACCACACGGTGGCGCAGGTGCTCGCCGGTGGCGTGCTCGGCGCGCTGATCGCCGCGGTGGTCTTCGGCGCGCTGCGCTGACCGGCCTCCGCTGCCGACCAAGCCGCCGCTGGCCGCGGTGGCGGTGACGCGGGCGCGCGGTGGCGGTCAGGCCCGGGGCGGGCGGTGTGCCACCCGCCCCGGATGCCGTCAGGCGCCGTCGTCGGCGAGGCGGTGCCGGTTGGCCTCGATCCAGGCGTCCAGAGCGGCCGGGTCGTCCGGGTCCACCCCGTCGGCCATGAGCTGCGCCACCGCGGCGGTGGCCGGGCTGCGCCGTTCACCAGTCGAGTAGAGGCGGGCGAACTCCGGCACCATCTCCTCGATCGCCTCGTCGGTGCGCGTCGCCGCCGCCTCCGGCAGCCCGCGCTGGCGGGACGCGTACCGCGCCCAGGCGCGCAGCACCCGGGGCAGCATCGCCGCGTCGTCCATGTCCAGCACCGCGCGGCGGTGCACCCAGTCGAGCAGGAACAGCCCGGACACCGCCGGGCTCCAGCGCATCGGGTCGCCGTCCGGGAAGCTCGCCGAGTGGTCCAGCACCAGGCTCAGGCAGAAGTGCAGGGAGGCCAACTCCGCGCCGTCGACGGCGTCCAGCCCGAAGCGGGCGGCCTCCGGCGCGGCGAGGAACTGCCGGACCAGGTCGGTGCGCTCGGCCGCGGAGAGCGGCTCGACCGCCGCCGGGCCGGTCGGCTCGGCCGCGGTGGGCAGGAGCGCCAGCCGGGCACCGACAAGCGCCCGGTCGGTCGCGAGAGAACCCTCGCCGGGCAGCTCACTCAGGTCGTCGGTCACCGCGAGGTGGCGGGCCACCTCACCGCGGAGCCGGGCCGGGTTCTCGGTCCGGAACCAGGTCAACTCGTCGTCGGCACACATCTGCCGGACCTGGTCCAGGATCCGTTCCGCCGGCCCGCCGACGAAGATGTCCTTGGTGATCCCGATGTTGTGGTCCACCAGGGCCACCAACGCGTGCTCGGCGCCACCCGACGCGTCGTCGTAGGCGAAGGTGGCGAGGTAGGAGGTCTGGTCGCCGTACACGTCGCCGTACGCCCAGGTGCCGGTGAGGTGCACCCGGCCGAGCTGCCCGGACCAGGCGGGCGCCTGGCTGCCCGGACGGACCCGCTCGGTGCCCTCGGCGTTCGGGACGAGCGCGGCGAAGACCTGCCGGATGGTGGTCGCCGCCGCGATCCGGCGGCGGGCGGTGGCGGCGAGGAACCCGGTGACGAACTCCCGTACGGCGGTGTCGCGGTCGGTCTCCGCGATGGCGTAGACACTGCCCAGCAGCGCGCTGCCGAGCATCTCGGCGTCGAGGGCGGACTCCAGCTTGGTCACGTCGCGTGCGGCGTGCAGCACCGCGTCGTAGGGGGTCTCAGGCGTGGCCATGCTCCGACCCTACGCCGCCCAGCGCCGATGGAGAGCGGTAGCGGACCGGGCAGGGCGTCAGCGGCCGGCGGCGTCCCGCAGCGCGTCGCGTGCCTGCGCGTACGAGTCGAGCACGGTCCGTACCGGTGTCAGCACGTATTCATCGCCGACCAGGGCGACCTTCGCCGTCAGCCGCTGCTCGGCACGGGCTCGGGCGCGCCGGGCGGCCCAGCGCACCACCGGCCGGGTCAGCGCTGCCACCAGCAGCCCGGCCAGCAGGCCACCGAGCAACAGCAGGGTGGGCAGCGGCACCTGACCGACCATCGGGTTGTCCAGCGCCGGTAGGCCCAGTGCCCGCAGCGCGTACCCGAGCACCAGCCAGCCGAGCCCGACCACGGCGGCGAGGGTGACAAGCCACTGCACACCGCCGACGACACGCCACCACAGCGGTCGACGATCCAGGCCGAGGTCGGTGCCGGCGATCGTGCGGTCCAGCGCGTCCGGCAGGTCACCGAGGCGGGACCGGGCGGCCGAGGTCACCGCGCCGGGCCAGGCGGCGGGCAGGTCGGCGGCGGACCGGTCGGCCACGGCGCGGATCGCGAGGCCCAGCGCCGAGCGCTGCGCGGCCGACGGCTCCGGGACCGAGGTCGCCGCGACCAGGCTCTCCGCCGGGTCGTCCCGGCCACCGGTCGGGCCGGGCAGGTGCAGCCGACGCAGCGGGTCGGGTCGCAGACGCCGCCAACCCCGGACCACGGGCCAACCGGTGGCCGCGCCGGCCCGATGCCGGTACGCCTGCTCCACCGCGTTGGTGACCGCGGGCACGCCGGCCGCGCCGGCCAGCGCCCGGTTCAGCCCGTCGACCGTCGGGTTGTCCGGTCCAGCCGGGGGGCGGGCCGAGCCGACCAGCTCGTCCAGGCCGGCGACAACCGTGTCGACGTCACCCGCGAGTCGGCGCAGCGCGGCCTGCCGCTCGGCGACCGTCCGTTCCAGCGCGCCGCGCAGCCCCACCATGCCGGCCGGGTCGATGGCGGTGGTGGACAGCAGCGGCACACCGGTCAGCCCGTCCGAATCGAGCAGCCGACGCAGGTCGTCCAGGACCCGGGGCACCTCGGCCGGGGACAGCCGGTCGGCCTGGTTGAGCACGACCACCGTGACGTCGCGGTGCCTGTGGAACTCGCGCAGGTAGCTGTCGTGGATGACCCGGTCGGCGTACTTCTGCGGGTCGACCACCCAGACCACCTGGTCGACGAGGCCGAGGAGCCGGTCCACCTCCAGGCGGTGGGAGCGCTGCACCGAGTCGAAGTCGGGCAGGTCGAGCAGGACCAGCCCGTGCAGCGCCGTCTCGTCGTCCGCGTCCAGGGCGCTCTCCCGGACGAAACGGTGTCGGGGCAGCACGCCGATCCAGTCGAGCAGCTGGTTGGCGCCCGCCAACGGCCCCCACACGCAGGCGTGGGTGACGCCTGTGGTCGGCCGGCGGACCCCCACCGGCGACAGTTCCAGTTGGGCCAACGCGTTGAAGAGGCTCGACTTGCCGCTGCCGGTGGCACCTGCCAGCGCGACCACCGTGTGGTCCCGGGACAGCGCCAGTCGGGTGCCGGCCCGCTCGACAAGGGTGTGCGCGGGCACCAGCTCGGCGTCGGGCAGCAGGCCGTCCACCGCGGTCAGGAAGCGCCGGACCGCGTCCAGCCGGGCGACAAGCGCGTCGGCGTCCACCCGCTTGTCGCCGCGGAACGCCTCGCGTACCCGGCCGGTGAGGTTGGTCACCGGGAGCCCTCCTCGTCATGGGCCGGTCGGGTGTCGCCGCCAGCGGACAGACCACTGCGGTGCCGCGCCAGCTCGACCCGGCCGGCGGCGCGGCGCAGTCCGTCGCCGGAGTCCGCGGCGGGGCGGGCGTCGACGGTGCGGCTGAGGAACCGGTCGGCCTCCGCGTCGAGCAGCGTCCGCACCCGGGCCAGCAGGTCGGTGCGGGCCTTGGCGGCCAGGGTACGCACCGCCTGGTCGCCGAAGATCGCCTGGAGCACGGCCTGCGCGGCGACTGTGGTGCCGGCCCCGGTGGCCAGCTCCAACCCGGTCGGGATGAACGCGGTCGAGGCGAAGACGGCGATCATCACGGCCAGGCCGGTGGCGTTCACCGCGTACGCGGCCGTGCGGGCCACGAAACGCTTGTCGCCGCCCTCGACCCGGACCAGCTCCAACACCCCGCGCTGCCAGTCCCGGACCATCCGTTCGGCGCGCTCGGGCAGGTCGTCGCTCGGGTGGGCGAGCGCCGGATCGAGCAACCCGCTGCCCGCCGGATGAGCCTTCCAACCCGTGTACGCCGATTCGGCGGCCTCCGAGGACACCCCGCGCAGCAGCGTGACCAGTTGCGACTCGATGGCGTTGCGCAGCTCGACGGCGGGTGCCGGCCGGCCGGTGACAGCGGCGACGACCCGGTCCCGCAGGCGGCCGATCCGTGCTTCCAGCGTGCGGAAGAACTCCCCGGTGCCGACGAACTCCTGCCAGCGGGCGAGCACCTCGCCCCGGAGCAGTCGGCCGTCCTGAAGCCCCTGCTCGACGGTGCGCTCGGCACCCCGGTACGCGGCCCGGACCCGGTCGTCCAGCTCGGCGGCGGCGGTGACCTGCTCGTCGGCGGCGTCGGCAAGCTCCTCGACGGCGGGGTGGAGCGCGGCCAGCGCCCCGTCCAGCGTCTGGCGGACCACCGCCGACCGTGCGTCCGCGTCGCCGGCCAGCCGGGCGAACCAGTCGGCAAGCGTCGCGGTCGCGCCCTCGGGCAGCAGCCCCTGCCCGTCGACCCAGGTTTCCGGCAACACGAACAGCGGCGCCCGGCCGAGGTCCTGTTCGGCGAGCATCTCGGCCAGGTGGGCGGCGATCTCGTCGGTGGCCTCGGCGGGCACCCGGTCCAGCACCATGGCGATCACCGCGCCGCGCGCCCGGGCGCTGCGCAGCAGCTCCCAGGGGACCGCGTCGGCGTACCGGGCGGCGGTGGTGACGAAGAGCCAGAGATCGGCGGCGGCCAGCAGTTGGGTGGCGAGCGCCCGGTTGGCGTCGACGACCGAGTCGATGTCGGGCGCGTCGAGGAAGGCCAGCCCGGCGGGGAGGGCGGGGGCGGTGACGAGGTGCAGGGCGCGCGGGTCGTCGCTCGGCTCGGTGGTGCGGGTCAGGCCGGGCAGCAGGTCACCCTGCCGGAACCACGCCGCGTCGGACGGGTTGCAGACCAGCACCGGGGAGCGGGTGGTCGGCCGGAGCACGCCGGCGGCGCTGACCCGGGCCTTGACCAGGCTGTTGACCAGGGTCGACTTGCCCGCGCCGGTGGAGCCGCCGACCACCACGAGAAGCGGGGCGTCCAGCCGGGCGAGCCGGGGCAGCAGATAGTCGTCGAGCTGATCGTTGAGGGCCGTGGCGGTGTGCCGGGCGGGGCCGGCGGAGGGCAGCGCGAGAGGGTACCGGGTCGCACCGATCGCCTCCCGGAGGCCCGACAGGGCGCCGGGGAGGCCGTCGTCCCCGGTGGTGGCGGGCGGCTCCTCCGCGGCGTCCGGCGGACCGGTGCGGGCTGCGACGGCGGGCGCGCCGGAACGGGTGGCGGAATCGCCGGGCGTCGTCACCGCTAAAGCGTGCCCGACCGATGCAAGGGAAGACAACCGGACGGTAAGAAAGGCCGGGTTGCGTCGGGGTGACTCAACTCGACTTGACGATTCGCCAACGCGTGGCACTATTGAGTCCAGTTCACTCAACTTGTGGTGGGCCCGCTGCGGGCGGTGTCCGCCAAGCAGCCACGGGCAGCGCCCGTCACCTGCACAACCTTACGAAGCGAGGAAGCGAAGATGGCACGTGCGGTCGGTATCGACCTCGGCACGACGAACTCCTGCGTCAGCGTTCTCGAGGGCGGTGAGCCCGCCGTCATCGCCAACGCTGAGGGTTCGCGGACGACCCCGTCGATCGTCGCGTTCGCCCGCAACGGGGAGGTGCTCGTCGGTGAGGTCGCCAAGCGCCAGGCGGTGACCAATCCGGACCGGACGATCCGCTCGGTCAAGCGCGAGGTCGGCACGAACTGGTCCGTCGACATCGACGGCAAGAAATACACCCCGCAGGAGATCTCGGCCCGGACGCTGATGAAGCTCAAGCGGGACGCGGAGGCGTACCTGGGCGAGCAGATCACCGACGCGGTGATCACCGTTCCGGCCTACTTCAACGACAGCCAGCGCCAGGCCACCAAGGAGGCCGGTGAGATCGCCGGCTTCAACGTGCTGCGGATCGTCAACGAGCCGACCGCGGCCGCCCTGGCGTACGGGCTGGACAAGGGCTCCAAGGAGCAGACCGTCCTGGTCTTCGACCTCGGCGGCGGCACCTTCGACGTCTCGCTGCTGGAGTTGGCCGAGGGCGTCATCGAGGTCAAGTCGACGAGCGGTGACAACCACCTCGGCGGCGACGACTGGGACCAGCGGATCATCGACCACCTGGTCAAGACGTTCCGTGGTGAGCACGGCATCGACCTCGGTCAGGACAAGATGGCCCTCCAGCGCCTCCGTGAGGCCGCCGAGAAGGCCAAGATCGAGCTGTCCGCCGCCACCACCACAAACATCAACCTGCCGTACATCACCGCCGGCGCGGCCGGCCCGCTGCACCTCGACGTGACGCTCAGCCGCGCCGAGTTCCAGCGGATGACGCAGGACCTGCTGGACCGCTGCAAGGGCCCGTTCGAGCAGGCCGTCAAGGACGCCGGGATCAAGATCTCCGACGTCGAGCACGTCATCCTGGTCGGCGGTTCGACCCGGATGCCGGCCGTGACCGACCTGGTCAAGCAGCTCACCGGCCGCGACCCCAACAAGGGCGTCAACCCGGACGAGGTCGTCGCCGTCGGCGCCGCCCTCCAGGCCGGTGTGCTCAAGGGTGAGGTCAAGGACGTCCTGCTGCTCGACGTGACCCCGCTGAGCCTGGGCATCGAGACCAAGGGCGGCATCTTCACCAAGCTGATCGAGCGCAACACCACGATCCCGACCAAGCGCTCCGAGGTCTTCACCACGGCGGACGACAACCAGCCGTCGGTGCTGATCCAGGTGTTCCAGGGCGAGCGGGAGATCGCGGCCTACAACAAGAAGCTCGGCACCTTCGAGCTGACCGGCCTCCCGCCGGCGCCGCGCGGCGTGCCGCAGATCGAGGTCGCCTTCGACATCGACGCCAACGGCATCGTCAACGTGCACGCCAAGGACCTGGGCACCGGCAAGGAACAGAAGATGACGATCACCGGCGGCTCCTCGCTGCCGAAGGACGACATCGAGCGGATGCGCCGGGACGCCGAGGAGCACGCGGAGGAGGACAAGCGTCGCCGCGACGACGCCGAGGCTCGCAACGTGGCCGAGGCGCTCCAGTGGCAGACCGAGAAGTTCCTCGCCGAGAGCGGCGACAAGCTGCCCGGTGAAAACCGGGAGCAGCTCAACGAGGCGCTCGGCGAGCTGCGCGGCGCCCTCGGCGGTCAGGACATCGAGAAGATCAAGTCCGCGCACGAGAAGCTGGCGAAGGTCTCCCAGGAGGCCGGTTCGCTGCTCTACTCACAGCAGGCCGAGCAGGGTCAGCAGCCGGGTGGCGAGGCCGGCCCGGGTGCGACCGGAGCCCAGCCCGGCCCGCAGTCCGGCGGCGCCGACGACGTGGTCGACGCGGAAATCGTGGACGAGGACGGCAAGAAGTGACCGTCGGCCTCCAACACGTGTCCACGGCGAAGGGGATGGGGTAGCCGCATGACGCAGAAGCCACGAGCCGCCGACCCGGGCGACACCGGGTCGACGCCGGGTGGCTCCGCGCCCACGGAGCCGACCACCGGCGACGGGGAGCGGGTCGTCATCCGCAACAAGCGCAAGCTCGTCGACACGGCGGAGCCGGAGGGCACCGCCGCTGACGCGGAGACCGGTGTGCCGGCCGAGGGCCTGGTCGAGGACGCCGAGGTAGTCGTCGACGAGATCGAGGTCGAGGTCAACTCCACCGACGGTCCGGAGCCGTCCGGTCCGCCGGTGGTGGACGCGCCGGCGCAGCCGGTGGACGGCCCCGGCACGTCGCTCGGCGCCGAGCTGGAGGCGCTCCGGGCCGAGTTGGACGAGCGGACCCGGGACGTGCAGCGGGTGTCGGCGGAGTACGCCAACTACCGCAAGCGGGTCGACCGCGACCGCAACCTGGTGCAGGAGCAGGCGACCGGTTCGGTGCTGGCCGCACTGCTGCCGATCCTCGACGACCTGGACCGGGCTCGGGAACACGGCGACCTGGTCGGGCCGTTCGGGACGGTGGCGGAACAGCTCACCACCGCGCTCGGCAAGTTCGGCCTGAACGCCTTCGGCGAACAGGGCGACCCGTTCGACCCGACCCGCCACGAGGCGGTCGCGCACCAGACCTCGGCCGAGGTCACCGAGCCGACCTGCGTACAGGTCATGCGGCGCGGCTACCAGCTCGGTGAGCGGCTGCTGCGCCCCGCGCTCGTCGCGGTCGCGGACCCGGAATAGTGCGAAGCAGTGACCGGGCCGTCTCGCCCACCGCGCGTCGGTGGGCGAGACGGCCGGGCCGCGACGGTCGAGAGGGGGTGGACCGGTGAGTTCCAAGGACTGGATCGAGAAGGACTTCTACGCCGTGCTCGGCGTGGACAAGGCCGCCTCGGCGGATGACATCAAGAAGGCGTACCGCAAGGTGGCCAGGGAGTCGCACCCGGACCACAACCCGGGCGACGCCAAGGCGGAGGAGCGGTTCAAGGCCGCGTCCGAGGCGTACAACGTGCTGTCGGACTCCGGCCGCCGTCGCGAGTACGACGAGATGCGCTCGCTGTTCGGCTCGGGCGCGTTCCGGCGCGGCGCCCGCGGCGCGGGTCAACCGGGCGGCATGCCCTTCGACGTCTCCGACATGTTCGGCGGCGGCGGCGGGGGCGGCGACCGCCGCTTCGGAGGCGCCGGCTTCCAGGACCTGTTCAGCTCGATCTTCACGGGTGGTCAGGGTGGTGGGCAGGCGGCGCCACGCGGCCCGGGCCGTGGCCGGGACGTGGAGACCGAGGTGGCACTTGACTTCGGCGACGCGGTGCGCGGGGTGACGCTGCCCCTGACGCTGCGCGCGCCGGGCGTCTGCGAGACCTGCCACGGCAACGGGGCCAAGCCCGGCACCCAGCCGCGGACCTGCCCGGTCTGCCACGGTGCCGGCGTGACCAACCGCAACCAGGGGTCGTTCAGCTTCTCCGAGCCGTGCCGCAACTGCCAGGGCGTCGGCACGGTGGTCGAGGAGAAGTGCCCCGAGTGCCACGGCAGCGGCGGTGTCACGAAGACACGCACCATGAACGTGCGCTTCCCGGCCGGCGTGTCCGACGGTCAGCGCATCCGGCTGGCCGGGCGCGGTGAGCCGGGCGAGCGCGGCGGCCCGGCCGGTGACCTGTTCGTGCACGTCAAGGTTCGGCCGGACGAGCTGTTCGGGCGTACCGGCGACGACCTGACGTTGAGCGTGCCGATCACCTTCGCGGAGGCCGTGCTCGGCACGGACCTGCGGGTGCCCACGCTCGACGGCGCGGTGACCCTGCGGGTCCCGCCGGGGACGCCCAGCGGGCGGGTGTTGCGCGCCCGGGGCAAGGGTGTGGTGCGCCGCGACGGGCAGGCCGGCGACCTGCTTGTCACGTTGGACGTGGTGGTGCCGGCCCGGTTGTCCGACGAAGCGCGCACCGCGCTGGAGGCGTTCGCCGAGCAGAGCCCGCCAGCCGCCCGGGAACATCTCGAGGCGCGGGTGCGTCGGATCAGTTAGTCCGGTGGAAGGGACGCGGAGGTGAGCGGGATGTCGGGCGAGTTCCTCGGTTCGGGTGACCCTGCCTACGAGGCCAAGGTGCTGATGATCTCGGTTGCGGCGCGGATGGCGGGGATGCACCCGCAGACCCTGCGCCAGTACGACCGGCTGGGGCTGGTGCAGCCCGGCCGGGCCGCCGGAGGCGGGCGTCGGTACAGCGTCCGTGACGTGGTGCTGCTGCGCGAGGTGCAGCGGCTCAGCCAGGACGACGGGATCAACCTGGCCGGCGTCAAGCGGATCATCGGGCTGGAGCGGCTGTTGGAGCAGGCGCAGCAGCGGGTGGCTCGGCTGGAGGCGGAGCTGGACGCCGCGTACCGACGGGTCGCCGAGCTGGAATCTCTCGCCCGCTTTCCGGGACGGGATCTGGTGCCGACAAATCGCACGTCCACCGCGCTTGTGGTCTGGCGACCCCGTCGTAATCCCGATCGTTGACCTGCCACGCACCCGGAGCTGTTCCTCGGCCCGGGCCGCACCGGATTCCCCGGCGCGGTCCGGGCCGCTTCGGTTAGCCTGTCGATACAGGTCCAATCGGCTTAATACGGACCTACCGGCATGGCGAGGGGGAGCGATGGCGGAACCGGCGAAAAAGGTCGCCCAGCAGACGGAAGAACGGTTGGAAGACCTGGCCGAGACCGTCCGCAAGAAGTTCGACAAGGTGACCGAGGGGACCTACCGAGACCGGGTCGTCGAGGGCCGGTTCGCCGAACAGGGCGACCACGGCGGCGACAAGAGCCGAGCCGAAACTGAACGCAAGCAGGACTGACCGGTGACCGACGTGCGGGCCGGGACCCACGGGGGGTCCCGGCCCGTTCGCCGTCAGAGCGCGGGCCGGGACGCGGTGTCACCGTGGCGGGGGTCCCGGCCCGTCCGCCGTCAGAGCGCGGGCCGGGACGCGAACACCATCCCCGCGATCGCTTGCGGAGAAGTCCAGCTCAGCCGAGGCGGCGGTTCTCGCGGACCAGGCCGCCCTCGCACCAGTCCCGGTAGACGAAGAGGTCCGGACGGGCCAGCAGCACCCGTCCGTTGTGCGCCCAGATCTTCATCAGCTCGTCGCCGTCCCGCTCGGCCTGCTCGACGAGCTTGCGGAAGCGGCGCTTGGGATGGGCGCGGAAGTTCGTCCGGATGCCGTCGGCCGCGTAGATGTAGAGGCAGTGCAGGGCGAAACGCCGGGCCGGGCAGGTCGGATCCATCGCCAGCTCGAAGAGGGTCAGCACCAGCCGGTCGCCGGAGACCAACAGGTCCCAGTCGGGTGGCATCGAAGCCAACGGCACCGAATCGGGCTTGTACGCCCAAGCTCGCAACTCCGCCGGACTCGGATCGACGGGGTTGGCGAAGCCGTGGAACGTCGACTCCTGCACGCTCACCGGCCAACCTTCCGCTCTCGCCCGCGTGTGGCAACGCTGCCTACGGACCCTGGCTGCTGGGGCGAAACGGTAACCCGCCGTCGGGTGCTGCGGTAGTACCCGCGAGGAGCAATTCCGCAACCGTTGGCATGGCCGGCTTCACGGCATCGACCGCGCTGCCGATGATGCTCCTATGACAATCCACGTACGACGGTTGCGGCGCGGCGCCGAGGCCGAGTTCGTCTCGGGGTTGGAGTGGCTCTTCGCCCCTCCCGGCCGCCGTCCCGCCGACTGGGACCGCGACCGCGCCGTCGAGCGCACCGCGCGGGTACTCGACCACGAGGACGCCGCGCTCTTCGCCGCGCGATCGCAGGAGGATCAGGTGGTCGGCGTGGCCAGCGTCTACCTGGACATCCTCTCGGTGCGCTTCGGCCGTCGGGCTTCGATCGAGGATCTCGCCGTGCACCCCGAGTGGCGTTCCCGGGGTGTCGGTTCCAGCCTCCTGGCGGCGGCCAGGGCGTGGGCGCACGACCAGGGAGCCGACTACGTCTTCCTGGAGTCCGGCCTCGCCCGGACCGAGGCGCATCGCTTCTACCTCCGCGAGGGTGCGACCCACGCGGCCGCGGCGTTCAGGTGGAGCTCAGTGCACTGAGTCGACGACCGGGGTCGACTCCCGCCGCTGGGCCGCCGCGCGGTTACGCAGCCACCGCTTGAACCACGGGAAGTCCGGCAGCCGGGCGAGGATCGGCCCGGTCACCACGGTGATCAGGACGTACGTCGCCGCCAGCGCCGCCAACCGCGGCTCGACGCTCCCGGCAGCCACCGCGAGCCCGGCGATGACGATGGAGAACTCACCGCGAGGTACGAGTGCCAGGCCGGCCCGCCATCGACCGGGTTCCGCGATGCCGACCCGGCGGGCCGCGAGGTAGCCGGTGAGCGTCTTCGTCGCCATGGTGACCACGGCCAGGGCGAGTGCCGGCAGCAACACGGGCGGAATGTCCTGCGGGTCGGTGGTCAGGCCGAAGAAGACGAAGAACACCGCGGCGAACAGGTCCCGAAGGGGCGAGAGCAGTTCGGTGGCGTGGTGCGCCACCGGGCCGGAGAGGGCGATGCCGACCAGGAACGCGCCGACCGCCGCCGACACCTGGAGTGACGCGGCGAGGCCCGCGATCAGCAACGTCAGACCGAGTACGCCGAGAAGCAGTGCCTCCGGGTCCTTCGCCGACAGGGCGGACGAGATCAGGTGGCCGTACCTGATGGCGACCACAAGCACGAGCAGCACGGTGCCCACCGCGACAGCGAGTGCGATGCCGCCGCCCAGCAGGCCGGTGCCGGCCAGTACGGCGGTGACCAGCGGCAGGTAGAGCGCCATCGCCAGGTCCTCGATGACCAGGACCGAGAGGATCACCGGGGTTTCCCGGTTACCGAGCCGGCCCAGGTCGGCGAGGACCTTGGCGATCACCCCGGAGGAGGAGACCCAGGTGATGCCGCCGAGCACCAGGGCGGCGACCCAGTCCCAGCCGAGCAACAGGGCGAATCCCGCGCCGGGTAGCGCGTTGAGGACGCCGTCGATCAGCCCCGCCGGTGCCGCCGAGCGCAGGTTGCCGACAAGTTCGTTTGCCGAGTACTCCAGGCCGAGCATCACCAGCAGAAGGATCACGCCGATCTCGGCGCCTACTGCGAAGAACTCCTCGCTGGCGTCCAGCGGCAGCAGCCCGCCGTGCCCGAACGCGAGCCCGGCGAGCAGGTAGAGGGGAATGGGAGAGAGGCCGAAGCGCCGGCTGAGCCGGCTGAGGAGGCCAAGCAGCAGCAGCAGCGCACCGACTTCGATGAGCAGCGTGGTGAAATCGTGCATCCGCCTCAGCCGTCCGGGTCACTGTCGGCGAGGATGGCGGACACGCCGTCGAGACCTCTACGGGTCCCGACGACGACCACCACGTCGCCGGCCGCGAAGCGGAAGGAGGGGAGTGGCGAGACGATCACTTCGCCTTCGCGCAGGACCGCCACGATGGAGGCGCTGGTGCGGGTACGCGCCTTGGTGTCGCCGAGCTTGCGGTTGACGTACGGGGAGCCGGCCGAGATGGCGATCTGCTCGGTGAGCAGACCGGCGGCCTGCTCACGCAGCCCGGAGAGTTGACCGAGCATCAGCGACGCGCCGAGGATGTCGGCCAGAGCCTCGGCCTCGTCGTCGGTCAGCGGAATGTCCGCCTGGCAGGCGTCGGGATCGTCGGGATCGTAGAGAACGAGATCTCGGCGGCCGTTGCGGTGGGAGACGACGCCCAGGCGGCGTCCGGACTCCGTCACCAGATCGTGACGTACCCCGATCCCGGGTAAGGCGGTCTGCTCGACACGTACTCGCACCCGGGCAAGACTACTGCTTCGGAGACGCCGATGATCGGTCGGACATCAGGTCGGGCGGTGCTGCTGCTCGTACCCCTGTTGGCTGGGTGTTCGATCGGCGACGTCCGCCGGACGCCGCCGACCCCTTCGCCCCGGGCGGCCGTCACCGCGTCGTCTCCATCGGCCGCCGTCGCAGAGGTCCGCCGCGTCCGGGTCGCCGTTCCGCAGCGGTACGACCCTCCGTACGTCGAGTTCGTCGACGCCGAGCACGGCTACGCCCTCTTCGCCAACTGCGGCGAGCCACCGCCGGGCGACGACTGTCCGGCGCGACTGTTCGCCACCGATGACGGCGGACGGTCCTGGCCGGAGTTGCGACATCCCCACCCGACGTCGAAGAACCACCAGCTCTACGCCGCGCCGGAGGTCCTGACGTTGTGGAGTGAGCCGTACGGTTGGTGGACCTCGACCGACGGTGGCACCTCGTTCACGCACAGCCTGGACGGGCCGCCGCCGCAGTGGGTAGGCGCGCAGAGTCGATTCCAGTTGATCGAGGGCAGTGGTCAGGTCGGCGAGTGGGACGGTCAGCGGCTGCGCCCGCTCGCCACACAGCCGCGTCTACCCGCAATGCACACGGTCGACGCGGGCGACGGCCCGCTGGTGGTCGCGGTCGGGGAGAAGGACGGGAAGCCGTACGCGGCGGTCTCGTTCGACCGGGGGCGGAGCTGGCAGCAGACCCCGGTGCCGGCACCCGACGGGCCCGTCGCCGTCCTGCGGGCCGTGGTCGATCGGGACGGGACGGGATGGCTGGTCGGGGAGCGGCCGGACCGCAGGTCCTTTCCGGCGCTCTGGCGACTGCGCCGAGGGTGGGATCTCATCCGCGCCGAGGGGCATCCAGCGCACATTTCATCCGTCGCGCCGATCGGCGGCGGGCTGCTCGCGGTGACCAGCTCGGCGGGAACGGGCACGGCCACGGTCGGGGACGGTCGCTACACCGAGCTGCCCTGGCCGATCGGCCCCGACCGAAACCTGTCGGTGCTCACCGACGGCACGATCGTGGCTGCCGGCGGGGACGGTGACATCCTGCTCGGCGTCGGCCAGGTGGCCGAGCGCCGCTGGACGGTGATCATCCTCGACAAGTCCTGACGACCCCGGCTACGTGATCACCGTCAGAGATCTTGGATGAATCCGGCCCCTCCAGGGGCACTTTCTTGCCAAGATCTACTTCTCGGCCACGTACGTGCCCTTGCCTTGGTGGCCTTCGATCAAGCCGAGGACGACCAGGGGGTACGGCACTGGGTGTTCTGCGACCGGTGGCTGGACGGTGGCCGTCGCTACGTGCTCCGCGGCGACCACGAAACCCCGTGCACCGCGCGGTTGCCCCGGCGAATCGGCCCGTAGGGGCCGCGCAAGACCGTGATCGACTCGGTTTTCAGGATGTCGCGGCGTCCGGGCGGTCCGGATGCCCCGACTTCCTGAAAGGCGAGTGGATCAACCGTGCGCCGCGCGTCGGGGCCGGACGCGCCGGTGCCCGCCCCGGCCGAGCGGGTGCGGGCACCTGGGCGCGCCGTGGTCAGCGGAGGCTGGCGAAGAACTCGCGGATGTCGGCGACCAGGACGTCGGTGGCCTGGTGGGCGGCGTAGTGACCGCCGACGTCACCGCGGCCCTCGACGTCCGTCTCGTACGCCGTCCACCTGACGATGTTCGCGTGGTCCCGCTCGGCGAAGCGGCGGATGGACTGAAAGTCGCCGGGGAACATGGCGAGCGCGGTCGGTGCGGTGGTCGGCTCGGTCGGCGGCTCGCCGGCGTGCGCGTCCTCCCAGTAGAGCCGGATCGCCGAGGCGGCCGTGCCGGTGAACCAGTAGAGCGCCACGTTGGCCAGGACGAAGTCGGCGTCCAGGCTCTCGTCGAACAGTTGGGCGTTCCAGGCGAGCAGCCCGACCGGCGAGTCGGCCAGCCCGAACGCCAGGGTCTGCGGCTGCTGACTGTGCACCTGGTTGAAGGAGAACTTGTTCTCGTAGAACCACTGGAGGTGCCCGAGCGCGGCCTGGTCCGCCTCCGAGAGCCCGGCGAACTCGGCCGGGTCGCCGGAGGGGAACGAGAAGAGTTGGGTGACGTGGACGCCGAGGACGTGTTCGGCGTCGATCCGGCCCACCTCCGGCGCGACCATCGAGCCGGCGTCGTTGCCGACCGCGCCGTAGCTGTCGTACCCCAGGCGGTTCATCAGCTCGGCCCAGGCGCGGGCGATGCGGAACCGGTTCCAGCCGGCGCTGCGGGTCGGGCCGGAGAAGCCGAAGCCGGGCAGCGACGGGACGACCACGTGGAAGGCCGGCGCGTCCGGGTCGGTCGGCTCGGTGAGCGGGGCGATCACGTCGAGGTATTCCAGCACCGAGCCGGGCCAGCCGTGGGTGAGCACCAGCGCGGTGGCGTCCGGCCGGGACGACCGGACGTGCAGGAAGTGGATCTGCTCGCCGTCGATCTCGGTGACGAACTGGGGGTGGGCGTTCAGCCGGACCTCGACGGCACGCCAGTCGAACCCGTCGCGCCACCTGTCGACGAGGGCGCGCACCCGATCGGTGCTCATCCCGTAGGCGTCGCCCGCGCCGGGCAGCTCGGCGGGCCAGCTCGTGCGGCCGAGCCGGGCGGCCAGGTCGTCGAGGTCGGTCTGCGGGATCTCGACGCGGAACGGGCGGATCGCGGTGCCGGTCATCTCGGAACTCCTTCGGAACGGAATGTTTCGTTCTGCAATCATAGTAGCAGAGCGGAACGATCCGTTCCACTGCTAGGCTGAGTGCATGTCAACGACTCCCGGCAAGACGCTTGGCGGTCGCCGCGCCCAGGCCGCCCGCAACGACGAGGTCATCCTCGAAGCCGCGCGCGCGGTCTTCCTCGACGATCCGAAGGCGCCGATCGCCGCCGTCGCCGAACGCGCGGGCGTCGGCATCAGCGCGCTCTACCGGCGGTACGCGGGCAAGGAGGACCTGTTGCGTCAGCTCTGCCACGACGGGCTGCGCCGGTACGTTGCCGAGGCCGAGTCGGCCCTCGCCGAGCCGGACGACTGGACCGCGTTCGCCGGGTTTCTGGCTCGGGTGGTCGACGCCGACGTGCACTCGCTCACCGTCCACCTGGCCGGCACCTTCACCCCGACCGAGGAGATGGGCCGGGACGCGGTGCGCGCCAGCGAGCTGGCCACCGCCCTGTTCGAACGGGCCCGCGCCAGCGGGCGGCTGCGCCCCGACGTGGTCGTACCGGATCTGGGGTTGTTGCTGGAATCGTGCGCGGCGGTGCGCGTACCCGATCCGGAGCGGACCGGGCAGTTGCGCCGCCGCCAGCTCGCGGTGCTGCTGGCCGGTCTCTCGACGGCGCCGGACGCGGAACCGCTGCCCGGCCCGGCTCCGGCGGCCGGGGAGTTCGACTGGCGGTGGCGCCCTCGGGAGTGATGGGCGTCACGCGCTAAGGTTGAGTGGAATACGCTCAACTCTGGTTGTGTCCTTCTCAGTGGACAACGCCGATCCGGGGGAGCCCATGAACACCGAAAGACTCACCACCAAGAGCCGCGAGACCATCACGGGCGCTGTCGCGCTGGCCAACCAGCGTGGCCACGCCACAGTGGAGCCCTGGCACCTGCTGCTGTCACTCCTGGACACCGATGGCTCGACCGCCACCGGTCTGTTGCGCGCCGTCGGGGCCGACCCCGCCGAGCTGCGCCGGGCCGCCCAGCGCGCGGTCGACGCCCTGCCGGCCGCCCGTGGTTCGAGCATCGCCGAGCCGACGTTGGCTCGGGAGTTCGTCAACGCCATCGGCGCCGCCGAGCAGATCGCCCGGCCGTTGGGCGACGAATACACCTCCACCGAGCACCTGCTCGCCGGCCTGGCCCGGGTGGGTGGGGCGGTGTCCGGTGCGCTGCAGACGGCAGGCGCCACCGAGGAGGCCCTGGTCGCTGCCTTCCCGACCGTGCGCGGTGGCGACCGCCGGGTCACCACCGCCGACCCGGAGCAGACCTATCAGGCACTGACCAAGTACGGCGTCGACCTCACCGCAAGCGCCCGGGACGGCAAGATCGACCCGGTCATCGGCCGGGACGCCGAGATCCGCCGGGTCATCCAGGTGCTCTCCCGGCGTACGAAGAACAACCCGGTGCTGATCGGCGAGCCCGGCGTCGGCAAGACCGCGATCGTCGAGGGCCTCGCCCAGCGGATCGTCACCGGTGACGTGCCCGAGTCGCTGCGCGACAAGAAGCTGATCTCGCTGGACCTCGGGGCGATGGTCGCCGGCGCGCAGTACCGGGGCCAGTTCGAGGAGCGGCTGAAGTCCGTCCTGGAGGAGATCAAGAACTCCAACGGGCAGGTCATCACCTTCCTCGACGAGCTGCACACGGTCGTCGGCGCCGGCAAGGGCGAGGGCTCGATGGACGCCGGCAACATGCTCAAGCCGATGCTGGCCCGTGGCGAGCTGCGGATGGTGGGCGCCACCACGCTCGACGAGTACCGCGAGCACATCGAGAAGGACCCGGCGCTGGAGCGTCGTTTCCAGCCGGTGCTTGTCGGCGAGCCGACGATCGAGGACACCATCGGCATCCTGCGTGGGCTCAAGGAGCGCTACGAGGTGCACCACGGCGTACGGATCACCGACGCCGCGCTTGTCGCCGCCGCCACCCTGTCGGACCGCTACATCACCGACCGGTTCCTGCCGGACAAGGCGATCGACCTGGTCGACGAGTCCGCGTCCCGACTCCGGATGGAGATCGACTCCCGGCCCGTCGAGGTGGACGAGATCGAGCGGGCGGTCCGCCGGCTGGAGATCGAGGAGATGGCGCTGGCGAAGGAGCCGGACGCGGCCTCCGCCGAGCGGTTGGAGCGGCTGCGTAAGGAGTTGGCCGACAAGCGCGAGCAGCTCACCGTGCTCTCCGAGCGCTGGCAGACGGAGAAGAGCCACATCACCAAGCTCTCCACCGCCAAGGAGGAGCTGGAACGTCTCGGCGGCGAGGCCGAGCGGGCCGAGCGCGACGGGGAGTTGGAGCGCGCCGCCGAGCTGCGCTACGGCCGGATCCCCGCCCTCAAGGTCGAACTGACGCAGGCCGAGGAGGAGTTGGCCCAGCTCCAGGCCGACGGCGCGATGCTCAAGGAGGAGGTCGGCGCGGACGACATCGCCGCGGTGGTTGCCTCCTGGACCGGCATCCCCGCCGGCCGCCTGCTCGAAGGCGAGACGGCCAAGCTGCTGCGGATGGAGGAGTCGCTGGGCGGTCGGGTGGTCGGCCAGGCCGAGGCGGTCGGCGCGGTCTCCGACGCGGTCCGCCGGGCCCGGGCCGGCATCGCCGACCCGGACCGCCCGACCGGCAGCTTCCTCTTCCTCGGCCCCACCGGCGTCGGCAAGACCGAACTGGCCAAGGCCCTCGCCGAGTTCCTCTTCGACGACGAGCGGGCGATGGTCCGCATCGACATGAGCGAGTACGGCGAGAAGCACTCGGTCGCCCGACTGGTGGGCGCCCCGCCCGGTTACGTCGGCTACACCGAGGGCGGCCAGCTCACCGAGGCGGTGCGCCGCCGGCCGTACTCGGTGATCCTGCTCGACGAGGTGGAGAAGGCCCACCCGGACGTCTTCGACGTGCTGCTCCAGGTGCTCGACGACGGCCGGCTCACCGATGGCCAGGGCCGCACGGTGGACTTCCGCAACGCGATCCTGATCCTCACGTCCAACCTCGGGTCGTCGGTGATCGGCGACCTGACGCTGGCCGAGGAGCAGCGCCGGGAGGGTGTCCTGGCGGTGGTCCGGTCGCACTTCAAGCCGGAGTTCCTCAACCGGCTGGACGACATCGTGGTCTTCGCCTCGCTGCGCGGGGACGACCTGCGGACCATCGTCGACATCCAGCTGGACCGGATGCGGCGGCGGTTGGCCGACCGCAGGCTCGGCCTGGAGATCACCGATGCCGCTCGGGCCTGGTTGGCCGAGCACGGCTACGACCCGATCTACGGAGCCCGCCCACTGCGCAGGCTGGTCCAGACGGCGATCGGCGACCAGTTGGCGAAGGCCCTGCTGTCCGGCCAGATCCGCGACGGCCAAACGGTGAAGGTCGACCAGTCCGCAGAACCCAACACCCTCACGGTAACCCCCGCCTAACCACCCCCACCCCGGATGCTTCCCTGCGTTGATCATGGAGTTATTGCCCGACCGCGCGGCGTGTCGGGACAATAACTTCATGATCACCGGGGTCGAAGTGGGGTGGGTGGGGAAAGAGTTGGGGCATGTTTGGGATTGGGAAGAAATGGGAGCGGGAACTCGGTGCGGCCGTCGACACGTTGGTCGCGGCTGACACGCTCGCCTTCGGTGGGGTTGGCATCGCCGGGGCCCTGCTTCCGGTGACGGAGGCGTACGAGCGGGTTTCCGCAGCCGTCGACGACCATCCCGACGAGGTCCGCCGGCAGCTCGACCGCGTGCTGGCCGACGGCACACCCGCCGGCCGGGCGTACGCGGCCACGCTGCTGGAACGACTCGACCCGGCGGCGGCACGAGCGGCCTGGACCTCGTTGCGGGACGACCCGAGCGAGTTCACCACATTCGTCGGCTGTGTCATGGACCGCGAGACCCTTGGCAACTACGCCAGCCAACGGCTCGCCACATCTTGATCCATCTGCGGACACGGACGAACCACCGCCCACCCGGCCGTCCACAGTGCGATCGTGCACAACAGGCGATGCCGCGACTGCCGTCGGTAGTTGAGCTGTCGGTCACGGTACGGGTCGCACCGGAGCCGAGGATTGTTACCGTCTGCGCCGAGGTACCTGGGGAGATGGTCGGGTGGGCAGGTCAGTGACGTACCTGGTGGTGGCGCTTGCCGTACTCGCGGCGGTCGTCATCGTCGTCGCCGTGCGGGTCCGGCGGTCGGCGGCGACCCGGCCCGGCGGGCGGTCGTCGGACGCCACGGCGCAGTCGCTGCGCGGCGACCCGCTTCGCCTGGGCCTGGGCGACCGCGTGCGGATCCGCAATCGGGAGTACGCGGTGAGCGGCACCATCCGCCTGGTCGAGGGAGACTGGAGCTGGGTGCAGCACCTGCTCGACGACGACACCGGCACCCGCTACCGGCTCTCCGTGGAGGACGGCCCCGCACTGGAGCTGGTGCTCTGGACGGCCGAGCCGGGCGCGAGCGTGACCCCGGGTGCCCCGACCATCGACCTCGGTCGGCGGCGCTACACCTGGGCCGAGACGGGGCAGGCCCGCTACACCGCCACCGAGCAGGTCGGGCTGCCGTCGGAAGGGACGATGCGCTATCACGACTACCAGTCCGGTGGCGGGGCACGGCTCTCCTTCGAGGCGTACGGCGAAGAGGGTTGGCGAGTGGCCCGCGGTCACCTGCTCCACCCCGCTGACCTGACGATCCTTCCCGGATCCGGAGAGCGCTGAGCCCGGGCCGGGTGGGCGTGCCGGCTCGTCACGGCATGCCGAAACGGCCGGTTCCCGATACGGTGTGATCGATCTGAGGGAAGGAGAATCATGGTCGATTCCCAGAGCACGCCGGCCCGTCAGCGGCCATCCATCGTGTCGATTTCGAGTTACCTGCTCTTCCTGTTCGCGGCGCTTCAGGTGATCACGCTGATCATCTCGCTCAGCACCTTCAGCAAGACGCGGGACGCCGTCCGCGACGCGTACGCGGGCACCGCCGACGCGGACCAGACGGCCGATGTCTTCGCCGCCATCGGCCTCGTCAGCGGCATCGTGCTGCTGCTGCTCGCGGTCACGCTTGTCGTCCTGGCCCTGTTCAACAACCGGGGCCGCAACGGCGCCCGGATCACCACCTGGGTCGTCGGCGGCATCATGGTCTGCTGTCTGGGCAGTGGCCTGCTCGGCAACGCGGGCGGCCGGTTCAACACCGGCGGCGGCACCGGCGATGCGCCGAGCGCCGAGGAGATCCAGCGCCGCCTGGAGGACGCCCTGCCCTCCTGGGTCGTCCCGGCCAACCTGGTGCTCGGTGCGCTCAGCCTGATCGCGCTGCTCACCGCGCTGATCCTGCTGGCGCTTCCGAAGGCCCACCCGTTCTTCCGCAAGGCCACCGCGGCCTGGGAGCCGCCGGCCCCGGGCGCCAGCTACCCGGGTGCCCCGCAGACCCCGGGTCAGCCCGGTTACCCGCAGTCGTCAGGTGAGCCGGGTTACCCGTCGAGTGGGGAGCCGAGCTACCCGCCGCCGGCGAACCGGCCGGACGACACGCCGCCCGGGTCAACCCCACCGTCGACGAGTTGACGGCCCGGTAAGCACGACGCCGACGATCCCTCCGAGTAGGTTGCAACCCGACGCCTACCGGAGGGATTCGTCGTGTCGTACCCCGAATCGGCATCGGCTCGCCGGCCTGCCGTCGTCCTGTCGGCCGCAACCGTGCTGTGGGTGATGGCGGTGGCCTCGCTCGCGTACACAGTTGTCGACCTGGTGGTGTTGGGCGGGACCGTCGACGCGTTCCGCTCCGCCGCCCGGGACACCTCGGCCAGTCCGGAGCAGATCGACGACGTGGTGACCCTGCTGCGCGCGTCCGCCGTGCTGTCGGCGGTGCTGGCCGCGCTCTCCGCGCCGGTGCTCGCCGGCCTGGCCCTCGGGCTGCTGGCGGCCCGCAACGGCGTCCGGGTGGCTACCTGGGTGGTCAGCGGGCTCGGTGTGCTCGGCGGCTGTTGCAGCGTGGCGGTGCTCATCGGTGAACGGGCCGCGCCGCTGCAACTGGGTGCCGACGACCAGGCTCTCGCCGAGTTGCTGGGCCTGATCGGTGACGCCTACCCGTCCTGGTGGATCCCGCTCAACGCCGGCCTTTCCGTCGGGCAGGTGCTCGGTTACCTTGTAGTAGCCGTGCTGCTGGCCCTGCCGGCGGCGAACGCCTGGTTCGGTCACCGCCGCTCGACCGCGCCGCCCGCGTTCACGTCCGTCCCGCACTATCCGCAGTCGGCGCCGCCCGCGCCCCCGTACCCGCCCAGGTGAGGACCGCCCCGTGCCGCTCGACCCCACCACTGCCGAGCGTCGGGCCCTGATCACCGGGGCGACCGCAGGCATCGGCGCGGCGTTCGCCAGGCGGCTGGCCGCCGACGGTTGGCATCTGGTGCTCGTCGCCCGCGACGCGGCCCGGTTGGCAGAGTTGGCCGGCGAGTTGGGTTCCGCCCACGGCCGCGAGATGGAGACCATCCCGGCGGATCTGTCCACCGACGACGGGTGCGCCATCGTGGAGCAGCGGCTCGCCGACGGCGGTCCCGTGCACCTGCTCGTCAACAATGCCGGGATCAGTCTGAACAAACCGTTCCTGCGGTCCACCGCGGAGGACGAGGCGCGGCTGTTGCGGCTCAACGTGCACGCCGTCATGCGGCTGACCCTGGCGGCGTTGCGACCGATGACCGACCGCCGGAATGGGGCAGTGATAAATGTCTCTTCGGTCGCCGGGTTCGGTACGGCCATGCCCGGATCGACGTACTCGGCCAGCAAGGCGTGGGTCACCAACTTCAGCGAGTCGGTTGGTCTGTCGGCCCGGCCGTTCGGGGTCCGCGTGATGGCCCTCTGCCCCGGCTACACCCGCACGGAGTTCCACGAGCGGGCCGGCATCAACATGTCCAAGACGCCCGAGTGGCTGTGGCTGCGGGCCGCGGATGTGGTCGACGAAGCCCTGCGTGACCTGGGCAAAGGCAAGATGGTCAGTGTCCCGGCATGGAAGTACAAGGTGGTCGTCGCCGGCATGCGGCACGCGCCGCGTCGGCTGCTCCAGGCGGTCGCCCGGGACACTCGCGGCCGGATCGGCCGCGACGAGCACTGAGCCCCGACGGGCCTGTCGGCCCCCGGTGGTCGGTGCCCAGACGTTGGCGCGCCGCTGTCAGGACAGTCGCTGAGCGTAGTGGTACATCGCCAACCATCGGTGCCTCGCCGGGCTGGTCAGGGTGGACCCCGCACACGCCGCTCAGACTTGCGCAGTAACCTCTATCGCCATGGGGGACCACGACGACCTGCGTAAATTCATTACCGACCTGGCCGTGGTCCACGGACGGGTCGTGCTCTCCTCGGGGCGTGAGGCAGACTGGTACGTGGATCTGCGGCGCGTCACGCTCCATCACCAGGCCGCTCCTCTGGTCGGCCGGGTGTTGCTCGACCTCACCGCCGACTGGGATTACGCCGCGGTCGGTGGCCTCACCCTTGGCGCGGATCCCGTCGCGGTCTCGATGCTGCACGCCGCCGCTCCGACCGGCCGCGCCCTGGACGCCTTCGTGGTGCGCAAGGCGGGCAAGGCGCACGGTCTGCAACGGCGGATCGAGGGACCGGAGGTGGCCGGCCGCCGAGTGTTGGCGGTGGAAGATACATCCACGACGGGCGGAAGTGTGTTGACCGCTGTCGAGGCGCTTCGCGAGGCCGGGGCGGAAGTCGTGGGCGTGGCGGTTATTGTTGATCGAGGCGCCGGCGACGCGGTGCGAGCCGCCGGATTGCCTTACCGGGCGGCCTATACGTTGGCTGACCTCGGCCTTGTGGCGTAAAAGTTTGCCGATTCGGATCTGCTGATATGCAGGCGGATCGATGCTGCTGGTGGAAGGATGGAATACGTGGGAACTGCGTTGGCCGAAATGACTATGCCTCAGATCTCGCCGCTTAACGGCGAGCCGATCGAACGTGCCGATGCCGAGCGTCTCGCCGGGGTCCTCAAGGCCCTTGCGGATCCTGCTCGGCTGCGGCTGCTCAGCCTGATCCAGTCGGCCCCCGAGGGCGAGGCGTGCGTCTGTGACCTGACGGCGCCGCTCGGCCTCTCTCAGCCGACGGTCAGTCATCACCTGCGTATCCTCACCGAGGCGGGTTTGCTGCAGCGGGAGAAGCGCGGTGTCTGGGCGTACTACAGCCTGGTCCCGAGTGCGATCGCGACGATCGCCGACCTGCTGACCCCGCCGCGTAAGCGGGCCACCAAGAAGGCCCGCTGACGTAGGCACTGCACGCCGTCCCGCTCCGGGGCGGCGTCCGGTGGCGAGCCAGGGGTGGCGCCATCGGTGGGTAACACCTGCTCGTCCCCGGCCGCACCGCCGGAGGCCGGGTCCGACATGCCGACGGCCGACCCCCGCACCAGGGGCCGGCCGTCGTCGTCGTACGTGGGCTCAGTGATCCTGGCCGTGCTCCGGGCGGTGCCGGCCGTGCTGGTGCCGGTCGTGGTCGAACGCCTCGCGGGCCGCCTCCACCGCGCCGGCGGCGCTGGCCGCCGCGACCACCGCGACCGCCTCGCCGCGCTTACGCGCGCGCCTGTCGCGGAGGAACTCGAAGAAGATCGGCAACACCGAGATCAGGATGATCAGGGCCACCACCGGCAGGATGTAACGGTCGATCTTGTCGCCGATGGCTTCGTAGATCTGCTCGGCGAGCAGGTAGCCGATCAGCAGGATGCCGTCCACCCAGAGCACCGCGCCGACGATGTTCCAGAGCAGGAACTTGCGGGCCGGCATGCCGAGCGCGCCCGCGACCGGGTTGAGGAACGTCCGGACGATCGGGATGAAGCGCGCCAGCACCACGGCCTTCGCCGGGCCGAACTTCTGGAAGTAGTACTCGGCCTTCTCCACGTACTCCTTCTTGAAGAGCCGGGAGTTCGGCCGCTCGAACATCGGCCGGCCATACCGGGCACCGAGCCAGTGCCCCAGCTGCGCGCCGACGATCGCGCAGATCGGGCCGCCGATCAGCAGGCCGACCAGGGACAGTCGCGTGCCGTCACCGAAGATCGCGTCCGCCACCGGCGACGAGGCCACCCCGGCGAGGAACAGCAGTGAGTCGCCCGGGAAGAAGAAGCCGACCAGCAGGCCAGTTTCGGCGAAGAGGATCACCCACACGCCGATCAGCCCGAAGGTCTGCAACAGATCCTTGGGATCGAGCGGGTTCAGGGCGACGCTCTCCATGAGAGCGCGGGTCTTCTCAGCTGTGTCCACGGCCACAAAGGGTACCGAAGCCCAAGGTCCGGGCCGCGCCGGACCGGCACCGCGCCACCCGCCCGCGTAGTGGAGTTCGGTAGGCCTTACTGCAATGTTCCGTACGCCCGCTTCCGTCATCTGGGGTAGGAGCCCCGGGAGGTGCAGTGACGTACGAGGAGTTCGCGGACACGCGGCTGGCCCCGCTACTGCGGTACGCGGTGATGCTCACCGGTGATCCGCACCAGGCCCAGGATCTGGTCCAGGAGACGATGGTCCGGGTCCAACTGAACTGGCGTCGGGTCGCCCGCGCGGATTCCCCCGAGCACTACGTGCGCCGGATGCTCACCAACCAGTACGTCGACTGGCGGCGCGGCTCCTGGGTCCGCCGGGTGCTGCTGCGTGGGGAGGCCGACACGACGGTGCCGGTGCCCACCGATCACACCGAGACCGCCGTGGACCGCGACCAGATCTGGTCCTGGCTGTCCCGGCTGCCGCGCCGGCAGCGCGCCACCCTGGTGCTGCGCTACTACGAGGACCTGCCCGACGCGGAGATCGCCGACATCCTCGGCTGTGCCGTCGGGACCGTCCGTTCGTCCATCTCCCGAGCCCTGGCCACGCTCCGGGCCGAGTACGTGGAGGTATGACAATGATCGAGGACGACCTGCGCGCCGCCTTCACCCGACACGAGACGCTCACCCCGTCGACCGGCCCGTTGCGTGCCGCGATCGACCGGCTGGCGGCACGTCGCCGGCAGCGTCGGCGTCGCTGGCAGGCCGGGGGCACGGCCCTGGCCGTGCTCGGCGTACTGGGCGTCGGGGTGCCGCTGTTCACTCCGGAGCGAGCCGGGTCGCCGCAGGTCGCCGGGGTGGCCGAAGCGTCGGGTCGGCCGCTGACGACGGGAGCTGTGACAGTCCTGCTGCTCGGCATCGACAGCACCGCGCCACGGCAGCAGTTGGCCGACTCGATCCTGCTGGTGCACATCCCGGCCGACCGCAGCCGCCCGTACCTGGTCTCCCTACCCCGCGACCTGAGGGTGCCCGTTCCCGGCCACGGCACCGACAAGTTGAACACCGCGTTCGCGCTGGGCGCCGGCCCTACCGGCCGGGAGACGGCCAAGGGGTACGAGTTGGCCCGCTCGACGATCACGCAGCTGACCGGGGCCCGGATCGAGACCGGCCTGGTGGTGACGTATCCAGGTCTGCGCACACTGACGAACGAGGTGGGCGGGGTGTCGGTCTGCCTGCCCGAGCAGGTGCGCTCGGCCCACACCCGACGGGTCTTCCCGGCCGCGTGCCAGCGTCTCGACGGCGCCGGGGCTGTCGACCTGCTCCGCCAGCGCTACGGGCTGCCCGAGGGCAGCCAGGACCGCGACCGCAACGCCCGACTCTTCGCGACCGGGCTGATCCGGTCGGCCTCCGAACAGGGCGTGCTCACGAATCCGGTACGACTCGCCACGCTGCTGAGCGCCGTCGGACCGGGTCTCGCCGTGTCACCGGGTGAGGCCACCATGCTGGACCTGTTGCGGCTCGTCCCGACGCTGCGCTCGGTGGAGCCGGTGGGGCTCAGCCTGCCGGTGCACGAGGCGGAAGGGCCCAGCCACTATCTGGAGGCGGACCCGACGCTCGCCCCGGAGTTCCTGACCGCACTGCGCGAGGATCGGCTCGGCGACTGGGTGACCCGCCACCCGAAGCTCGTGGACGGCGCTCGCTGAACGCTCAGCGGTAGTCGTCCTCGTCGGGCTGACCCATCGTCCCTCCCGGGGGTCTCGGGGCACGGTTCCCACCCACCGTACGGGCTGGGCCGGCACCGCGCCCGGAAGCGGAGTAGGCGGAATCAGCCCTCGACGCCGCGGCCCGGTGCCAGGATGGTGCGGTGGGCTTTCTCATCCGACTCGCGATCACCGCGGTCGCTCTGTGGATAACCACGCTGATCGTGCCCGGGGTCGACGTGCACGGCCGCTCGGGTGGCAACACCGTGCTCACCCTGATCGTGGTGGCGCTGATCTTCGGCGTGATCAACGCGGTGCTCAAACCGATCATCCGGGTGGTCGGCTGCGTGTTCTACCTGCTGACCCTGGGCCTGTTCGCGCTCGTGGTCAACGCGTTGCTGTTCCTGCTCACCGACCGGATCGCCCGCGGGCTCGACCTGCCGTTCCAGGTGGACGGATTCTGGCCGGCGTTCTGGGGCGCCATCGTGATGACAGTGGCCACCTGGCTGATCAGCGTCATCGTGCCGGACAACCTGGACCGTCGGTGAACGGCTAGCACCCGGGTCGGTTGTTCCGGCACACCTCACCTACGGGATACTTCCGGGCGGAGGACAGCGCGGTCCGGCGCACAAATGAACAACAGCGGCCAGCACGGCCGAGAGTGGTAAGTAAGGAGCGCATCACATGCCCATCGCTTCCCCCGAGGCCTACGCGGAGATGCTGGACCGCGCCAAGGCTGGCCGGTACGCGTACCCCGCGATCAACGTGACCTCCTCGCAGACGCTGAACGCGGCGCTCAAGGGCTTCGCCGACGCGGAGAGCGACGGCATCATCCAGGTCTCCACCGGTGGTGCCGAATACCTTTCCGGCCCCTCGATCAAGGACATGGTCACCGGTGCCGTGGCGTTCGCCGCGTACGCGCACGAGGTCGCCAAGAAGTACTCGGTGAACATCGCCCTGCACACCGACCACTGCCCGAAGGACAAGCTGGACAAGTTCGTCCGTCCGCTGATGGCCATCTCGCAGGAGCGGGTGCAGCGCGGCGACGAGCCGCTGTACCAGTCGCACATGTGGGACGGTTCGGCCGTGCCGGTCGCGGAGAACCTCCAGATCGCCGCCCAGCTGCTCGACGAGGCCGCCAAGGCCAAGATCGTCCTCGAGATCGAGGTCGGCGTCGTCGGTGGCGAGGAGGACGGCGTCGAGAACGCCATCAACGACAAGCTCTACACCACCACCGATGACGGCCTGGCCATGGTCGAGGCGCTCGGCCTCGGCGAGAAGGGCCGCTACATGGCGGCGCTGACCTTCGGCAACGTGCACGGCGTCTACAAGCCGGGCAACGTCAAGCTCCGTCCGGAGATCCTCAACCAGATCCAGGAGGCTGTCGGCGCCAAGTACGGCAAGGACAAGCCGCTCAGCCTGGTCTTCCACGGCGGCTCGGGCTCCCTGCTGAGCGAGATCCGGGAGGCTCTCGACTACGGCGTGGTGAAGATGAACATCGACACCGACACCCAGTACGCCTTCACCCGGCCCGTCGCGGACCACATGCTCCGCAACTACGACGGCGTGCTGAAGATCGACGGCGAGGTCGGCAACAAGAAGCAGTACGACCCCCGCGCCTGGGGCAAGGCCGCCGAGGCCGGCCTGGCCGCCCGGGTCGTCGAGGCGTGCGAGCACCTGCGCTCCACCGGCACCACGATGACCAAGTAACGACGCACCACAACGGCCGGCTTCCCGCGGGGGAGCCGGCCGTCGTCGTTCAGGCGGTGAGCAGGCGGACGGCCTCGTGTACGTCGTCGGTGAGGTGGATCGTCGAGGACAGGTCACCGAACGGCGACGCGGCCAGCAGCGGGCGCAACAACGCCTCCACCGGCAGCTCGGAGGTCCAGTAGCCGCGGTCCAGGAAGATGTACGCGCCGCTGGCGCCGTCGGTGCCGTAGTAGGTCTTGGTGGCCGCCTGGAACACCTCCTGCACCGTGCCCGCCCGCCCCGGCGCGAAGACGATGCCACCCCGGGCGAGCCGCAGGATGGTGTCCTCCCGGATCGCGTTCGAGAAGTACTTGGCGATCCGCCCGGCGAACAGGTTCGCCGGCTCGTGTCCGTACAGCCAGGTCGGGATGGCCAGCCCACCGGCCCGCGCCCAGCCGAGGTCGTCACCACGTTGCCGGGGCACGCCCGCGTAGCGCTGCCGCACCGCCAACGCCGTGGCCGTGTACCGGTGGTGGTCGGTGAAGTCGGGCGCCCCGGACAACCTGTCGATCGCCTCGGTCAACTCGGCCGCCGGCCGGTCCGCCAGGTAGGCGCCGAGATTCGCCGCCTCCATCACTCCCGGACCGCCGCCGGTCACCACCAGCCGGTCGGCCCGCGCCAGCTCCCAACCCAGCACGGCAGCCATCCGGTACGGCGGGCTGCCCCGCCGCACCGCGTGCCCGCCCATGATGCCCACCACCGACTGCGGCCCGTGTCGGGCCAGCCAGGTCCGGGTGGCGTCGGTCAGCGCGTTGTCCACGCCGTGGTCGTGCAGTCGCTGACCCAGCGCCTCCTTGACGTCCGGCAGCGCGCCGCCGTGCACCCGGTAGTGGTCGTACACCCGGGTGTCGTACATCCCGGCGAACCCGCCCTCGGCGAACCCGGCGGCCAGCTCCTCCGGGGTGTAGAGGTGCGACGGCTGGGTCGGGTACGGCAGCCCCGAGAACGGCGGTACCACGTTCGCGCCGCGCCGGACCAGGTCGGCCCCGACGTCCCGGGAGGCGAACCGGCATCCCACGAAGAGCGTGCCGGCGACCTCGATGCCCCCCAGGTCGGGCACCGGCGCCAGGTCGAGGCGCAGGCCCTGCACGGTCAGCCCGGTCAGTCGGCCGGTGGCCAACTGCCGATCGAACTCGTCGCGGGTCTGGATCTCGTCGGCGTGCAGGTGCGGCTCGATGACGTCCGCGGGAGGTGGGGTCGGCACCCGGCCATCCTGCCCGTCCGCCGTGGGCCGCCAAACCTCGGGCCTGGGGTGAAACCGACAGGAGCCCGGCGACCGTGGCCACCGGGCTCCTGCGTAACCGGTTCCTGGGGAGGCTCCGGACCATTAGTTGTAGTGGAAAACACTCGGCGGCGGCATAGGCCGCAGGCGTGATGAACTCCTCAGCCGTTCAGCGGAACGCGTCGGCCGACCCGCTCGCGTGTCGCCCTGTCCAGCGGGTTGAATGGGGCGATGCAGAACCTTTTGCCAGAGCCACCGGCCACCCGCCTGCCCGCGAACGACGAGGCCGACGCCGCCCTGGCTGCCGCCGAGGAGGCCGGCACCGAGGAGGCGTACGCAAGCGTCGCGGCCGGCTTCCCCACCTACAGTGCGGCCTGGGCGGAGCTCGCGGCCCGGTCGTTCGCCCAGGACCAGGTGGTGACGGCGTACGCCTACGCGCGCACCGGCTACCACCGGGGCCTCGACCAGCTGCGCCGCAGCGGGTGGAAGGGGCACGGCCCGGTGCCGTGGTCACACGAGCCCAACCGGGGCTTCCTCCGCTGCCTCTACGTGCTGTCCCGGGCAGCGGGCGAGATCGGCGAGGCCGACGAGGCGGCCCGCTGCGCCCAGTTCCTGCGTGACTGCGACCCCGAAGCGGCGGACGCGCTCGCGAGCAACTGACCCCGATCCGACGGCCGGCCCGACATCGGGCCGGCCGTCGGCCATTCACAACCCTTCGGCGACCGCGGCGGCGATCTTCAGCCAGGCGTCGCGGGTGGCCGAGGAGAGCCCGCCGTACCGGATCGGCTCGCCGGTGTCGATGAGCCGCTCGTACGGGGCCAGCAGCACCGCCCGGGTACGGGCCGCGAAGTGCTCCTGGATGGCCGGCAGGTCGATCTCCTTGCGCGACGGCGGCATCGACACCACGGTCACGGCCTGGCGGACCAGCCGCTGCCGGCCGCTCTGCTCCAGGTGGTCGAGCATCCGAGCGGCCGTCTCCGCGGAGTCGTTACGGGCCGACATGGTGACCACCAACTGGTCGGTGGCGTCCATCGAGGCCTGCCAGTTCTGCGCCCGTACGTTGTTGCCGGTGTCCACGAAGATCAACTTATAGAACCGGCTGACCACCTCGCGGATCTCGGCGAACGCGGCAGCGGTAAGCATCTCACCACCGGTGGCCGACTCGTCCGAGGCCAGCACGTCGAACATTCCCTCGCCCTGCGAGCGGACATACTGCGACAGGTCACCGACGCGCCCGTGGGCGCCCTGGAACTGCCCGAGATCCCGCAGCATGTCCCGCACGGTGCGGGAGTGGAAGTCCTGCTGGGCGCGCATCCCCAGGGTGCCCTGGGTCTCGTTGTTGTCCCACGCCAGCACGTAGCCGCCGCGCTTCTGACCGAACGTCATGGCGAGCAGCAGGATGGCCACCGTCTTACCGGCGCCGCCCTTCGGGTTGACCACAGTCACCTGCCGCAGCCCGCCGAAGTTGCGGCGCACCATCTCGATGTCGCGCCTGAGCTCCTGCTCGTGCCGACCGGGAGACAGCCGGAGCAACCCCATCTTGTTGACCACCGCGCGGACGCCCATCGTCGCCACCGGGTCGGCGGGCCGGACCTGCCGCCGCCGGGTGAAGTCCTCGGCGGTCGGTACCGCTGTCTCCTCCGGCGTCCAACTCGCCTCCGGGTACGCGGTCGCCTCCGGGTACCCGGAGGCGGACACCCGGGTCACTCCATCGGCCTCCGGATAGGGCTGCCCAGCCTGGACGCCTGGCGCGCCCTGCTGCCACGGCGGTGGGTACCAACCCGGAGACGGCGGAAACGGCCCGGGCGGTGGAGTCACCGGCCCGGCCTGCTGGGGAGCCTGCTGCGCCAGGTTGCTGAAGTACGTCAGGTCCGGCGGCGGTGGAATCTCCACGGGGCCGGCCTGGCCGGGGATCGCCGGGGCGACCGACGGGCCCGGGTACGCCGGATCGGGGCCGGAGTGCGGCGGCTGCGGTCCGGGCGGCACGGGAGGCGGTGGCATCGCGGCGGCCTCGTCGTGGGCCGGCGCGGACGCTGCCGCGGGACGCTGCGGCGGGTAGGCCCAGGGCGACTCGGTGGGCCGTCCCACCCCGCCGGCAGATCCGTCCAGTCCGGTCCCGTCGACCTGGGGCACGGGCACTGCCGCTGCTGGGTCTGTGGAGGTCGGGGTTGCGCCGTTCGGGCGGTCGGAAGGCGTGTTCTTCGCGCCCGTGGGGTGGTCGGTGGGCGTGCCCGCCCCTGTGGGGTGGTCGGTGGGCGTGCCCGCCCCCGTGGGGCGGTCGGCGGGCGTCGAGGCTGCGGTGGGGTGATCCAGGGTGAACGGCAGGTCCAGGTCCACGCTCCCCGGAGGGATCGGCGAGGCGGCGGCGGTCGGACCCCAGTCGCCAGCCGGTGCCTGCGCCGCCCCGGCCGCGCTGCTGGCCGCTCCGGCGCTGCTGGTCGCTCCGGCGGCGCCGCTCGTCGTCCCGGCGGCGGGGCTCGTCGTCTCCGGCTGGCGCACCGGCGACGCGGTGCCGGTGTGTGATGTCACAGCACGCGCCTGGGCGGTGCCACTGCCGGCCGGGCCACCGGTGCTGGTCGCGGAGGCGCCGGGCGCCCCCGGTGTGCCCGTAGGGCCGGGCGCCCCAGGTGTGCCAGTAGTGCCGGGCGCCCCGGACGTGGCCGTAGGGCCGGGTGCTGCTGGCATGGCCGTAGTGCCGGGTGCCCCGGGAGTGAGCGGCGTGCCGGGAGTGAGCGGCGTGCCGGGGGGCAGCGGCATGCTCGGGGTCGGCGGTGTCGACGCGGTGGCCGGTACTGCCGGGTCGGTCGGCGGCCAACTGGGCTGAGCTGGTGCCCAGCCGGACCCGGCGGCGGACGAGCCGCCGACGCCCCAGCCGCCGGGCGCCGGGACGGCACCGGAGAGTGACGGGTAGTCGGACGGCGAGGGCGGCGACTGGGCTGGGGCCCCGGGTTGCCCGGGAACCGGTGACCGGCCGATCGGCGGCGCGGCCACCGGCGGCGTCACCGGCCCCGGCGCGACCGACGACGGAGCACCCCGCTGTTGGGCGACCGCCGCCCACGGCGGCACCGGGTCACCCGTGCCGTGGTCGGCCGGATCGGGTGGCCAGAGTGGTTCGATGTCCCGCTCTGGCACCGGCTGCTGGCCGTGCACCTGCGCTCGGTCGGCGTTCTCGTCCATTACGGCCCCTCCCAGTCCTCCTGCGAGGATAGGCCCATCCACCCGGACGGGGCCGTCGCCGCAGTCGGGCTGCCGCTCGGCACGGTTCAGGATCAGATCGACCGGCACGGTCCAGGATCAGATCGACCGGCACGGTCCAGGATCAGATCGACCGGCACGGTTCAGGATCAGATCGACCAGACCGCCCAGGCGCCCGGCTCGATCCACCAGGAACGCTTTCGGGTCAGTTCAGCCTCGACACCATCGTCGAGGTAGGGGACCTTCCCCTCCCGGGGTAGCACCGAAACGGCCCGCCCGCGGGCACGCCGCACCTCGAGACGGACGCGCTTGCGGCCCAGCGCCGTACGGACGACCACTGGCACGGCCACCGCGACCTCGATCCGGCCGTCGGCCGGGTCCGGCGCGGCCAGCAGGAGCACGTCGTCGAGCGTCGCATACCCGCCGGCGTTGCCGACCACGCAGGCCAGCAGCGGTTCGTCACCGTTGCTGAGGACGGTGTCGTCCACCTCCACCCGGGCCCGCCAGTGCAGCGGCCGGCCGGCGTCGTCGGCGGCGCCGAGCAGCGCGCCGTCCAGGGTCACCGAGCCACCGTCGTTGCGCAGCAGGTCGAGTCGCCGTGCCGTGCCGTCCACCACCGCGGCGGCCACCGCCGCCGGGTCACGCGGCAGCCCGAGCTGCGCGGCCAGGTCCCGGTGGGCGCCGCCACGGGCCGGATCGAGCGGGAGTACGGCCACCGGCGGCAGGTCGGGCAGGGTCCGGTTGCCGGGCAGATCCGCCGGTCGCTTGCTCGGCGCGGGAGCGTACCGCCGGACCAGCCGGCGCAGCACGGCGCGCAACTGCCCGTCGCTCGCCGTGGCGACGACCAGCCGGGTCTTGCCGTCCAGGTCGGGCCAGGTGAGGCCGTCCGGGCGGGCCGGACCGTCGAGCCGGGCCAACACCGCGTCGATCTCCGCGTCGGAACGGGCGGTGACCATCTCCACCCGGGCGCCCCTGGCGATCAGCGCGTCCGAGCAGGCCAGCACCGGCACCCGGGGCCGCTCGGTGGCGCACCGCTCGGTGTCGCCGCCGGCCCGGGTGTCGCCGCCGGCCCGGGTGTCGCCGCCGGCCCGGGTGTCGCCGCCGGTCTGGGCCGGGGAAGCCGGGCCACTGTCGGTCTGCTTCGTCGGGTCGGTTGCGGACTCGGTCGCGCCGCCGCAGCAGGCCCCGCCGCTGCCACAGCCCCCGGGAGCGTCCCGCTCCGAACCGAGGGTGAGCAGCACCACGTCGTACACGGAAGGAGCCTCCTGCCTCTCGACGCGACCCCTGCCGGCCACGCCGTCATTACTTGTTAACCTGACACCCCGGGCTCGCCAACCGGTCGCCACCTGGCACCCGAGCCTTCTGGAGGCGGAAAAGATGCCAGCGATCGTGCTCATCGGCGCTCAGTGGGGCGACGAGGGCAAGGGCAAGGTTACCGACCTGCTGGGTGAGCGGGTCGACTACGTCGTGCGCTACTCCGGTGGCAACAACGCCGGCCACACGGTGATCACCCCTGACGGCCAGAAGTACGCGCTGCACCTGATGCCGTCCGGCGCGCTCTCGCCGAACGCGATGATCGTCATCGGCAACGGTGTGGTGGTCGATCCGAAGGTGCTGCTCGCCGAGATCGACGGCCTGGCCGAGCGCGGCGTCGACGTGTCCCGGCTTCGGATCTCCGGTGACGCGCACCTGATCATGCCGCACCACCGGGCACTGGACCGGGTGATCGAGCGTTATCTCGGCTCGTCGCGGATCGGCACGACCGGCCGGGGCATCGGCCCGGCGTACGGCGACAAGGTCGCCCGGATCGGCATCCGGCTACAGGACCTGCTCGACCCCGGCATCCTGCGCAAGAAGCTGGAACTCGCGCTGCGCGAGAAGAACCAGATCCTGTTCAAGGTCTACAACCGCAAGGCGATCGATCTCGAGGCGACAGTCGAGGAGTACCTGGCGTACGCCGAGCGGCTCAAGCCGTACATCGCGGAGACCCGGGCGATGCTCTGGGACGCCCTGGACCGGGGCGACACGGTGCTGCTGGAGGGCGCGCAGGCCACCATGCTCGACATGGACCACGGCACGTACCCCTTCGTGACCTCGTCCAACCCGACCGCCGGTGGTGCCTGCGTCGGCGCCGGCATCCCGCCGACCGCGATCAACAAGGTGATCGCGGTGAGCAAGGCGTACACCACCCGGGTCGGCGCGGGGCCGTTCCCGACCGAGCTGTTCGACGCCAACGGCGATCACCTGCGCAAGATCGGCGCGGAGTACGGCACGACCACCGGTCGGGAGCGTCGGTGCGGGTGGTTCGACGCGGTCGTCGCCCGGTACGCCTGCCGCCTCAACGGCGTCACCGACCTGGTCATCACCAAGCTGGACGTGCTCACCGGCCTGCCCAAGGTGCCGCTCTGCGTCGGCTACGAGATCAACGGCGTCCGGGTCGACGACATGCCGATGAGCCAGACCGACTTCCACCACGCCACGCCCGTCTACGAGGAACTCGACGGGTGGTGGGAGGACATCACCAAGGCGAGGACCGCCGAAGACCTGCCGGAGAACGCCCGCCGCTACATCGCCCGGGTAGAAGAACTCTGCAACACCAAGGTGAGCGTCGTAGGCGTAGGCCCAGGCCGAGAAGAAAACGTAGTCCTCCACCCCCTCCTCTAGTCGGCCCCGTTGATCATGAGGTTGACGGGTTGTTCGATCTACAAAGATCCCGTCAACCTCATGATCACGCGCAGCGGGTGGGTGCTGTTTTCCACAGGGTTGTCCACAGGGGTGGTGGCTGGTCGGATGGGCGGCCAGCGTGGTTCCTGTGGATCGCGCAGACCTTGTTCGCTCGAAGGCGGCCGCTCAGGATGGCTTGATCACTCGAGCGCAGGCACAGAAAGCCGGATTCAGTCGACACGACATAGATCATCTGGTGGCCGTGGGTCGGTGGTGGCCGCTCGCTCGAGCGGTCTATCTGACGCGTCGTCGGTCCGGTGCACCACCTGCTCGCCGGTGTCGTATTCGTGCCGCATTGCTCTCGCTGGGCCCGCACGCTCACGCCGTGTTCGGCACCGCGGCTGAGTTGCACGGCATCGCCGGCCTGCCGCGTCGGGACGAGATTCACGTGGGGTTGCCGGGTCGGGTGGCCAAGCTGGCGCGGGTGTCGGATCCCGCGATCGTGCTGCATCAGCTCGAACGCGCTCCACGTGCGGTGACGCAGGTGAACGGGGTCGCGGCTACGGAGCCACGGCTGACCGTTGCCGAGATCATCTTGCGGGAACGTCGCTACGCGGCGGTCTCGGTGCTCGACTCCGCGCTCAATCGGGGGCTACTCACAACCGAATGCCTGGCAACTATCCCAGCGTTGATCCGAGGTCGGCGAGGCGCGGTCGCAGCACGTGGCTACCTTGCCGAGGCTGATGGTCGGGCACAGTCTCCATTGGAAACCCGCTCTCGGCTGCGATGTGTCGACGGGCGGGTCCCCCCGGACACCCTCCAACTGGAAGTGCGCGACGACGACGGGTATCTGCTCGGCATCGGCGACCTGGGCTGGAACGTTCCAAGGGTGATCGCCGAAGCGGACGGCCGGGACGCACACGGCTCACCCGAGGCCGTCTTCGCCGACCGCCGCCGCCAGAACCGCCTGGTCAATGCCGGCTGGACCATCCTCCGCTTCACCTGGCAGGACACCCTCCACCCCGACTACATCCCACACACGGTCCGCCAGGCGATCGCAGTCGCTCATTCCCGTCGATCATGAGGTTGACGGGCTAGTGGATCACTAGAACGCCCGCCAACCTCATGATCAACTGGGCTGGAGCGGTGGGCAGTAGGATGCGGGATCGTGCGGGTTCTTTTGGTGGGTGGTGGCGGGCGGGAGCATGCGCTCGCGCTCGGGCTGGTGCGTGATCCGGCTGTTTCGGCGCTGACTGCCGCGCCGGGCAACCCGGGGATCGGTTCGGTGGCTGAGCTGCGGACCGTGACTCCGACAGATCCGGCCGCGGTCACGGCGCTGGCCGTGGAGACCTCCGCCGACCTGGTGGTGATCGGCCCGGAGGCGCCCTTGGTCGCCGGGGTCGCCGACGCGCTACGTGCCAAGGGGATCGCCGTGTTCGGCCCCTCCGGTGCGGCCGCTCAGTTGGAGGGTTCCAAGGCGTTCGCCAAGGACGTGATGACCGCCGCCGGCGTGCCGACCGCCCGGGCGTACGTCTGCACGGACGAGGAGAGCACCGCTCGGGCGCTCGACGAGTTCGGTGCCCCGTACGTGGTGAAGGACGACGGTCTCGCCGCCGGCAAGGGTGTGGTGGTGACCGACGACAGGTCGGCCGCCCTCGCGCACGCCGCCGAGTGTGGACGGGTCGTCATCGAGGAGTTCCTCGACGGCCCGGAGGTCAGCCTCTTCGTGGTCACCGACGGCGAGGCGGCCCTGCCGCTGCTGCCGGCACAGGACTTCAAGCGGCTCGGCGACGGCGACACCGGGCCGAACACCGGTGGCATGGGCGCGTACGCGCCGCTGGCCTGGACTCCCGCCGGCCTGGTCGACGACGTCATGCGCGACGTGGTCCACCCGACGCTCGCGGAGATGCGCCGCCGGGGCACCCCGTTCGCCGGCCTGCTCTACGTCGGGCTCGCGATCACCGCCGCCGGCCCTCGGGTGATCGAGTTCAACGCGCGCTTCGGTGACCCGGAGACGCAGGCGGTGCTCGCGCTCCTGGAGACCCCGCTGGGCGGGCTGCTGCACGCGGCGGCCACCGGGACGCTGGCCGAGCATCCGCCGCTGCGGTGGCGGGACGGCAGCGCGGTCACCGTGGTGCTGGCCGCGCCGGGCTACCCGGCCGCGCCGCGCACCGGCGACGTGATCACCGGCGCGGACCGACCGGGCATCATCCACGCGGGCACCGCCCGCCGGGCCAGCGACGGCGCGTTGCTCTCCGCCGGGGGTCGGGTCCTCTGCGGTACGGCCACCGGGTCCGATCTGGCCGCCGCGCGGGACGCCGCGTACGCGCTTGTGGACGGGGTGGAGTTGGCCGGCTCGCAACACCGCACCGACATCGCCGCCGCCGCGATCGACGGCCGGATCACGATCCCGAGCTGACTCCCCGCGTCGGTGGGTGGGTGCCTCGACCGCGAACGCCCGCGGTGCGGGTCGGGCTGATCGAGAGTTCTACCCCGGTTCCGGGCCGTAGCTCGATGCCTCCGCGCCGGCGGAGCGGATCGGCGTGCCGCGCGGCCATCGTGTCCGCCATGCTCCGGTGCCGTTGAACGACACCCTGAAGCTGGGCGTCCCGTGCACGATCTGCCACCACCACGGCCCGCCGACAATCCACGTGCCGTATTGATCGATCATCGACCTGGTCGAGCGTGTCGACCGAAGGGGTAGATGAGCCAGTCTGGTGAGGTTGTCGCCCGCGAGGGGCAACCCGGCGTTGCTCCGGCCACGACTTAGCGGTGTCGGAGGCACAGCGACGGGAGGAGTGGAGATGCGGGTTTGCGAACGATCACCGTGCTGTCGGTTGCCGGTGGGAGGACAGGTCCGAGGATGCCACTGAGCCGGATACCGGTCGAGCGGTCTTCGGCCGACGCCGACTACACCGAGTGTGTTCGGGTCGGTCTGCCGCAGTGGCGCCGGACCGCGTACCTGATGTGCGGTGACTGGCATCAGGGCGACGACATCGTGCAGCGGGTGCTCACCGAGCTGTACCGCAACTGGCCCCGGGCGCGGCGCGCCGACAACCTGAATGCGCTGGTCCGGACGATGTTGATGCGGCGGTTGATCGACGAGCGGCGACGTGGCTGGGCTCGGGTGTTGCTCACCGACCTGCTGCCGGAGCGGCCCGCACCGACCGCCCCGGATGCCACCGAGCGGCTCGATCTGGTGGCGGCGTTGCGCCAGGTCGCGCCGCGGCAGCGGGCGGTCCTGGTGCTGCGGTTCTTTCAGGACCTGACGGTGGAGGAGACGGCTCAGGCGCTGGGCTGCGCGCCGGGCACCGTCAAGAGCCAGACCGCCAAGGGGCTGGCGACGCTGCGAGGACTGCTCGGCCCCGCCCGAAGTGACGTGCCGACCGCCATGCGGACCGGCCCGGCGAGTGGCATGCCGTCCAACGTGTTGGCCCACGGGAGTTGGCAATGATCGATGAGATGGATCTGGCGCGGTTGATGCGCGCCGAGTTCGAGGCGGCCGAGCCGCCGTCCGCCGTGGTGGACGTCGAGCGGGCGATGACCGCCGGGCGGCGGCAGCGCTGGTACGCACGCAGTGCGGGCGCCGCACTGGCGGTGGTCGCGGTGGTTGTCGGCGCTGTCACGGTGCCGGGCCTGGTCGCGCCGACGGACGGGTCACCGTCACTGGGCCCGCTCGACACCCCGGCCCCGCTGGAGCCGTCCGCCGAGCCGCTCGACACGTCCCGGATCCCGGCCGCGTTGGAGACGATCGATCCGACCATTCAGTACGTTCGGTTCGGTTGGTTGCCGTCGGGCCTGGCCGGGCTGAGTTACTCGGCGGGTCTGTCGCAGGGTGACACGCGTGTCATTCTGAGCGGAGATGACGGCGACAAGCAGAGCTCGGCGGGGGTTTCGGTCCACCTCTACCCGAAGGGGGTGACGCCGAAGGCGCCGCAGGTCATGGGCATCGACCAACGGGCGCCAGTGGTGAGCACGGCGCCCGCACCCGATGTGCGGGGCGAGGCGGCGACCTTCACCGTCTACGACGTCGACGGCGACACTGACCGGCTCTCCCTCCGCTGGCAGTACGCCCCGGACGGCTGGGCCACTGTCGATGTCACACCCTGGGCGGCGGGGCAGGATCTCCGCGAGACCGCTCTGCACGTGGCCCAGACGCTCAGGTTCAGTACGACCGAGCGGCTGCGGATGCCGGCCCAGGTCACGGGGTTGCCGCAGCGCCTTCGGCCGATCTATGCCAGCGTGGACGGGCCACTGACCCCGGACGGCTGGCGGTGGTACGCCGGCGTCACGTACAGCGCCGAAACCTCCACCGCGGCTCACAGTAAGGCGGGGGCGAGGACGCTGGACGTCAGCTTCTCCCCGTACCTGAAGATGACCGACAAGATTCGCGCCGAGTTGGACGGGAAGGTGTTGTACGAGCCGCCGAACACCACAATCCATGGTCGTCAGGCGTCCTTCTACGCTGCCGGTGATCCGGACTGGTCGGAGCGGCTGGAGGTGCTCGACGTGCGGGGGATGGTGGTCCGGATGGACGCACGCCGCGGCGCGCTCGACGAGCAGGGCACGAAGGGCCTGTTCTCGCACCTCGACCTCGCCGGGGCCAAGCCCGACTGGCGGCCCTCGCTGATGGTCGACTGACGGGCGTGGTCACCGCCCCGGAACTCGCCGGTTTTCGCCGACGGTTCCGGGGCGGTCAGCCGTAGTAGCGGCGTAGCTCTCGGCTGAGCACCTTGCCGGTGGCGTTTCGGGGCAGGTATTTCACGAGGATCACGTCCCGGGGGACGGAGAATCGGGCCAGGTAGTGCCGGACGTACTCGCGTACCGCCTCGGGGTCGAGCGTCTCGCCCGGGTGCAGGGCGAGGAACGCGGACAGTCGCTGGCCGTACTCGGCGTCGGGTACGCCGATCACGGCCGCCTCGCGCACCTGGGGCAGTTGGGCGAGCAGGTCCTCCACCTCGGACGGGAAGACGTTCTCGCCACCGGAGACGATCATGTCGTCGGCCCGGCCGTCGACGAAGAGCAGCCCGTCGGGGTTGAGCCGGCCGAGGTCACCGGTGTCGAGCAGACCGTCGTGGGTCTCCCGGCTGGCACCGGAGGTGTAGCCCTCGAAGAGCATCTCGTTGCCGACGAAGATCCGCCCGACCTGGCCGGGCGGCACCGGCTGCCCGTTGTCGTCGAGCAGTTCCAGCCGGGTGCCGTGGGGTGGCCGGCCGGCCGTGGTGGGTGCCTGACGCAGATCCTGGGGAGCCGCGAGGGAGGCCCAGGAGACCTCGGTGGAGCCGTAGAGGTTGTACAGGACGTCGCCGTAGACGTCCATGAACCTGGGGGCGAGCCCGCCGGGCAGGGCGGAACCGCTGACCGCGACGACCTTGAGCGAGGGGCGGGGGTCCGGCGCGGGGGTCTCCAGGAGCCGCTGCACCATCACCGGCACGGCGAACAGCGCGTCACACCGGTGCTCGGTCAGGGCGGTGAGTGTGGCGACCGGGTCGAAGCGCCGGTGCAGCACGATGGTGGCCCGTAGCGCGAAACACACCTGGAGGGCGGCGAACCCCCAGGTGTGGAAGATCGGCGCCGCGATCATCACCCGGTCCCGGGCGTGCAGTGGGATGCGGTCGATGATGGACACCAGCGGGCCGAAGCCGCTCGGCGTGGGTCGGCGGGCACCCTTGGGCGCACCTGTGGTGCCGGAGGTGAGCACGATGATCCGGCCGTCCCGTTCCGGCGGGTGCAGGTCACCCGGCAGCGCCCCGGCGACCAACTCCTCGCGGGCCCGTTCGTCGAGGCGTGGCAGCTCGGCCGGGAGGCCGAGGACCCGGTCGGCGAACTCGTCGTCGTGCACCAGCAGCCGCAGCCGCTGCTCCTCGGCGACGGTGCCCAACTGGGCGGCGGAGAGCCCGGTGTTGACGAGCACGGCGTCGACGCCGAGCAGGGTGGCCGCGACGATCGTCTCGATCAGCCCGTGGTGGTTGCGGCAGAGCACACCGATCCGGTCGCCGGCCTGGATGCCGAGCCCCGCCCGCATCGAGCGGGCCATCCGTTCGGCCCGGTCGAGCAGCTCGTGGTACGTCAGCTCGACGCCGTTCTCGTCGATGACCGCCGGCCGGCCGGGGTCCCGGGCGGCTGCCTGGCGCAACTCGCCGCCCAGGCTCCATCCCCACGTCCGCAACGCGTTGAGCTGCGCGGCGACCCGGACAGGGCTGCCGGGGGTGAGCAGTCCACGACGGGTCAGCGTGGCAATGATGAACGGCAGGTCCATGCCGCAGACCTCCTCGGGGTGGTGCGCGGACGGGGCAGCGGTTCTCCCCGTCCAGCAGGGCGTCTTCCTTGATCATGCACTGGGTGCGACGGAAGGCCCAGTTCACGTCCGCGCGGGGTGACGAAGACGGCACAGAAGGTGGAATCCGCTGCCCTGCGGCCCTGCGAAGCCGCCCTGGTCGGCGTAGCCACGAGTCGGGTCCTACCTGGCCGTTAACCAAACAATGCAAGAACTGGTGGAAATAGGCGAATCTGTAATCGCCTCGGTCGCGCCGAGCCGGGGCGATTCAGTGAGAATAAACTGTTCCTACAGACCCGCCGCGTATGTTCGTGAACGAAGACATGCGGTGGAAAGGCGAAATGTTCGACGCTGAGCGCTGTCGTATTCGTTTCCATCGCCCAGGTGGCGCTTCCCAAAATTTGGAGGTTCGGTGAGCCTGTTGAAAAATCGTACTCTTGCCGCCGGGGCAGGAATCGTCGTAGCCGTGACTGGCTCTCTCTTCGCGATTTCTTCGCCTGCCTCTGCGGACTACGCGTGCCCGGCGAGGCAGGTGTGCTTCTTCCAGGATAAGAACGGCCATGGGAGCCCGGCCACGCTGGCGGGTCTGGTCCAGGGTGGCGGCGGTGTCGCGAACTTCTCTGATCACAAGTTCCACAACGGTGTGGACCTCAATGACCAGGCGTCCTCCGTATTCAACAACACCAACCAGTACCTCGGGGTCTTCGAACACAACAACTACGGTGGGCGGTGGCAACGGGTCAAGCCGTACGGGTGGGCCAATTTCGGGGGTGATGTCAAGAATGACAGCGCCTCGTCCGCCCGGTTCGTCGACGAGGGGTGCACGCCAGGGCCGGAGTGGTGCCTCTAGGCCCACGGCGTCGGGCCTGGATGTCGGGCGCGCCTAATCGTCGCGGCCAAGTGGCAGAGCGAGGGCCGGAATACGCGGCCCTCGCTCTGCGGCCCCTATGGAACAGCGATGCTTCCCAGCGAGCCGCCCGACCGACGGTCGGACCAGGGGCGGGCCGGTCAGCGGATCTGCATCCCGGAGATCGCGCGGGAGATGACGAGTCGCTGGATCTCGGAGGTGCCCTCGAAGATGGTGTAGATCTTGGCGTCGCGGTACCAGCGCTCGACCGGGTGGTCCCGCAGGAACCCCGCACCGCCGAGCAGTTGCACCGCCTTCTCGGTGACCGACACCGCCACCTCGCCGGCCTTGAGCTTGGACATCGATCCCTCGCCCGCGGTGAACGGGCGGTTGTTGCGGCCCATCCACGACGCGCGCCAGACCAGCAGCCGCGCCGCGTCGATCTCCATCCGCATGTCGGCGAGCGCGAACGCCACCGCCTGGTTCTCGATGATCGGCCGTCCGAACTGGACCCGGTCCTTCGCGTAGTCCAGGGCGTACTCGTAGGCGGCCCGCGCCACGCCGAGCGCCTGCGCGCCGACAGTGGGTCGGGTCAGCTCGAAGGTGCGCATCGCGGCCTGCCCGGTGGCCCGCTGGCCGGCGCGGGCCCGGTCGAGGCGTGCCAGCAGGGCGTCCCGTCCGCCGAGCAGGCAGCGGCCGGGCACGCGTACCCCGTCGAGGAAGACGTCGGCGGTGTGGGACGCGCGGAGGCCGAGTTTGCGCAGCTTGCGGGTCGCGGCCAGGCCGGGGGTGCCGGGGGGTACGACGAACGCCGCCTGCCCCCGGGAGCCGAGCGAGGGGTCGACCGAGGCGGTGACCACGTGCACTCCGGCGATCCCGCCGTTCGTGGCGTACGCCTTCTGCCCGTTGAGCACCCACTCGTCGGTGGCCTCGTCGTAGACGGCCCGGGTGCGCATGGCGCCGACGTCGGAGCCGGCCTCCGGCTCGCTTGAGCAGAACGCGGCGACGGCGGGCGAGTCGACGTCGCCGAAGCACTGCGGCACCCACTCGACCAGCTGGTCCGGGGTGCCCGCGCCGTAGATGGCGGCGACGGCGAGCGAGGTGCCGAAGATGGAGAGGCCGATGCCGGCGTCACCCCAGAAGAGTTCCTCGCTGGCGATCGGCAGCGAGAGCCCGGTCGGGTCGGCCCAGCAGGTGGCGAGGAACTCGAAGCCGTAGAGGCCGACCTTTGCGGCTTCCTGGATCACCGGCCACGGGGTTTCCTCGCGCTCGTCCCACTCGGCGGCGGCCGGGCGCACGACCTCGGCCGCGAAGCCGTGCACCCAGTCGCGGAGATCCCGCTGTTCCTCGTTCAGGTCGAGCGAGAAATCGGCCATGTCAGGCCTTGGGGATGTCGAACAGGTTGGCGATGTTGGCGGCGAGGCCGAGGTCGCCCTTCGCCTTCAGCTTGCCGGTCATGAACATCATCACCGGGTTGGCGCCACCGGAGACGATCTTCAGGAACTCGACCGGGCCCATGGTCAGGCTCAGCTTCGGGTCGTGCTGCGGGGTCTCGTTCACCACGCACTTGCCGTCGGCGATGGCCACCTCGTAGGTGTCGCTGCCGCCATCCGACCGACCGGTGATGATCCAGTGGATGACCGCGTTCGTGGAGCCGGCCCGGTCCGCGCGGAACAGCGACGGCATCCGGCCGAACACCTCGCCCAGGACCTTGCCACGCAGGTCACCGGACATCACCTGGGCGATCTTGTCGTCCGGGGTGGACTTGACCAGCTGGGCGAACTCCTTGGGGCCGACGTTGGCGAAGTTGGCCGGGTCGAAGTCAGTCATCAGGTGCGCCTTCCGGAAGATATGTCTACTCGTGCGTAACCCTACGCACGAGTAGGTATGCTCGCAAGGTGTCCACGCCGCCCGCCTTCAAGCGCCTGCCACGTGCCGTTCGTGAGCAGCAGATGCTTGACGCGGCCGTCAAGGTCTTCTCCCGGCGCGGCTACCACGCCGCCAGCATGGACGAGATCGCCGAGGATGCCGGCATCTCCAAGCCCATGGTGTACGCGTACCTCGGCACCAAGGAGGAACTCTTCGTGGCCTGCCTGCACCGGGAGGGCACCCGGATGATGCAGGCCATCGCCGGTGCCGCCGCCCCCGACCTGCCGGCAGACGTTCGACTCTGGCGAGGGTTGAAGGCGTTCTTCGGCTTCGTGGGCGCGTACCGCGACGGCTGGGCCGTGCTCTACCGGCAGGCGCGAGGTGAGCAGCCGTTCGCCGGCGAACTGGCCACCATGCGGGCCCGGTTGGTCGAGGTCGTCGCCGGGATGCTCGACCACGCCCTGCGCGCCGAGGGCCGCGAGATCACCGCCGTCGACCTGGAGGTCGTCGCGTACGCCCTGGTCGGCGCGACCGAGTCGCTTGCCGACTGGCTCGCGGACCACCCGGAGGCCGATCCGGAGAAGACCGCCACCCGGATGATGAACGTGGCCTGGCTGGGCGCCGGCCAACTCCTGCACGGCGCCGTCTGGCGTCCGGCCGCCGACTGACCGCCCCGAGGTCAGCGCACCGCCCGGCCAATCGAGGTCGGCGCACCAACCCGGCCGTCCAGGGTCACGGCACCGGCACCCGGCTCGCCGGCGCGGTCGCCGACGCCGACCGCGCGGGTCGCCGACGCCGGCCGAGCCAGCGGACCACCTCGACGATCGTCGTCACCCCCAGGGCGAGGCCCAGACCGAGCAGGAGCCCACGCAGCGGGTCCTGCTCGAAGGCCATCCCGCCGAGGTATCCCACCAGCCCGGAGTAGAGCCCCCACGAGCCGGCGGCGAGCGCGTCGAAGGCCAGGAAGCGTCGCCGGGGGTAGCGCACCGCGCCCATGGTGAGGGTGACCGCCGTCCGGCCGCCCGGCACGTAGCGGGCGACCGTGAGGATGAGACCTCCCCGGGTGGCGATCCCCCGACGCGCCCACTCGATGGCGCGCCTGCGCCGACCCTCGGGCGGAAGCCGGTCGAGCAGTCGCGTGCCACCACCCCGCCCGATGGCGTACGAGATGTGGTCGCCGATCAGGGCCCCGGCCGCGGCCATCAGGATCACCGCGGGGAGGTACGGCGCACCGGAGGCCGCGAACACCCCGGCGGTGATCACCGCCGTCTCGCTCGGCACCACCGGAAAGAAGCCGTCGAGCACCGCGATCGCGAAGATCGCCAGGTACACCCAGGGCGAGGACATCGTCTCGTGCAGCAGGTCGAGCAGATCCATGCCCCCGATGCTGGTGCGGGTGGCGGCTCCCGCCATCGGCCAGTGGTCAGCCGGACGCCACTACTTAGGTCTGGATCGTCCCGTACGACGGGTAGGGGTTGTCCCCCACCGCACCCGCATCCGACGCGCGGGGGCGGCCAGAGCTGCCGACGACGCCCTACGCTCCCAGCGTGGGCCCCCGCACAGTCGCCGTCCAGCGGTACGCCCCGCTGCTGCTCGCCGTCCTGGTCGCCACGGCCGTCTTGGCCAGCGCGACAGGTGACCTGGGAGTCCGCTCGCCGCTGCCGGGCGCGGCCGTGCTGACGCTCGCCGTGGGCTCGGGTTGGGCCGCCAGCACGGTCCGGACCCGTCGCTGGCCGTTGTTCCTGGCCGCGGCGGTCGGCTGGTTGGTGCTCGCCGCCGCGGCCGCCGGAGTGGTCGCCTCGTACCAGGCGGGGTTGCGGTTGCGGGGCCGCCGGCTCGCCGGCTATCTCGCCGGTGCGGCGGTGGTGCTGGCCGGCGGGGTGCTCGTCGGGTTGGCGGTGGGCGGTGTACGCCGGATCACCACCGCCACCACCGGCAACGTCGTGCTGCTTGCCGCCGGCCTGGTCGGGCTTCCGTTGGTGTTCGGTCTCTGGGTGCGGGCACGCCGGGACACGCTCGCCGCCCTGCGGGACCGGGCCGAGCGGTTGGAACGTGAACAGGAGGCCCGCGCCGACCGGGTCCGCGCCGAGGAGCGGACCCGGATCGCCCGCGAGATGCACGACGTGGTCGCCCACCGGGTCTCGCTGATGGTGGTGCACGCCGGGGCGCTGGAGGTGACCGCGGCCGACCCGGCGACAGTCGAGGCCGCCGCGTTGATCCGGACAACCGGGCGGGAGGCCCTCACCGACCTGCGCGAGGTGCTGGGCGTGCTGCGGCAGGCCGGTCCGACAGTGCTGCCGGAGCGAGGGCTCGACGCGTTGGACGAACTGATCGAGGAGTCCCGGGTCGCCGGGCTGCGGGTGCACCGGCGGGACGAGGGAGTTCCGACGGCGCTACCGGCGACGGTGGGGCGCACCGCGTACCGGGTGGTCCGGGAGTCGCTGACGAACGTGCGTAAGCACGCCGCCGACGCGGAGACGACCGTGTGCCTGCGTTACCTGCCCGACGGGCTGGAGGTGCGGGTCCGTAACGGTCCGTCCGGGGGCGGCCGGTCCCTGCCCGGTGCCGGACAGGGGTTGCTCGGGTTGTGCGAGCGGGTGGAGTTGCTTGGCGGGCGGCTGGAGGCGACGCCCGTGGACGGCGGCTTCCTGGTTCGCGCCCTGATTCCGCTGGCGGGTGCACCGTGATCCGGGTGGTGGTTGTCGACGACGAGCACCTGCTCCGCGCTGGCCTCCGGCTGATCCTGGAGGCGGCCGAGGACATCACGGTGGTGGGTGAGGCGGCGGACGGCGTTGGAGCGTTGGAGCAGGCCCAGCGGTTGCGTCCCGACGTGGTGCTGCTCGACGTGCGGATGCCGGGAGTCGACGGGCTGACCGTAGCGCCCGACGTGGTCGCCGCCGGATCCAAGGTGATCATGTTGACCACCTTCGACCTCGACGAGTACGTGCACCGGGCGCTGCGGGCCGGGGCGGTCGGCTTCCTGCTCAAGGACACCCCGCCCCGGGACCTGGCAGCCGCCGTCCGCACGGTGGCCGCCGGGAACGCGATGCTCGCCCCGACTGTCACCCGGCGCCTGATCAGCTCGTTCGCCGAGCGTGGCCCGGCCCGCCGGGAGGCGGCTCGACAGCGGCTGGCACCGCTGACCACGCGGGAGTTGGCGGTCGTCCGGGAGGTGGCCCGCGGGCACGGCAACGCGGAGATCGCCAGGCGGTTGACGATGAGCGAGGCCACCGTGAAGGCACACGTCAGCCGCGCGCTGGCGAAGCTGCAGGCCGGCAACCGGGTGCAGCTCGCGATCCTGGTGTACGACGCGGACCTGCTGTGAGCTGGCCCGCGGCGGGTCAGTCGCGGGTGCCGGCGCGGCGGCGCGTCCGTTGGCGTGTCCAGCGGATGCCCTCGATGCCCAGCGTGACGAGCACCGAGAGGCCGAGCCCGGCGAGGACGCCCTTGATGGGGTGGCGCTCGAAGGCCAGCCCACCGAAGTAGCCGAGCAGCCCGCAGTACAGGGCCCAGGTGACCGTCGCGATCGCGTCGTAGAGCAGGAACGACCGGCGGGGATACCGGACCGCGCCCATGGTGAGGGTGACCGCCGTCCGGCCCCCCGGCAGGTAGCGGGAGGTGGTCAGGATCAGCCCGCCGCGCCGGTCCAGCGCGCGTCGGGCCCATTCGGAGCTGGCCCGCCGTCGGCTGCCGTCGGGAAACCCGGCGAGCCGGTTCGCGCCGCCGCCGCGCCCGATGGCGTAGGAGATGTGGTCGCCGGCGCAGGCGCCCACCGCGGCGGCGGCGATCACCCCCGCCAGGTTGGGATTTCCGCCGGTGGAGAGCACGGCGGCGGTGATGACGGCCGCCTCGCCGGGTACGGCGGGAAAGAACGCGTCGACCGCGGTCAGCCCGAAGATCAGCAGGTACACCCATGGTGAGGTGACGAGCTGTCGGAGCAGGTCGAGCGCGGAGTCCATGCCCCCATGCTCGCCGGGCACGACCGGTCCCGGTGCCGAAGCGGCGGTATAGGGAGGGTCGGGTTAGGCCGAGTGGACCAGGGCTGGTGGGGTTAGCAGGGAGCCGTGGGGGGTTTTGTCGTCGGCGGTGGGGCCGTGCGAGGTCAGGACCACGGGGGTGGCCAGCTCCGTGCTTATCGCCTCGGCCCAGTTGCCCGGTGGGTCGTCGTAGTGCGGGCGGGAGCGCAACAGGCTGGCGGTGAGCGCGGCCTGCCGGTCCAGGTCACCGGGTGGGCCGGGGGTGAGCCGGTCGGTGGTGTCGTAGCGGCGGCAGATCCGCAGGTCGGGGCCGGCCAGGTCGAGGTGGGTCAGCGCCAGGCCGTCGACCCCGCCGGCCGCCGCGAGGGCGTACCGGTGGGCGACCGCGTCGAAGTGGCCGAACCGGAACCGGCCCTGCCACGGGTTCGTGGCGTTGTGCGCGTCGGTGAACGGCAGGCTCAGGTCCTCGGTCACCAGCGGACCAGCTCCGTGCCGGGTGGTGACGATCCGGAGCACCCCGATCCGGGTCGCGTCGCCGGACTGCCCCGCCTCGGCGAGCAGGCCGTCCACGTTGGCGAAGGTGGTGGTGCTCCACGTGGTGTACGGGTGGAAGCCGTGCCACTCGTCGAGCAGCACGCCCTGCGCGCCCTCGAAGACGCAGGTCCCGGCGCGCAGCGCCCCGGCCAGCCAGCTCTCGTCGACGATCGCGACCCGCCCGGCGAACCCGGTGAACGCGGGCAGGCAGTCCTCGACAGGTGGCGCCTCCAGTGGGCCCAGTTCGGCGGTCAGCCGGTCCCGCAGGGCGGTCAGCCGGCGGCGCAGCAACGCCGGACGGTGGCAGTCGCCGACCCGGGGCGCGTCGTCCGGGTGGGCGAGACCGTACGCGACGGCCTCGCCCACCCCGAGCCCGCAGGAGCCGTGCCGGTCGGCTCCCCGGGCGATCTCCCGGGCCCGGTTGGCGGCCCGGTGGTACGGGGTGGCGAGCAGCGCGTCGGAGTCGACGGTCAGCCGGTCGAGCGCGTCGGTCACCCCGACAGTGGCGAGATGGTCGGCCTCGGCGGCCAGCGCCAGCGGGTCCACCACCACGTGCCGCGACAGGTGCGTACGAACCCCGGGGCGGAACGTGCCGGCCCCGAACTGCGCGAACGTGTGGTGCCGCCCGTCGCGCAGCACGACGTTGTGCGCCGCCTGCGCGCCCCCGTTGAAGCGGACCACCGTGTGCACGTCTCGGGTGGCGCAGAGCCAGTCCACCACCGTGCCCTTGCCGGCGTCGCCGTAGCCGAGGTCGACCACCGCCACGTGCCTCACAGCCGGGTCACCCCGCCGGTGGTGTCGGTGAAGGTGGGCAGCGTGGACACCTCGGCCCGCCGTCCCCGGCCGAGGCGGGCCAGGGCCTTCGAGACGGTGCCGGTGGCGCTGGAACCGGCGTGGTCCAGGTGGCGCAGGCCCTCGTCCAGGTCGATCGCCTGCTCGCCGAGGCCGATGGTGAGCGCGATGGTCTCGCAGACCGCGTCGAGGTCGTCGAGCACGACGGCGTTCTGCCCGAGCAGGTCCCGCCAGAAGTCGAGCACCTTGGCGTTGCCGGCGTAGTGGCTGCCGGCGGGGAGCAGGTAGTAGGTGTCCCAGCGGCGGGTCACCTCGTCGACGACCTGCCGCAGCGGCACGTCCTCGGCCAGGTCGTCGCCGATCAGGCGGGCCACCTCACGAGCCTTCACCTGCTGGTACGCCAGCTCGTCGCCGATGATGAACAGGTAGCCGCGCCGGCCGCGCTTCTCCCAGTTGTCGGTGGCGGTGTGCCGGGCCATGAAGTACATGGCCAGCTCGTACGACTCGCTCATCTGCCCGCCGCCACCGCCCTCCAGGACGATCCGGCCGAGGTCGTCGTCCATCCGGTTGTCCGACTCGAACTGGCCGACCTGCAGCGGCACCCGATCGCAGGTGGCGTCGCCGATCGCGCCGAACATGATCTGCGGGTCGCTGGCGTACCCCTGTCGTTGCAGCAGGCCGAGCAGTTGCGGCAGTTTGGTCTGCAGGACGCGCGGCACGTTGCGCATCGAGCCGGTCACGTCGAAGAGCACCGCGACGGGGGTCGAGCGCGGGTGCTCGTCGGAGTCGCGGCTCTCGCGCATCGCGTCGCGGGGGTCGAGCGCGGCGTGCACGGTGCGCGCCCCGCTGTCGCTGTAGGAGAACGCGCTGCGGCCGGTGGAGCGCCGGTAGCGGTCGGCGGCGTCGTACACGTCGGTGGACCAGATTCCACTGCCCATGACAGCTCCTTAGGGGGTGAGGGTGAAGGGTCGGAAGGTGCGTGGCCCGTAGAGCCGGTCCAGCACCTGGTCGAGTTCGCGGAGCAGGAGCCAGGCATCGGCGGGCCGGGCGTCCAGGGATCGTTGCCGGCAGCCCTGCGCGAAGGTGTGCAGCTCGCGGGGCGCGCGCGGCCCCATCAGCCAGCTCATGCAGTGGCTGGCCATCGCGATGTCGGTGCCCGGACCGCAGGGCCGCTTGTTGAGGACCTCCTCCGGGTCCCAGCCGTGGCCGGGCACGAGCGCCGGGATCGTGCCCCCGACGGGTGCGGAGAAGCACCAGTCGATCAGCACCACGCCGTGGGCGTTCGGCTCGATCAGCACGTGTCGGGGCAGGACCGCGCCGTGCACCACGCCGGCCCGGTGGGCCAGGCCGAGCACCACGAGCAGCCGCCGCCAGATCCAGGCCACGTCCCGGGCGTCCAGCCCGTCGGGGTACGCGTGCCGCACCTCGTCGAGGTCGTGCAGCCCGGGTGCGGTGGCGAGCACGTTGATCCGCCGCTCGGCGCCTGTCGCCGCGTCCCGGTGCGGGAATTCGTCGACGAGCCGGGGCACGTACGGCAGGTAGCGGGGGTCGCCACGCTCGGCGATGGTGCGCAGCGCGTGTGCCTCGCGGGCCATCAGGTCGTTGTCGGCGGGCCGCCGGGGGAGCTTGAGCAGTCGATCGTCGCCGACGTCGTAGAGGTCGGCGAGGTCACCCGAGTGGGCCGGGGTGCCGAGTCGGTAGTCACCGAGGACGGTGACCTGCCGGGCCCGCCACCTGGTGGTGACGTGGATGTACGCGTCGAGTGCTTCGGCGCGTACCGCCGGGTCGGCCGGCAGGCGGTCGGGGTGCAGGGCCGCGACCAGCTCGCGGTATCGCCGGGCCGGCTGGTCCGTGCCGAACAGGTCGGCGTCGCTGTGGGCCACCGTGACCAGGTGGATGGCCGCCGCGGTTTTCATCGCACCGTCTCCTCGCGGGCGGGGCGCAGCAGCGCCGGGTGCAGCAGTCGGGCGTCGCCGGCCCGGTAGAGCCGGGCACGGGGGCCACCTCGGGTGCCGCCGCGTTCGGTGCTGGTGCCGGTGCTCTCCACGAAGCCGGGCACGGAGAGCACCTTGCGGTGGAAGTTGCCGGCGTGCAGTGGGTGACCCCAGACCGTCTCGTAGACGGTGCGCAGCTCGCTGATCGTGAACTCGGCGTCGAGGAAGCGCGTGGAGAGTGGGGTGTATTCCAGCTTGGACCGGGCCCGCTCCAGCCCGTCGTCGATGATCCGGCCGTGGTCGAAGGCGAGCTGCCGGCTGGTCAGCGCGGTGACCGGCAGCCAGATCGCCGCGTCGGCGTCGGTGCCGGCGGCCGGGTCCGGCAGGTCGGGGGCGAACGCGAGGTGGGCGATCGAGACGACGCGCATCCGCGGGTCGCGCTCGGGGGTGCCATAGCTGCCCAACTGCTCCAGGTGTACGCGGCGCAATCGTTCGCCGCCGAGCCCGGTCTCCTCGGCCAGCTCCCGGCGGGCGCCGGCGATCAGGTCCTCGTCGGGTTGGACGAAGCCGCCGGGCAGCGCCCAGTGCCCCGCGAAGGGCGGCTGCCCGCGCTGGATCAGCAGCAGGTGCAGTGCGCCGTCGCGGATGGTCAGCGCCACCACGTCGACGGTCACCGCGACCGACGGGTAGGCCCGTGGGTCGTACGCCTCCAGGAACTCCTGCTCGTTCATCGCGTCTCTCTCAGCTTGAGAACATCTCTCTCTGAGAACAACCTAACGCACGAGGACGCTCCTGCCAAGCCGGAAACTCGTCAGCGCACGAAACCCGCCAGGTGCGGACGCCCGCGCGAGTCGTGCAGGGCGAACCCGCCGTCCGGCAGCAGGGTGAAGTCCACGGTGCTCGGCAGCGACACGGGCGCCTTGAAGGCGACCGCGACGGTGTGGGCCTCCGGCAAGCGGTTCTCCATGGCGGCCAGGCAGCGGGCCTTGCTCCACATGCCGTGCGCGATCGGTCGACGGAAGCCGAACAGCCGCGCACCGAGCAGCGAGGTGTGGATCGGGTTGTGATCCCCGGAGACCCGCGCGTACGTCGTACCGACGCGAGGTTCGACCCGCCAGCGGGCCGTGGCGGTCGGTGCGGTGGGGCGTTCACCCCGCTCGCCCCCGCCAGGCTTGCGCTCCCGACCCAGGTACGTCGAGACGCCGCGCCAGACCGTCTCGCCGTCGACCGAGCCGACAAGCACCACGTCCACCTGCCGGCCCCGGTCGTGCGGGCGCAGGTTCTCCGCGTACGTCGTGAAGTCGAGGGCCTCGTCGGCGCCGATCGGGCGGTGCATGGTGATCCGGTTGCCGACGTGGACCAAGCCCGTCACCGGGATGGGAAATGCCGGCTCGGTCATCAGCCGCAGGGCCAGCGGGAAGCCCAGGACGTGCGGAAACGTCGCGGGCAGCCGATCGCTGAGCCGAAAACCGCAGACCCGGTCGTACGCGGCCAGGTGCGCCCGGTCCACCCGCACCCCGCCCACGGCCAACTCGGCCGACGGCAGGCCGGAGCCACGCCGCCCGCCGGCGAGACCCGGCAGCGCGCCGAGCACCGCCCGCCGGTGCAGCGCCCCGGACGCCGGCATCCGAGCCAACTCGATCCGGGTCCGGCCACCGGACTCCGACTGGAACGCCCTGGCCCGCGTCTCCGCCGACAGTGTCTCCGTCGGGCCGTCGATCAGCTCGTGCAGGGAAAGGTCGTCGTCCGGCTCTCTCCGCGTGCCCATCACGCCCCCAGCAGGCTCTGGCCGCAGACCCGGACCACGTTGCCGCTGACCGCACCGCTGGCCGGCCAGGCCAACCAACCGATCGTCTCGGCCACGTCCACCGGCAGGCCGCCCTGGGCCAGGCTGTTCATCCGTCGGCCCGCCTCGCGGACCACGAGCGGGATGCGCGCGGTCAGCCGGGTCTCGATGAAGCCCGGGGCCACCGCGTTGACGCTGATCCCCCGCTCGCGCAGGACCGGGGCGAGCGCGTCGACCAACCCGATCACGCCGGCCTTGCTCGTCGCGTAGTTGGTCTGCCCCCGGTTGCCGGCGATCCCGGCGATCGACGAGACCGCGACGATCCGCCCGCCGGCCGGGACCAGCCCGCGCTCCAGCAGCACGTCGTTGATCCGCTCCTGGCTGGACAGGTTGACGTCGATGACCTGGTCCCACCGGTCGGCGTCCATCCGGCCGAGCGTCCGGTCCCGGGTGATGCCGGCGTTGTGCACCACCACGTCGACCCGGCCGTTCCGGCTGGCCAGGTGGTCGGCGAGCCGGGCCGGCGCGTCCGGCGCGGTCAGGTCGAGCTGCACGGCCGTACCGCCGATGTCGTTCGCCACCGCGGCGAGGGCGTCCCCGGCGGCCGGGATGTCCAGCGCCACCACCTGCGCGCCGTCGCGGGCGAGCACCCTCGCGAGCGCCGCGCCGATGCCCCGGGCGGCGCCTGTGACAAGCACGACCTGGCCGTCCAGCGGGCGGTCCCAGTCGGTGGGTGCGCTCGCCGCGCCGACACCGACCCGGATGACCTGGCCCGACACGTACGCGGACCGGCCGGACAGCAGGAAGCGGAGTGTCGATTCGAGGCTGGTGAGTGTGTGGGGGTCCCGGTCGGCGCGGGTGACGGAGACGAGTTGCGCGGTGGTGCCCCGGCCGAACTCCTTGCCGATGCTGCGGACCAGCCCGTCCAGGGCGCGCTGGGCGGTCGCCTCGCGGGGCGTCGCGCACTCCTGCGGCGGGGTGCCGAGCACGATCACCCGACCGCTGGGCAGCACCGCCCGAGCCCGTGGGTGGAAGAAGTCGTAGAGCTGGCGCAGGTCGGTCGAGTCGGTGATCCCGGTGGCGTCGTACACCAGGGCGCCGAACCGGTCCTGCGGCGCGGCGGTGGCGGTGTCGCGCAGCTCGACCCCGGCGGTGGTCAGGATCGTGGCGAGCGGCTCGGCGAGCCGGCCGCCGGTGGCCGCGCCGAGCAGGGCCGGCCCGGGCAGCAGCGGGTCGCCGGGGTGGTGCCGGCGCAGTCGGGGCGGGTCGGGCAGCCCGAGGCGCTTGACCAGCGCGCGGCCGGCGGCCGATTGGACGAAAGTCGCGTACCTGTCGGTCATGGGCGTAGCCTACTGGCGAGTAGGTTCGAGTGACACATCTTGGAGGAGGCGGATCGTGCAGAGCATTCGGCGGGTCGCGGTCATCGGGGGCAATCGCATCCCCTTCGCCCGTTCCAACTCCCGCTACGCGGACGCGTCCAACTCGGACCTGCTCGGCGCCGCCCTGGATGGCCTGATCGCCCGCTACGGACTAGCCGGTCAGCGGGTCGGCGAGGTGGTGATCGGGGCGGTGCTCAAACACTCCCGTGACTTCAACCTCGCCCGCGAGGCGGTGCTCGGCTCCCGGCTCGACCCGCACACCCCGGCGTACGACATCCAGCAGGCCTGCGGCACCGGCCTGGAGGCGGCGATCCTGGTCGCCAACAAGATCGCCCTCGGCCAACTCGACGTGGGCATCGCCGGCGGCGTCGACACCACGTCCGACGCGCCGCTCGCGGTCAACGAGGAGATGCGCCGCACGCTGCTCAAGCTCAACTCGGCCCGCACGCTCGGCGAACGGCTCAAGGTCGCGGCGAAGCTGCGCCCCTCGCAACCGTTCAAGCCGGAGATCCCACGCAACGCCGAACCTCGTACCGGCCTGTCCATGGGTGACCACGCCGCCCGCACCGCACTGCGCTGGCAGATCGACAGACGCTCCCAGGACGAGCTGGCGCTGCGCTCACACCAGCGGCTCGCCGCCGCGTACGACCGGAACTTCTTCGACGACCTGATGACGCCGTACCTGGGTTTGACCCGCGATGCGAACCTCCGCCCCGACACCAGCCTGGAGAAGCTCGGCCGACTCAAGCCGGCCTTCGGCACCCGCGGCCCGGACGCCGAGCAGGCCACCATGACCGCCGGCAACTCGTCTCCGCTCACCGACGGCGCGTCCACGGTGCTGCTGGCCAGCGAGGAGTGGGCAGCCGCGCGCAACCTGCCGGTGCTGGCCTGGTTCAGCTGGTCGGAGACGGCCGCCGTCGACTTCGTGCACGGCGACGAGGGGCTGCTGATGGCCCCCGCCTACGCGGTGCCCCGGATGCTGGCCCGCGCCGGGCTGACGTTGCGGGACTTCGACTACTACGAGATCCACGAGGCGTTCGCCTCGCAGGTGCTGGCCACCCTCGCCGCCTGGGAGTCGCCGGAGTTCTGCAAGGACCGCCTCGGCCTGGACGCGCCGCTGGGCGCGATCGACACCGACCGGCTCAACGTCAACGGCTCGTCGCTTGCCGCGGGGCACCCGTTCGCCGCCACCGGCGGGCGGATCGTGGCGACCCTGGCCAAGCTGCTCGCCGAGAAGGGCAGCGGACGCGGGCTGATCTCGATCTGCGCGGCCGGCGGCCAGGGCGTGACCGCGATCCTGGAACGCTGACCGCGCGGATCGCCCCTTACGGGGATGTCCGCCAGCAGGCGTTAACGGCTCGTTCAGGAGTCGGCCGGCTGGTGGAGGGTTTACCACGTGATGGTGATCGTTACCGCGCCCTGGGCGCGTCATCGATCGCTCCTGCGTGCGGAACGGGGCCGTAACACCATGGAGTCCGTCTTGCCACGGACGACCATCCTTTCGGTGGTCATCCCCATGTTCAACGAGACCGCTGTCATCCCGGCCCTGGTCGCCCGGCTGCGGCCGGTGCTGGACGCGCTCGGCGTCGACTACGAGGTGGTCGCCGTCGACGACGGCAGCCGGGACGACACCGTGTCGGTGCTCTTCGACCACGCTCGGGACTGGCCGCAGCTGCGGGTGCTCCGGCTGCGGCGCAACAGCGGCCACCAGGCGGCGCTGACCGCCGGCCTCCACCGTGCCGTCGGCCGGTGGGTGATCAGCCTCGACGCTGACCTTCAGGACCCACCGGAGACCATCGCCGAGATGCTCAGGGTGGCCCGCGAGAACGGTGTGGACGTGGTCTACGGCGTCCGCGCCGACCGCAGCACCGACACGGTCTTCAAGCGCAACACCGCCCGCGGCTACTACTGGGTGATGCGCCGGCTCGTCGGCGCCGACCTGCCCGCCCAGGCCGGTGACTTCCGGTTGCTCAGCCGCGACGTCGTCGAGGTGCTGCGCCGACTGCCCGAACGCGCCCCGGTCTACCGGCTGCTGGTGCCGTCGCTCGGCTTTCCCAGCGCCGAGGTGCGCTACGACCGCGCGGCGCGGGCCGCCGGGGAGACGAAGTATCCGTTGCGCCGGATGGTGGCCCTGGCCTGGGAGAGCGCGGCGAACTTCTCCGCCGCGCCACTGCGGCTGGCCACCTGGCTGGGAATGTCGAGCTTCCTGCTCTGCCTCGCGCTCATCGTGTTCGGCGTTGTCGTCCACGTCTCCGGTGCCACGATCCCCGGCTGGACCTCGATGTTCGTCGCCGTGCTGCTGCTCAGCGGGGTGCAGTTGGTCTGCCTCGGCCTGCTGGGCGAGTACGTCGGGCGGATCTACGCCACCGTGCAGAACCGACCCGCCTTCCACGTCGGGTTCGACTCACGGGACGAGGTGCCGGCCGCCGAGACGGTGGCGGAGAGCCGGGCCGACTTCGGACCGGTGGTCAACGCCCGTGGCTGACACCCTGCTGGCCGAGCGGATCGACACCCCGGCCCCGGCGGCACGTCGGAACGCCCTCCTGCCGGTCCTCACCACGCTCCCGTGGGCGCTCGTCATCGCCGCCCTGCTTGTGGTCTGGTCACGCGACGACGTGCCGGCCCCGGACCTTGCCCGGTTCTCCGCGTACTGGGTGTTCGCCCTGGTGCTCCCCGGAACCCTTGTGCACCGCGCGCTGCGCGGCAGCCGGGGCAACCTTCCGGAGGATCTCGCCTACGGCGCGGCCACCGGCCTGCTGCTCGAGATCGTCGCCTGGGCGTTGGCCGCGGCGACCGGCCAGCAGTCCCTGCTGCGCTGGTGGCCGCTGCCGGTACTCGTCGCCTTCGCCGCCGTCCCCGGGCTACGCCGGCACTGGCGGCTCGGCGAGCGCCGGCCGCTGCCGGTCGGGTGGCACTGGGCGATGGGCGTAGCGCTGTTGGTGGTGGTGGCCTGGGGGTACATCCAGTGGCGGATGGTGCCGCTGCCTCCGGTGTCCGGCGGCTACTACCAGGACCTGCTCTACCACCTGGGGCTGGTGCAGGAGCTGACCCGGGCGATGCCGTTCGAGTTGCCGCACGTCGCGGGGGAGGGGCTGCGCTACCACTACCTTTCCGACGCGCACATCGCCAGCGCCAGCATGGTCACCGACATCCCGCCGGCGACGGTGCTGCTGCGACTCTGGCTGGTGCCGGTGATCGGTACGGCGGTGGTACTCGCGGCCGGACTCGCCCGCGACCTGAGTGGTGCCGTCTGGGCCGGCCCGGTGGTCGCCGTCGCGGGCTTCGTCGGGACGACCGTCACGCTCGGCTCGGCCGTGGGCGCGTCCGGTGAGATGCCCTTGGCCTACGCCAGCCCGTCGCAGACGTACGTGCTGGTGCCGTTGCTGTTGCTCGTCGGCCTCTGTGTCGACGTGGCGCGAGGGCGGTCCCTCGGCCTGGCCTGGGCGCTGGTCCCGGTGCTCGGCCTGGTCTGTGCGGGGGCGAAGTCCAGCGCGTTGCCACCGCTGGTCGCCGGCCTGGGTCTCACCGCGGTCGTGTTCTGGTGGCGGGAGCGGCGGGTGCCACGACCTGCGTTGGTGGCGCTGGCCTGTCTCGTGGCGGCGATGGCGCTCGGTTTCCGGTTGTTCGCCGGCGGCGGGGCATCCACGCTGCGGGTGCAGGCGTTGGCCTTGCTGCACTTCATCGGCCCGTACTCCGAAACGCTCGGTGGTGGCGACGGAATCTGGCCGGATGCGCCGCTGCCGCCCGGCATCAATGACGGCGGCGCCCTCGGCTGGCTGCTGGCGTTCTCCGTGGTCGCCTGGTGGGTGCTGGGCCAGGCGCCACGGTGGGTGGGTATGACCCTGCTGGTCGAGCGGGAGCACCGGGCCGACGCGGCCGTTTGGCTGCTCGCCGGGACGGTGCTCGCCGGAGCTGCCACCACCTGGGTGTTCCAGCACCCGTCGATCAGCCAGATCTACTTCTGGATGGGTGTCATCCCGGTCGGCGCCGTGTTGACCGCCTGGTCGCTCGCCGTGGCCCGGGCACCCTGGCCGGCGCTGGTGGTGCCCGCCGTGGCCGGCGCGCTGGCGGCGCTGGTCACGGCCGGCACGGTGCCGGGGATCGCGTGGCCGCGGATCGCCCGTCCCGGCACCCCCTACACCTCGACCATCGAGGGATGGCTGCGGGTGCTGGGCGCCTCGGCCGTCCGGTACGTGCTGTTCGTGGCGGTGGCCGCCGCGCTCGCCGTCGGGGTGGCAGCCCTGTGGCGGCGGCGCGTCCCGTCGCCGGGGGGTCGTCGGCGGGTGGCGACGATCGCGGTGGCCGGGGTCACCGCCGCGATGCTCGGTGCCAGCGGTGCCGTCGCCGTGGGCGGAGTCGTCCGCTCGGTGCTGACCGAGCCGGTGCCGGCGACCGGGCCGCAGCCGTACGCCCTGACCGTCGACGAGATGCGCGCGGCGTTGTGGCTGGACGCACACGCCGCCGACGACGACGTGGTCGCGACAAACGTGCACTGTCGGCCGGTGCGGACCACCCCGCACTGCGATGCCCGGGCGTTCTGGGTGACCGGTCTGGGCGGCCACCGGACGGTGGTGGAGAGCTGGGGGTACACCGACGCGGTCGTGGCCGCGCACGGCGTCGACAACCTGGGGTACGCCCGACAGAACTTCCCCGACCAGGAACTGCTCGCGCTCAACGACGGCGTGTTCACCGCGCCGACCGTCGCCGACCTGGACCGCCTCCGCACACGGCACCGCGTCCGGTGGTTGTTCGCCGACACCAGGGCGGGCGCGGTGTCGCCGGAGCTGGCCCGGCTGGCTCAGGTTCGGCTGGTCGCCGGCTCGGTCACCGTCTACGAGGTCAGCCGCCCCTGACCGCCTAGGCAGTCCGGCCCGGTCCCGGTGTCGACCAGCGGGTGCGGGACAATGAGGTACGTGACGACGATCCCCAACGTGCTGGCCAACCGGTACGCCTCGCCCGAACTGGTAGCCCTCTGGTCTCCGGAGGAGAAGGTCCGGATGGAGCGACGGCTCTGGCTCGCCGTGCTCCGCGCCCAACGTGACCTGGGCGTGGCCGTGCCGGACGGTGTGGTCGAGGCGTACGAGCGGGTGCTCGACCAGGTCGACCTCGCCTCGATCGCGGAGCGGGAGCGGGTCACCCGGCACGACGTGAAGGCCCGGATCGAGGAGTTCAGCGCGCTCGCCGGGCACGAGCACGTGCACAAGGGGATGACCTCGCGGGACCTCACCGAGAACGTCGAACAGCTTCAGGTGCGCGCCTCGCTGGAGCTGATCCGGGACCGGGTGGTGGCCACCCTCGCCCGGTTGGCGTGGCTGGCCCACGAGTATTCCGAGGTGGTCATGACCGGCCGCTCGCACAACGTGGCGGCGCAGGCCACCACGCTGGGCAAGCGCTTCGCGTCGGCGGCGGAGGAGCTGCTCATCGCGTACGAGCGGCTGGAGGAGCTGATCGCCCGCTACCCGCTGCGCGGGATCAAGGGCCCGGTGGGCACGGCGGCCGACCAGTTGGACCTCTTCGACGGCGACGCCGACAAGGTGGCCGAGTTGGAGCGGCGGGTCGCCGAGCACCTCGGCTTCTCCCGGGTGCTGGACAGCGTCGGGCAGGTCTACCCGCGTTCGCTGGACTTCGACGTGCTGGCCGCGCTGGCGCAGACCGCCGCGGCGCCGTCGTCGCTGGCCACCACGATCCGGCTGATGGTCGGCCAGGAGTTGGCCACCGAGGGCTTCAAGCCGGGTCAGGTCGGCTCCAGCGCGATGCCGCACAAGATGAACACCCGCTCGTCCGAGCGGGTGAACGGCTTCGCGGTGATCATCCGCGGTTACCTGTCGATGGTCGGCGAGTTGGCCGGTGACCAGTGGAACGAGGGGGACGTGTCCTGCTCGGTGGTCCGCCGGGTGGCACTGCCGGATGCGTTCTTCGCCGCCGACGGGCTGTTCCAGACGTTCCTCACCGTGCTCGACGAGTTCGGCGCGTACCCGGCGGTGATCAACCGGGAGTTGGAGCGGTTCCTGCCGTTCCTGGCCACCACGAAGATCCTGGTGGCGGCGGTCCGGCGCGGCGTCGGCCGGGAGGTCGCCCACGAGGTGATCAAGGAGCACGCGGTCGCGGTGGCCCTCGCGATGCGCGAGCAGGGCTCGCCGGAGAACGACCTGTTCGACCGGTTGGCGGCCGACGGCCGGCTGGGCCTGTCCCGCACCGACATCGACACACTTGTCGCCGACCGCTCCGCCTTCGTCGGCGCCGCCGCCGCACAGGTCGAATCGATCACCCGCCGAATCACCAAGGTAGTCCAAAACCACCCAAACGCCGCAACCTACTCCCCACCCCCGATCCTCTAACCCCACCCCACCCCACCCCACCCCCACCCCACCCCCACCCCCTCCACCCCTGCATCCCGTTGATCATGAGTTATTGCCACGACACGCCGACGTGGCGGGCAATAACCTCATGATCAACAGGGCTGGGTGGGCGGGGCGGGGGCCTGGGTGGGTGAGTGGGTGGGTGGGTTAGTCGCCGGTTGCGGTTTCGGCGGATGTGCGGAGGTTGGGGGCGCTCGCCGGTTCGGCGATTCCGCCTGGCGATTCCGTGAAGCCCGCGACCTCCGCGGTCTCCGCGGCGACCGCCGGCTGGTCGGCCGGCATGACCTCGGGCATCTTGGGTACGGCGACCACCGCCGTTCCGTACGCGCAGATCTCCATCCACATCTCGCCGCAGTCGCGGCTGTCGAAGCGCATGCCGATCACCGCGTTCGCGCCGAGCCGCAGGGCCTCCTCGCCGAGCCGGGACACCGAGTCGGTACGCCAGCGGGTCAGGTTGTCCGGGGCCATCGGGTCGTACGCGCCGCCGCGCAGGTTCTTGACCCCCTCGCGGTACGGGTTGCGGGTGCGGGCCATCGAGGACACGACCTCACCGAGGATCTGGCGGATCTCGTAGCCGGGCAGTTGCTCTGTCGTCACGACCAGCACGGTTCCGATGCTGTCAGGAGTGGCCTGACCCGATCGGGTGCATTGTTCACCTGATCGGATGCTGCAAAACAGCGCGGCGCGGACGGCCGACCCGGGGCCGACCATCCGCGCCGCCCGGGGTGTTAACCGTCAGACACCGGCCACCGAGGTGATCCAGGCCCGGTTGTACGCAACGCTGCCGTAGTTCTGGATGCGGTAGCCGTCGGCGGTGGAGGCGACGCCGACCTGCTGGCCGTTGTAGAACTGGGGGCCGCCCGAGTCGCCCCGCCAGGCGTTGCCGCTGATCTCGGTGCTGCGGATGGCCTGCCCGCCGTACGCGTCGGTGGCGCTGTTGCTTGTCACCCGCACGGTGGCGGTCTTCAGCTGGCTGGACGCGGAGCAGCCGCTGTAGCAGGTCATGCCCCACCCGTAGATCGAGTTGGTCGAGTTGATGGGCGGGTTGCTGCTGGCCAGGGTGACCGTCGAGGTGCTGACCGTGCTGGAGAGCCGCATGAGGGCGAGGTCGTTGCGGGTGTAGGTGGCGCTGACCGTGCGGGTGACCCCGCCCGAGGCGCGGTAGACGCTGCCGACCCGGACCGACATGGTGCCGCTGGCGCAGTGGCGGGCGGTGAGCACCCACTGGGCGGCGATGACGCTGCCGGAGCAGGTGAACGAGCCGTTGCTCAGCACCGCGGCGGCCCAGGGCGCGGACGCGACGGTGGTGCCGCCGATGATGGGTTGCGGGCGGACCCGGGGTCGCCAGGTGCGGGAGGGCGGCAGCGGGGGTCTCCGTCGCCGCTCAGATCGACTTGCATCGATGTACGATAGGGCCGAGGGTCACCGTTGTCACGATTTCGATCGGAATTGATCAATGTAACGATTCGGCTACCGGAAGCGCCGTATATGTCCTGCTGAGGCCACCTGTCGCGCTCCCCGGGCCACCCTGGGTGCCGGTAATGTCGATCACTGCCTGAACTGCACCCGGCCGGTGCGCCCGTGGCGATATCTGCCAGGTACGCTGGCTGCGCTCGCCCGTTGTGGGTCGGCACCCAACTGCGTACACAGTCAGGAGTGCCCAGTGCCTCGCGTCGTCGTCGACGTCATGCTCAAGCCCGAGATCCTCGATCCGCAGGGCCAGGCCGTCGCAAACGCGCTGCCCCGGCTCGGCGTCGGTGACGTCGCCTCGGTTCGGATCGGCAGGCGGATCGAGATCGAGTTCACAGGTGAACCGGACCTGGACCGCGCTCGGGAGATTGCCGACAAGTTGCTCGCCAACCCGGTCATCGAGGACTTCACCATTCGCCTGGTCGAGGCCGACGAGACCGCGGACGCCCGCTCGTGACCGCCCGGGTCGGTGTCGTCACCTTCCCTGGCTCGCTCGACGACGGGGACGCGGCCCGGGCCGTCCGGATCGCCGGCGCCGAGCCGGTCCGGCTCTGGCACGGTGACCCGGACCTGCACGGGGTGGACGCGGTCGTGCTGCCCGGCGGCTTCTCCTACGGCGACTACCTGCGCTGCGGTGCCATCGCGCGGTTCGCCCCGGTGATGGAGACGATCGTGGGCGCCGCCCAGGGCGGCCTGCCGGTGCTCGGCATCTGCAACGGCTTCCAGATCCTGTGCGAGGCGCACCTGCTGCCCGGTGCGCTCACCCGCAACCAGCACCTGCACTTCCGCAACCGGGACCAGGTCCTGCGCATCGAGTCGGCCGGCACCGCGTGGACCAACGCGTTCCAGCCCGGCCAGGAGGTGCTCATCCCGGTCAAGAACGGCGAGGGCTGCTACGTCGCGGACACCGCGACGCTGGACCAGCTCGAAGCCGAGGGCCGGGTGGTCGCCCGGTACGTCGGCGGCAACCCCAACGGGTCGCAGCGGGACATCGCCGCGATCACCAACGCCGCGGGCAACGTGGTCGGCATCATGCCGCACCCCGAGCACGCGGTGGAGGCGCTCACCGGTCCTTCGTTGGACGGCCTCGGCTTCTTCACGTCGGTCCTCAAGCACCTGGTGGGGGCGCCGGCATGACCGGCGACACGATCATCGGTCTGCTCAACCGCATCTCTGGCGGGCACGAGCGCAGCGAGGAGAGGTCATGACCACCCATCCGGACCCGGTACGCGACACGCCCGAGGCGTACTCCGCCCCGGCGCAGCCGGCCGAGCCGAGCCCGGCGCAGCCGGCCGCTCCGGCCCCGCTGGCCACCGCCGTGTGGACCGAGGGCGTCGACACCGTGCCGCGCGCCGGTGGCACCCCGGGCGAGCTCCAGCCGTACACCGAGCTTGGCCTGCGGGACGACGAGTACGACCGGATCCGGCAGATCCTCGGCCGCCGGCCCACGCAGTCCGAGCTGGCGATGTACTCGATCATGTGGAGCGAGCACTGCTCCTACAAGTCGAGCAAGGTGCACCTGCGCCAGTTCGGTGAGAAGGCTCCGCCCAGCGACCGGATGCTCGCCGGCATCGGCGAGAACGCCGGAGTCGTGCAGGTCTCCGAGGAGCTGGCGGTCACCTTCAAGGTCGAGTCGCACAACCACCCGAGCTTCGTCGAGCCGTACCAGGGCGCGGCGACAGGCGTCGGCGGCATCGTCCGGGACATCCTGGCCATGGGTGCCCGCCCGGTCGCGGTGATGGACCCGCTGCGCTTCGGTGCCGCGGACCACCCGGACACCGCCCGCGTGCTCACCGGTGTGGTTGCCGGCGTCGGCGGCTACGGCAACTGCCTGGGCCTGCCCAACATCGGTGGTGAGCTGGTCTTCGACCCCTCCTACCAGGGCAACCCACTGCTCAACGCGCTCTGTCTGGGCGTGCTGCCGGTCAGTCGGCTGCAGAACAAGGCCGCCGCCGGCCCGGGCAACGTTGTCGTCCTGATGGGCGCCAAGACCGGCCGCGATGGCATCGGCGGCGTCTCGGTGCTGGCCAGCGCCACCTTCGACGAGGGCAGCGAGGCCCGCCGGCCCGCCGTGCAGGTTGGTGACCCGTTCACCGAGAAGCTGCTGATCGAGGCGTGCCTCGAGCTGTACGACGGCCAGCTGGTCGTCGGCATCCAGGACCTCGGCGGCGCCGGTCTGACCTGCGCGCTCACCGAGACCGCCGCCGCGGCCAGCACCGGCATGCGGGTCTGGCTGGAGCGGGTTCCGCTGCGCGAGCCCTCGATGGACCCGCACGAGATCCTGGCCAGCGAGTCGCAGGAGCGGATGCTGCTGGTCGTCGAGCCGGACAAGCTCGACGCGGTGCTCAAGACCTGCGAGAAGTGGGGCGTCCTCGCCACCGCGATCGGTGAGGTCACCGCACCGGAGCCGGACGGCAGCCCGGGTCGACTGCTGATCACCTGGCAGGACCACCTGGTCGTCGACGTGCCGCCGGGTTCGCTCGTCGACGACGGCCCGGTCTACGCCCGGCCGATGCGTGAGCCGGCCGACCTGATCCTGCTGCAGGCCGACCGGGCCGAGACGCTGCCCCGCCCGGCCGACCCGGAGGCGCTGCGGGAGACCGTGCTGCGCATGATCGCGTCGCCCAACCTGTGCGACAAGAGCTGGGTCACCGAGCAGTACGACCGCTACGTGCTGGGCAACACCGTGCTCGCCCAGCCGGAGGACGGCGGTGTGATCCGGATCGACGAGCGCACCGGTCTCGGCGTGGCGCTGTCGGTGGACGGCAACGGCCGGTACGCCCGACTGGACCCGTACAACGGCACCAAGCTGGCCCTGGCCGAGGCGTACCGGAACGTGGCGGTGACCGGCGCGAAGCCGATCGCCGTGACCGACTGCCTCAACTTCGGCTCGCCGGAAGACCCGGGCGTGATGTGGCAGTTCGCCGAGGCCGTGCGCGGCCTGGCGGACGGCTGCCTGGAGCTGGGCATTCCGGTGACTGGCGGCAACGTCAGCTTCTACAACCAGACCGGCGCGGCGGCCATCCACCCGACCCCGGTGGTCGGTGTGCTGGGCGTGCTGGACAACGTCGCCGACCGGGTGCCGATGGGCTTCGTGCCGCGGCCCGGTGGCGACCACGACCAGCTCTACCTGCTCGGCGAGACGAACGTGGAGCTGTCCGGCTCGGAGTGGGCCTGGGTGACGCACGAGCACCTCGGTGGCATCCCGCCGCAGGTCGACCTGCTCCGCGAGAAGGCGCTGGCCGAGCTGCTGGCCGAGGCTGCCCGGGTGGGTCACCTGGCCTCCGCGCACGACCTCTCCGACGGCGGTCTCGCCCAGAGCCTGGTCGAGTCCTGCCTGCGGCGCGGCGTCGGTGCCCGGGTCGCGGTGCCGGAGCAGTTCGCCGAGGGCTCGATGCCGTTCGTCTACCTGTTCAGCGAGTCCGCCACGCGGGCGTTGGTGTCGGTGCCGCGCGGCCACGACAAGGCGTTCGCGGCGCTCTGCGCCGAGCGGGGGGTGCCGTTCGAGTTGATCGGTGTCACCGACCCGTCCGGTGGCGCGCTCGAGGTGCACGGTCAGTTCCGGATCGACCTGGACGAGCTGCGCAGGGCGCACACCGAGACGTTGCCGCGCCTCTTCGGGGGTTCGGCGGCAGTCGAGGTGCCCGCGCCGGCCGCCGGCGTGGCAGGCGCGGTCGAGGCCGTTCCCCTGCCGGTCGCCCAGGCCGAGCGGATCGACCCGGCTGAGGTGCTCTCCGAGCCGATCGCCACTTCGGGGCCTTCCCCGCAGACCGGCGCTGTCGAGCCGATCGGCCCGGCACAGCCCGGGCGGTCGTCCGAGTCTGACACCGGTGCAACCGAACCGTCGCCTGACGAGCGCTGAGGCGTTGGCGGCTGCTGTCTACGGCCAACCCGGTTCCGGTGCCCGGTTCGACTGGGGGCTGACCGGGGCGGCCGAGCTCGGCCGGGTCTGCGCGGCGCTTGTGGTGGTGGACGTGTTGTCGTTCACCACCGCCGTGGAGGTGGCGGTCGCCCGGGGCATGCGGGTGCACCCGTTCCCGTGGGGTGAGCAGGCCGCCGAGTACGCCGTGCGCGTCGGCGCGGTCGCCGCGGTGGGCCGACGGCGGGTGAGCGCGGACCATCCGTGGTCGCTCTCGCCCGCCGCACTGAGCACCGCGCCGGTGGTCGCGGATCTGGTTCTACCCTCGCCGAACGGCTCCGCCATCAGCGCCGCCGCGAGCGCCACCGGCCTGCCGGTGGTCGCGGCGTGCCTGCGTAACGCACGGGCCGTCGGGGGTTGGCTGCGCCGCCAGGGGTACGGCACGGTGGACGCTCCGATCGGTGTGATCGCCTCCGGGGAGCGGTGGCCGGACGGGTCGCTGCGCCCGTCGGTGGAGGACCAACTCGGCGCCGCCTCGGTGCTCGACGCCCTCTCCGGCGTCCCGGGCGGGCTGTCCGTGGAGGCCGCCATGGCACTTGCCGCGCTGGCGAGCACTCCGGACGTGCCCGCCGCGGTGCGGGGGAGCGTTTCCGGGCGGGAACTGACCGAGAGCGGCTTTGCCGAGGACGTGAACGTCGCCGTCCAAGTCGGCGTGTCGGATGTCGTGCCGGTGCTCAAGCAGGGTGTCTTCTCCGCCGCCTGAGCGGCGCTCAACCCGCGCCGGGCCGTGCCCGGTCGCGCGCCGGGCCGCGCCTTTGGTGATCGACTCGGCTTGCATGAAATTGGGGTGTCCAGGAATGCGGGACACCGCGACGTCATTGACCACGAGTGGATCCTGAATGTGAAACGGCCACCCGGAGATCCGGGTGGCCGCTTCCGTGCGCTGTGGTCGGTCAGTCGTCCAGCCAGTCGAGACGTCGGCCGCCCCGGTCGGTCGGCGGCGGGGTCTCCGGGCGGGGCCGACCGGCGGCCGGTTGGCCGTAGCCGCCGCCCTGTTCGTAGCCACGGTCGTCGTACCCGCCGCGCTGCTGCGGTGCAGGCTCCTGGCCGTAGCCGCCGCCCTGCTCGTATCCGCCGGCCGGTTGGCCGTAGCCGCCGCCCTGCTCGTAGCCACCGGCCTGCTGGCCGCCGTACCCGGGGGTCGGCTCGGCGGCCCGGCCGCCGTACGGAGCCTGGTCGGGCTGGCCGTACCCCTGGCCCTGCTCCGGCTGGTAGACGCCTGTGGCGTACGGGTCGGCCGGTGCCGGGTACTGGGTGTTGTCGCCGGTGTACCGGCCGGTCGGCTCGTCGTACCGCTCGCCGTAGGCGGCTCCACCAGCGGGAGCCGGCGGGTAGGCGGCGGTCCCCCCACCCTGGGCGGGGTAGTCGCGGCTGCCGTAGCCACCGCCGGACGCCGGCGCGTTGCCGTAGCCGCCACCGGAGGCGGGCGCGTTGCCGTAGCCGCCGGCCGGGGCGGGAGCGCCGCCGTAACCAGCACCGGAACCGGGTGCCGCACCGTAGCCGTCACCGGCGCCGTAGCCGCCCTCGGCGCCTGCCGGGGTGCCGTAGCCGCCACCGGAGGCGGGGGCGTTGCCGTAGCCGCCACCCGACGCGGGGGCGTTGCCGTAACCGCCGGCCCCGTAACCGCCAGGTGCCGGCTCGTCGCCGTAGCCGGCGCCGCCCCAACCCTGCTGCCCCGCGCCGCCGTAGGCCTGGGCCGGCGCGGCGTACGGGTCCGGTGGGACGTCGTCGACCACCGGGCGATGCATCATCGTCGGCGCCTCGCTCAGCGCGGCACCGCCGACCATTGTCGGGTCCGCCCCGCCGACGGGCCGGCCACCGGCCATCCGGGTCTGGTCGTCGGGGCCCCGGAAACCGCCCCGCGACGGCGGCACCACAGCGCCGCCACCAGCCGCGGCCGGGGCGTCGTCGTCGCCGCCGTTTTCCTTGCGCTTCATCCAGAGCAGGACGATCGTGCCCACACCGGCGGCCACCAGCAGACCACCGAGCAGGATGATCAGGTACGAGCCCGCGCCGTTGCCGCCTTCGTCGCTCTTCGAGGCGTTGGCCGGAGGGCCCGCGCTGGCGTCGCCGGCGGGCTGGTCGCCCGCGCCCTCGTCGGTCGGCTCCTCGCTGGGCGTGGCCTCGGCGGTGGTGGACGGCGTGACGCTTGGCGACACCTCGACCTTGATCGCGAGGCTGATCCGTTGCCCGGTGATGGCCTGCCCGGCAGCGGCGTTCAGGGTCTTGCGGGCCTGCACGTTGTCGAACGAGGCGCCCAGGTCGAGCCGACCCGGTGCGATCGGGTTGCCCGAGCTGCCGGTGATACGGAAGTTGCCGCTGCCGTCGCTCGTGGTGTCGAAGCGCTTGCCGGTGCTGTCCAGCAGGATGACCACCGCGTTCGGCACCGCCTTGCTGTCGGCCTGGGCGACCACCTTGCCGGAGACCGACTGCACGGTCTGCGTCTGCGGCGGCGGTGGCGCGGCGGCTGCCTTGACGGTGACCCGGAGCGTGCGGGAGTTACCGTCTCCCGAGACCGTGATCTTCGCCGAGCTTCCGTTGGCCGCGGGCGCGGTGGCCCCTGCCGTCAGGGTCAACGTCACCGACTTCGGCTCGGTCGAGTCACCGAAGTTGATCGGTCCGCAACCCCCGCAGGTGACGCCGTCGGGCAGGTCGGTGACGTCGATGTCCGCGGACTTCTCGTCCTGGTCCGGTCGGACGACCACGTTGACGGTGCTGCTCTTGCCTGCGTCGATCGTGACCGAGTTGTCGGCTGTGCTGATCTTGGCGGCCATTGCTGGTGTGGCGGGGACGGCGAGCAGAGCGCCGGCAACCAGCGCTACGACCACACCGGCCCGCTGGTTCCAGGCACGTCGGTGTGTTGACACGTCCACCGCCTTCCGGGCTGACTTCCCTCTGACCGGCGGGGCGCCGGGCCGGGGATCATCACGGTTCGAATACGCCGTCGGCAACTATGCCTTGTCCGACTGGATCGGCGCGACCCAGGGCCAACGTCAGGTGCTCGGCCGATGGGTCGTATCGTCCCTTCGTGTCCTCTCCGCACATTAAGTCCGCTGCCGTTGCGGCCGCGTTGTCGGCGCTCGACGAGGGGCGTACACCCGAACGGCCGGTGTTCCGAGAGGCGGTCCGGTCGCTGTTGGCCATCCTCGCGGAGCGCGCCCCCGGCCGATCGGTGGAGGTGCGCGTACCACCATACGGGGCGATCCAGTGCGTACCCGGACCTCGACACACCAGGGGAAACCCGTCAAACGTGGTCGAGATGGCCGCGGACACCTGGTTGGAGCTGGCCACCGGGCGGATCGGGTGGGCGGAGGCGGTCACCGAGGGTCGCGTCCAGATGAGTGGTGTCCGGGCGGACCTCTCGGCCTATCTGCCCCTCTGATCGTCCGATGTCCTACTCCCGTGACGCTCAGCATGGAAGACGTGACTATCTGTGTCGATGGCGATTCGCGTACACTGTCAGGCGATGAGAGTGGTCCCGGCAGACGAGTGTGGATCCGCCCGTGATCCCGCCCAGCCGGTCCAGACCAGCATGAGGGAGCGGTAGGTGCCCCGAGGCGACGGCCGGCTGAGCCACGACCTTGACCCCCAACGACCTGGCCCCCAAGACGCCTGTGGTGTCTTCGGCGTCTGGGCGCCCGGCGAAGAGGTCGCGAACCTGACCTACTTCGGCCTCTACGCCCTGCAGCACCGCGGCCAGGAGGCGGCGGGCATCGCGGTGAGCGATGGCTCCGGCGTGGTGGTCTACAAGGACCTCGGCCTGGTGGCCCAGGTCTTCGACGAGCCCACCCTGGCGAGCCTGCGCGGCCACCTGGCCATCGGGCACGCCCGTTACTCCACGACCGGCGCGTCCAACTGGGAGAACGCCCAGCCGACGATCCGGTCCACCACCTCCGGCACGACCATCGCGTTGGCCCACAACGGCAACCTGGTCAACACCGCCGAGCTGGAGAAGGAGGTCGCCGAGCGCGGCCTCGTCGCGGACGGTTCGACAAACGACACCTCACTGGTGACGATGCTGCTCGCCGGCCGACCGGATCTGTCGGTCGAGGCGGCCGCACTGGAGGTGCTGCCGCAGCTGCGCGGCGCGTTCAGCTTCGTCTTCATGGACGAGTCGACCCTCTACGCGGCCCGCGATCCGCACGGCGTCCGCCCGCTGGTGCTCGGCCGTCTGGAGCGCGGGTGGGTGGTGGCCAGCGAGACGGCCGCACTGGACATCGTCGGCGCGAGCGTGGTCCGTGAGGTCGAGCCGGGCGAGCTGATCGCGATCGACGAGAACGGGCTGCGCTCCACCCGGTTCGCCGCGCCCGAGCCGAAGGGCTGCCTCTTCGAGTACGTCTACATCGCCCGCCCGGACGCCACGATCGCCGGGCGCAACGTCCACGCGGCGCGCGTGCAGATCGGTCGGCAGTTGGCCAAGGAGCACCCGGTCGAGGCCGACCTGGTGATCCCGGTGCCGGAGTCCGGCACCCCGGCAGCGATCGGCTACGCGGAGGCGTCCGGCATCACCTACGGCGCCGGCCTCATGAAGAACCCGTACGTGGGTCGCACGTTCATCCAGCCGTCGCAGACCCTGCGTCAGCTCGGCATCCGCCTCAAGCTCAACCCGCTGCGGGAGAACGTCCGGGGCAAGCGGTTGGTGGTCGTGGACGACTCGATCGTCCGGGGCAACACCCAGCGCGCCATCGTCCGGATGCTGCGTGAGGCGGGGGCGCTGGAGGTGCACGTCCGGATCTCCTCCCCGCCCGTGAGTTGGCCGTGCTTCTACGGCATCGACTTCGCCACCCGGGCGGAGCTGCTGGCCAACGGGTTGGACAACGACGGCATCCGGCGCTCCATCGGCGCCGACACGCTGGGTTACGTTTCCCTTCCTGGCCTGATCGCCGCAACCGAGCAGCCGAAGACCCGGCTGTGTCGGGCATGTTTCGATGGGGAGTACCCGATCGAGTTGCCGGCCGGCAACCTGATCGGCAAGCACGTGCTCGAAGGGGTGGGTCGACGGGTCGCGAACTCGACGCCGGAAGCCCCGCACACAAACGGCACGTCCGTCGCCACTCCGGGTGGCGTTACCGCAAACCGCCCGTAGCACCAACCGGCGCGGCCCGGCCACCGTCGGCGCGGCACCGAGAACCAAAGGGGAGAACCGTGACGCACGTGTCCGAGCGCAACGGCGCAGGAAGCAGCCCGACCGGCGCCGGCGGCGACCGACAGCCCTGGACTGCCGGCACCAGCCGGCAGGCCCGCAAACGTTCGGTTTCGTACGCCGACGCCGGAGTCTCCATCGACGCGGGCGACCGCGCGGTGGAGCTGCTCAAGTCGAAGGTGCGTCAGACCCGCCGCCCTGAGGTGCTGGGTGACCTCGGTGGGTTCGCCGGCCTGTTCCGGCTGGACACGAAGAAGTACAAGAGCCCGATCCTGGCGTCCTCCACCGACGGGGTGGGCACCAAGCTGGTGATCGCTCAGCAGATGGACATTCACGACACGGTCGGCATCGACCTGGTCGCCATGGTCGTGGACGACCTGGTGGCCTGCGGTGCCGAGCCGCTCTTCCTGCTCGACTACATCGCCACCGGCGAGGTCGTGCCGGACAAGGTCGCCGAGATCGGCGCGGGCATCGCCGACGGCTGCCGCTACGCCGGCTGCGCGCTGCTGGGCGGGGAGACCGCCGAGCACCCCGGCGTCCTGCGCCCCGACGAGTACGACATCTCCGCGACCGGTGTCGGCGTGGTCGAGGAAGCCGACATCCTCAGCCCGGAGCGGGTCGAGGTGGGCGACGTGGTGATCGCCATGCGCTCGTCCGGCCTGCACTCCAACGGTTACTCGCTGGTCCGGCACGTGCTGCTCGGCGCCGCCCGGATGCGACTGGACATCGTGATCGACGACTTCGGCCGGCAGCGGACCCTGGGCGAGGAGCTGCTCACCCCGACCAAGATCTACGCCAAGGACTGCCTCAAGCTGATCGCCGAGGCGGAGGTGCGGGCGCTGTCCCACATCACCGGCGGCGGTATCCCCGGCAACCTGGTCCGGGTGCTGCCGGAGCACGTCGACGCCGTGGTCAACCGGTCCACCTGGAAGCCGCAGCCGATCTTCGACCTGATCCAGTCGAAGGGTCGCATCGACGACCACGACATGGAGTCGACCTTCAACATGGGCGTCGGCATGTTCGCGATCGTCTCGGCCGAGGACGCTGACCGCGCGCTGGCCACCCTGACCGGCCGTGGAGTCGAGGCGTGGCAGGCCGGCGAGATCATCGAGGGCACCGGCAACGTGCAGATGGTCGGTCAGCACACCCGCGGTTGATCACGCGCTGGTGATCGTACGGGCACCTGATCAGGGCTTCACCCGAGTGGCCAATGCCGCCTAGCCTGAAGGGCTCAGGCTAGGCGGAGGAGGGTGATGGCTGCTCGGGGACAGACGTTCAGCGGGATGCGCGGTCTGGCGGCCGTCCCGTCGTACGTCGTCATGCAGCCGACCACCCTCTGCAACCTCGACTGCGCATACTGCTACCTGCCGTTTCGGGCCACCGACCAGCGGATGCCGGTGGCGGTGGCCGCGGCGGTCGCGGCGGCGGTCAACCCCTGGGCGGCCGCAGGCCGGTTCTCGGTCGTCTGGCACGGCGGAGAGCCGCTGGCGGCCGGCCGGGAGCACCTGGCCGACCTGATGGCCCCGTTCGGGCCCGAGGTCGAGCATCACGTGCAGACGAACGCCACCCTGATCGACGACGACTGGTGTGACTTCTTCACCCGGCACGAGATGCGGGTGAGCGTGAGCGTCGACGGGCCCCGGGAGCGCAACGGTGACCGGGTCAACCGGGGCGGCCAGCCGGCGTACGACCGGATCCTGCGGGGTGTCGCCGCGTTGCGTCGGCACGGCCTGCCGTTCTCCGCTCTGGCCGTGGTGTCCCGACCGGAGCCGGGGCTCGCCACCGAGCTGTACGACTACTTCCTCGACCTTGGGTGCGACGTGTTGGGCGTCAACATCGAGGAGACCGAGGGGGTCAACACCCGCGACAACAGCCACGACCCGGCGGCGGTGACCGGCTTCTGGGCCGAGTTGGTCGCGGCCTGGCGTCGGGAGCCCCGGATCCACCTGCGCGAGATCGAGTGGTCGCTGCGCTACGCCGCGGCCGTGCTCGACAACTCGGCGGACGGGGTGCTGCCCCGCCAACTGGACCCGATCCCGACGATCGGCCACGACGGCTCGGTGATCGTCCTGTCCCCGGAGTTGGCCGGCTTCAGCGACCCTCGGTACGGCGACTTCAGCAGCGGCAACGTGCTGCGGGCCCCGCTGGCGGAGATTCTCGCCGGTGCGGGGGCGACGCCGTGGGTCGGGGAGTTTCTGGCCGGCGTGGAGGCGTGTCGGGTCTCCTGCCCGTACTTCGGCTTCTGCGGTGGTGGCCATGCCGCCAACCGTTACTTCGAGCTGGGGCGTTTTGACGGTACCGAGACCGAGCACTGCCGCAACAGCAAGATCCGCCTACTGGAGGGAGTGTTGGAGCATGCCCGAGACCACAGGTCACCGGCGCCCTGAGCGCGAAGCGGACGACGGCGTCACCGAACGGGTGCGGGAGGCGGGTCCTGCGCTCGTCGCGCTGCTGCAGGAGGCCGAAGACGCGCGGAGGCTGCGCTCCGAGGTTTCGGGAAGCGACGGCGCCAGCGCGGTCTGCGCCTGGAACCACTTCGAGAACATCCCGACGTTCTACAACTGGAACAATCGCCCACGCTGAGGTGAGCCACGATCGGGGGCCTGTCGAGCGACCGGAATGACTCCGGTCGGGGTCAGGCCCCTGATCGTCGGCTACTACACCTGCACGGAACGTGCGTGAGCACGCGGACTTACCGCGTGCTCAGTTGCGTCGAGAGGTCAGCGGGTCGGACGGACCCAGGGATCCGGGTCGTCCTCCGCGTGATCCTCATCATCGTCGTCGACGGACTCTTTCGAGTTGTCGTCGAAGTGGTGCTCAGACTTACCAGCACCCGCCAGTTCGCGCTGCAAGGCGGTGAGGTCGGTGTTCGGGGAGTGGTACTTCAACTCCCGCGCCACCTTCGTCTGCTTGGCCTTAGCACGGCCGCGCCCCATGGCTCGACCCCCTCGCACAGAATGCGGGGCAGCCCGAAGGCGGGCCCCGATGACGTCAGGCATCTCTCGTGGCTCTTACGGTACATGGGGATGCCGTCGTTCGGCACCTCGGGTTACCGTCAGCCGGCTCTGCGCGTCGCGTCGATCCGGCCGTCACCCAGTGTACCGGGTAAGGAGTGGAACGGTTAGCACCCGTGACACCGGACAAACCGCATCAAAGTTGACCCGACTTCAGCTTACCCAGCCCGAGCCGGCCACGGAGGCCCGGAGGCGGATCCCGTCGACCCGCCTCCGGGAACGCTCAGCGCAGGTGGATCCCGCGCAGCCGGCCGATGTCCGCCATCCGCCGCTCCGCCAGCCGGTCGGCGGCCACCGCCGGCGGCACGCCCTCGGCGTCAGCCAGGCGCAGGATCTCCCGGGTGGTGTCGTAGATCCGGGTCGCCCGCAGCTTGGCCCGATCGAAGTTGAAGCCCTCGATCTCGTCGGCCACCTGGATGACGCCGCCCGCGTTGACGACGTAGTCGGGCGTGTAGAGGATGCCCCGGTCGGCGAGCAGCTTCTCGATGCCCGGGTGGGCGAGCTGGTTGTTCGCCGCACCGGCCACCACCTTGGCGCGCAGCGCCGGCACGGTCTCGTCGTTCAGGGCGCCACCCAGCGCGCAGGGGGCGTACACGTCGATGTCCGCGGCGGCCAGCGCGCTGGCGTCGTCCAGGAGGGTGACCTGCGGGTGGTTGGTACGCACCCACGCCAGCGCCTTCGGGTTGACGTCGGTGGCGACCACCTCGGCGCCGTCGTCGAGCAGGTGCCCGGTGAGGTACTTGCCGACCTTGCCCAACCCGGCCACCCCGACCCGTCGGCCCCGCAGGCTCGGCGTGCCCCAGACGTGCTCGGCTGCCGCCCGCATGCCCTGGAAGACGCCCCAGGCGGTGAGGATCGACGAGTCGCCGGCTCCGCCGTGCTCCACGCTGCGCCCGGTCACGTAGCGGGTCTCCCGGGCCACGACGTCCATGTCCGCCACGTACGTGCCGACGTCGCAGGCGGTGTAGTAGCGACCGCCGAGCGACTCCACGAAGCGACCGTACGCGCGCAGCAGCGCCTCGCTCTTGATCTGCTCCGGGTCGCCCCAGATGACGGCCTTGCCGCCGCCCAGGTCCAGCCCGGCGAGCGCGTTCTTGTACGCCATCCCGCGCGACAGGTCGAGCACGTCGGAGAGGGCGTCCTCTTCGCTGACGTACGGGTAGAAGCGGGTGCCGCCGAGCGCCGGCCCCAGCGCGGTGGAGTAGATCCCGATGATCGCCTTCAGGCCGCTCTGCTTGTCCTGGCAGAACACGACCTGCTCGTGACCTGTCGATACCGGGTCGTCGGTGCTCGCGAATACACCCATTGTTGGCTCCTGGAGTGGTGTGCGCCCTTGTGGGACGCGGACCTGCTGGACGCCGGCGGGATGCTGCCGGTGTGATCGAGCCTAGTATCGGCCGCCGTACGAGCGCTCGACGCGCCGCCGCCGTCCCACGTTGCGGCGCGCGTGGTCCGGCCGCTGACCGCGTACGGGTGCGGTTCGTGGGAGGATCGCGCCGTGCCGTCGCTCTTCGCTTCTTACCTGCGCGTGTACGAACCGTTGACCGCCTTCGACCGAGACCGGCAGAGCTACTGGCGCCGTTACGTCTCGGAGGGGCGGGCGGTGGCCCCGGTCGAGGGTCCCGGCCGGCAGCGGACGGCGGTGATCGAGGCGCTGGGTGCTGGCTGGACCCGGCTGCCGGACCTGCCGGAGGAGGCGTACGTCCTGGAGACGGACGACAGCCTGCTGGTCTGCCCCTGGAACCTGCGGATCCGGGTCGCTGAGGCGGCGCTCAGCGCCCGGGACGGGGTGCCCTCGGTGCTGGCCGACGCGTTCGTGCCGCCGGTGCTCGCCGGGCAGGCGAGGGCGGTGATCGACGACTGGCGCAGCGGGGCCCGGGTGCTGGAGCACGGGGTGCCCCGGGTGCACGAGCAGATCGCCACGTGGGGTGTGCCGCTGCGCTGGTTCGTGCTCTTCGAGCCGGCCGAGCGGGACCTGGTGACCCAGCCGGGCCGGCGGTGGTTGCGCTACCGCACGGAGATCTCCAAGGCCCGCCGTCGCTCGTCCCGGGCGCTGTCCGTGCTGCGCAAGTCGGTGGGCGAGGCGCCGATCACCGAGGCGGTGGAGGAGGCGGCTCGCTGGCTGGAGGAGTTCCATCCCCGGTCGGTTGTCGAACTGGACTACGGCGGCCTTGTCGACCTGCTCTCCGACGAGACCCTGGCGGCGGACGACTCGCCCGAACTGGTCGCCGCCGGCCTGGCGGGGCTCTCGCGGGGTGAGGCGGAGGAGGCGTCCGCCGCGTACGACACGTTGGTGGCCCGGTGGCGCGCGGTGCAGCTGCTGGAGCGGTGCAACTAGGACAAATCGTCGTAGGAGCGCTCCCAAGGTGAGGGACGCTCGTAGTTGACGCATCACGAACCGTGATCATGAGTCCGAATAAGGTAGATTCTGCCGTGTAAAAGTCGTAAAAATCGGGCATGGTTCATCCGTCCGTCTAGGGACCTTCATCCGTTCGGCCCATGTCGGACATCGGGGACTAGCCGGACCATGGGAGACGCGTCGGCCGGCGGGACCCCGGCCGATGTCTATACATGTGGAGGAGTGACCGATGGCATCGCGAACGCACGAACCAGAGCCGCTACTCACGCCGGCCGAGGTGGCGTCGATGTTCCGTGTCGACCCGAAGACGGTGACCCGGTGGGCCAAGGCGGGCAAGCTCAGCGCCATCCGCACCCTGGGTGGTCACCGTCGATACCGCGAGTCGGAGGTCAGGGCGCTGTTGCAGGGTCAGATCCCGCAGCAGCGGCAGGGCGACTGAGCGGCACCAGTTTTTCCGGTCAGGGGCGGTGGATCTCGATCCGCCGCCCCTTTCCATGACCGGGGGCGAGGTCAGACCGCCGTCAGCGCCGGACCTCGGCCAGCGTCACCCGGATGCCGACAGTGCCGCCCTCGCCGCGGCGCAGCCGGCTGCCGAGCAGGCTCAACCGGCCGATCACCCGGTATTTGTGCTTGAGCAGGTCGCGAATGCGACCGGTGTCCCCGCTGCCGCAGATCGTCGCGTGCGCCGGCACCTCCGCGCCATGCGGCCGGCCCCGCACGTCGCACGGCGCCAGGGTCACCTCGCCGTTGTTGCGGATCCGTTTGACCTTGCCCGAGTCGGCTCGGGTCCAGACCGCCAGCGCCTCACCGTCACGGACCGCCCAGACCGGGGTCGGCACCGCTCGACCGTCCTTGCGGAAGGTCGTGAGCAGCAGATACTTCTCGGCGGACAGCCGGTCCAACACGGTCACGCCCGCCAGGATACGACCGCTGCGGGCCACCCAGTGGCCGGATAGCGTGAACGTCGTGACGGGCGAGCCTCAAATCGGTGACGTGATCGGCGAACTGCTGCGGGACACGCTTGCCGTGGCCACCGGGGTGGGCCCTCGACCGCTCGTCGGCGGCCGACTACCCCGGCCGGTCATCGAGATCATCGAGCGGGACGACGGTCTGATCAATGGCGCTCCGGCCGCGCACTACCTGGACGGGCCGCAGGAGTGGCAGCCGTACGACCACCGGGCGGTGGACCGGGCGCGCGGCGAGACGCTCGACATCGGCACCGGCGCCGGCCGGATCGCGCTGCTGCTGCAGGAGCGCGGCGTACCGGTCACCGGGCTGGACACCTCCGCGGGCGCGCTCGCGGTCAGCCGGCGTCGTGGCGTCCGGCGGCTGGTGCACGGCACCGTCGACACGCACGTCGCCGACGGTCGGCGGTACGACACGTTTCTGCTGCTCGGCAACAACCTCGGGCTGTTCGAGGGCCCGCAACGCGCCCCCGGGTTCCTGGCCGCGCTCGCCGCGCTGGCCCGACCGGGAGCGCAGATCATCGCGCACGGCACCGACCCGTACGGCACCCGCGACCCGCTGCACACCAGCTACCACGAGCGCAACCGCCGTCAGGGCCGGCTCGGGGGTCAGCTCCGGCTCCGGCTGCGCTACCGCGAGCTGAGCACCGAATGGTTCGACTACCTGGTGTGCTCGGCAGACGAGTTCGCCGCGCTTGTGCACGGCACCGGCTGGCAGCTCACCGATGTGGACGACCGGGACGCCCCCTACTACCTGGCCACCCTGCGCCTCGCCGGGTGAGCGACGGCCCCTGCGCCAGCGAGCGCAGGGGCCGTCGTACCGCTCAGACCTGGACGGTCGGGGGGAGCTGCTCGGGCGGGAGGCCGCCGTCACCGTCGACCACCTCGTCCGGCTGGCCGTCCTCGTCGATGTCGACCATGGTGATGTCCACCTTGCCGTCACCGTCGGTGTCGAACTGGAACAGGTCGGCCTTGCCGTCGCCGTCGGTGTCCACCACCCACACATCCGTCTTGCCGTCGTTGTTGGTGTCCGCGCGCAGCAGCTCGACCCGCTCGTCGCCCCGGGTCTCCACGATCGCGGAGTCGGTGACGCTCTCCGGTGCCTGGCTCATGTCGACTGGTCCTTCCCTCGATTGTCGGGCCGTCATTACCCGATCCCGCGCTCCCCCAAGCATGGGCCGGATCTTCCGGCTGTCTAGGGTCGCAGCATGAGCGAGCGGAGCGGGCGAAACAGCCGGCTCGGTGTGGCGGGGACCCCGCGCGCCGGCAGGCGGGACAGGGAGGCGTGATGAGCGAACGTTTCGTGGTCGTCGGCGCCGGCACCATGGGGCTCGGCATCGCGTACGTGGCGGCCGGGGCCGGGCACGCGGTCGAACTCGTCGAGGTGGACCCGGAGCGGGGCAGGGCCGCGCTGAACCGGCTCGCCGAGCTGTGGGAACGGGCCGTGCAACGCGGAAAGCTCGGTGCCGACGAGGCCACCACGCACCGGCAGCGGGTCACGTTGCGCCCGACGCTCGCCGAGGTCGCCCCGGCCCCCGAGGTGATCGTGGAGGCGGTGCCGGAGCGGCTCGACCTGAAGCGGGCGGTGCTGCGCGACGCCGCGGCGCTGCGCCCGGCGCTACTGGCCAGCAACACCTCGAGCATCGCCATCGGCGAGCTGGCGGCCGGGCTGGACGCGCCCGAGCGTTTCCTCGGCCTGCACTTCTTCAACCCGGTCTGGGCGATGGCCCTCCTGGAGATCGTGGTCGGCCCGGCCACCGCCGAGGAGACCACCGCCGCGGCCGTCGCGCTCGCCGGCCGGCTGGGCAAGGACCCCGTCGTCGTACGCGACCTGCCCGGCTTCGCCACCTCCCGACTCGGGGTCACCCTCGGGCTGGAGGCGATCCGGATGGTCGCCGACGGGGTGGCCAGCCCCGCCGACATCGACAAGGCGATGGTGCTCGGCTACCGGCACCCGGTCGGTCCGTTGGAGCTCACCGACCTGGTTGGCCTCGACGTGCGGCTGGACATCGCCCGTACCCTCCAGGCCGCGTACGGGGACCGCTTCGCGCCGCCGCCGCTGCTCGTACGGATGGTGGACGAAGGGCGGCTGGGTAAGAAGTCGGGGCACGGCTTCTACGTGTGGAACGACGGGGTCAAACAGTGAGCGGGCTGCGGATCGAGGAGCGGCCGGACCGGCTGGTGGTGACCCTGGACCGACCGGAGAAGCGCAACGCCATCGACGCCGACCTGATCGCCGAGCTGCACCAGGTCTGCGCCGAGTTGGAGGCGCGCCCCCGGCTGCTGCTGCTCACCGGTGGCACCGCCGGCATCTTCGCCGGTGGCGCCGACATCGCCCAGCTCCGGGAACGGGGCCGCACGGACGCCTTGGCCGCGATCAATTCCGCCGCCTTCGCGCGAATCCGGGCGTTGCCGATGCCCACGGTGGCCGCCGTCGACGGCCCGGCGCTGGGCGGTGGCGCGGAACTGGCGTACTCCTGCGATCTGCGGGTGTGCACGGCGCGGGCGGTCTTCGGTCAGCCGGAGGTGCGGTTGGGGATCCTGGCCGGCGCGGGCGCGACGCACCGGCTACCCGCGTTGATCGGTGAGGGCCGGGCCAAGGAACTGCTCTTCACCGGCCGCCGCGTGGACGCCGTGGAGGCGCTGCGCATCGGTCTGGTGAACCGGGTGGTGGACGAGCCCGACGAGCTGCTCACGGTGGCGCACGCGGTGCTCGACGAGATCGCCCTGGGCTCCCCGCTGGCGCTGCGGCTGACCAAGCTGGCCGTGGACGCGCCGGCCGCCGCGCACCCACAGGTCGACCTGGTCAGCCAGGCGGTGCTCTTCGAGGACGAGGAGAAGCACCGGCGGATGACCGAGTTCCTGGAGCGCCGCCGGCCGCGGTGACTCCCGGAAACGAAACGGCCGCACCGACGCTCGCGCCGGTGCGGCCGTTTCTCGCCTGTGGTGTTACTGCTGGATCTGCACTCCGGTGTCGGCCAGCGAACGGATCACCGAGGCCGACTCGACGAAGCCGATGATCAGTACGGCGTCCGCGCCGAAGTCCTTGATCTCCTTGGCGCCACCGGTGAAGTCCACCGGGGGAGCTTTGGCGTCGGCGGGCGGCTCGTAGTTGAGCAGCTTGAGGCGGTCGCTCGTGATGCCGGCCTTCTCCAACTCGTCACGGACGGTGCCCTGCAGTCCCTCACCGTAGGAGTCCTTGCGGGCGACGATGACTATCTTCTGCGATCCGTCGCGGAGGATGACGTCGGCCAGCGCGCGGCCCTGGAGGCTGTCCGGCGGCGCGGTGCGGAAGTAGAGGCCCCCGTCGTCGACGTCGGTCAGGCTGCTGTCGGTGTTGGACGGGGAGAAGAGGATCTTCCCGGCCTGCACCACGTCCGGCAGCACCGCCCGGGAGATGCCCGAACCGCCCGCGCCGATGATCACGCTGACGCCCCCGGCCACGTGCCTGGCCACCGTCGCCTTGGCCACCGCCGGGTTGGTGCCGTCGTCGCCCTCCACCCACGTCACCGGCTTGCCCAGTGCGCCACCGGCGGCGTTGATCTCACGGATCGCCAGCGCGGCCCCGGCCGCCATCGGCGGGTAGGCGATCGACAGGTCACCGGTCTTCGGCAACAGGCCGCCCAGGATCAGCGGCGGTTGGTCCGGGTCCACGGTCGGCCGCTGCTTCTTCGGCTTCGGCGGCGTCTTGGTGCTCGCGGCCGACTCGATGCCCGCGCCGACGAACTCGGTCTTGCCGTCATTGATCTGCTGCCCGTCGAAGGTCAGCGTGGCGTAGCTCGCGGTGGCCGGCTCACCCTTGTCGGTGAAGCCCGCTCGGGTCAGCGAGACGCCGCGGTACTCGACGTCCTGCCCGTTTCGGGCCAGCACCAGGCAACTGGCCGGGTCCTCGCAGCGCTGACCGTCGTTGGTCACGGCGACGATCTGCTTCGCGATGGCAGCCGGGTCGGTGCTGCCGGCCAGCTGGGCGGCGAGCACGGCGACAACCACCGCGTCGTACGTCTCGGCGGAGTACACGTAGTCCGTCAGCGCCGGATTGACGGCCTTCAGTCGGCTCTTGAAATCGTCGGGCAGCGGTACGAGTGGCGTGGTGCCCTTCATCCCGTCGACGAGACTTGCGCGATCCTTCAACTCCGCGGGGTAGGAGTTGAGCATGTTGCCGTCCGTGCCATAGAGGCGCACCTGTTGGGCGCTTGTCTCCTTGGCCTTGTCATCCCCGCAGGCGCTTGTGGCGAGCAGGATCGTCGCGCAGGCAGCCAGTGAGGCTACCCGCGAGCGGCGTGATACGAACATGGTCGTCCTTCCTCCGGCGAAGGTCCGCTGCGCACATTAGCGTGCCGAGGCCATCGGCGGGACCGTGGAGGTGGCGTAAAGCGCAGGTAGCTCGCGTTGAACACGGACAGTGACGAGCGTCGGGTCGCTTGACCGCCCGTCCTACTGTGCGCTGCGTGACGGACCTACCACAGCAGACGTTCGACGACGCGACCGCCGTGCTCCGCTCGGCGCTGACCGGAGATGGGGACGCGGTGGTGGGAGCATTCGACGCGGTCGTCGACCGAGCTGGCCTCAGCGGCGCGTACGGGGTGGCCTGGTGCCTGGCCGCGACGATGGTCGGCGACGCGCCAGCCGCCAGCGGGGCAGCGCTCGACTTCCCGGGCATCGACCAGGCCGACTACGACACCCGCTGGGTGGCCCGCTTCGTCAGCGCGTACGCCAATCGGGACGAACCGACCGGAGAGGCGCTGTTCGGCGCCGCGGCGGCCGACGGGCTGCTCCCGGACTGCCTGCTCACCCTCGCCGGCTCGACGATCGCCACCCTGCGCAGCCGCGCCGAGTGACACCCGTCGGGTCGCGACGTCCGGCGGGGCGGACGCCGCGCCCGCGCGGCGTGACTCAGAACGCGTGGTACGCGATCAGCGGCTCGTACTCGTACCGGAGGTTCTCGAAGCGGACCTGGAAGTTCACGCCGTCCCGGACGTTTGTCGCCACCGTGGTCCAGCCCGAGTTGGGCGGGAGGTAGGTCCAGTAGTTGCAGGCGCTCGTCTTGTCGACGAAGATCACGCACGCCTCGGTGGCGTACACGCTCGCGTTGCGGACGTTGATGTCGCGACAGCGGGTCGTGGTGCGGAACTGGCCGGCCTGGCCGCCGTAGCGGCCGGTCTGGAAGAAGGACCGGACCGCCCCGCCGTAACAGGTGGCGAGCGGGGCGAAGACGTTCGGCCCGGCGGTGACAGGTGCTACCGATCCGGTCGGTTCGGCCTGCGCGGGTGCGCCGGCGAAGAGCAGTGCGGTGGCCGTGGCGACGGCGAACAGCCGAGCGGTGGGGGATGCCATGCGTTCCTCCGGAAGCGGTGGGTTGACCGTCCGTGTAGGACTGATCATCAATCGTGACGATGATAGCGATCGATTGATTGCGGCGCGGCCCCGGTGGTGTCCGACCCGTGTGATAGCTCTGTAGTCATGTCCGAGGCCATGCTGAGCAAGGTGCGTAAGCTGCTCGCCCAGGCCGAGGACCCGGCCTGCACGCCTGCCGAGGCGGAGGCGTTCACCGCCAAGGCGACCGAGTTGATCGCCCGCTACGGCGTGGACCGGGCGCTGCTCGCCGCCCGTGATCCGACCACCGACCCGGTCGGCGACCGGGTCCTGGACGTCGTCGCCCCGTACGCCCGCGACAAGGTCGGCCTGCTCGCCGCGGTCGCCGAACCACTGCGCTGCCGCTGCGTCCGCCGCCGGCAGGGCAACGGCTTCGCGCTGCACCTGTTCGGCTTCGCCAGCGATCTGGAACGGGTGGACCTGCTCTTCACCTCACTGCTTGTGCAGGCGGCGCACGGCCTGGCCGCCACCGCGGTGCCGGCCGACGACCATCCCGCCGCCTTCCGCCGGTCGTGGCTGGCCGGTTTCGCGGAGGTGATCGGAGGCCGGCTCTGGGCGGCGGAGACGGCGGCGGCCAGCGAGTCGGGGGCCCCATCGGTGGCGCTGGTGCTGGCCGACCGGTCCGACCGGGTGCAGCGGCGGCTCGCCGAGCAGTACCCACGGCTGCGCACCGCGCCGCCACGCAGGTTGGGCGGCACCGGCTTCGGGTCGGGTGCGGAGGCCGGCCGCCACGCGGACCTGGGTGGTCGGGACCTCGGCGGCACCACCACACCGGCACGGCAACTCGGCCACTGACGGCCGCGTGACGCTCAGGGCCGGTGCCCAGGCCGCTGCTGACCGCCGGTGGCTCGGTGGTCGTGGCTCGGGCTCCGACGATCCTGGGGCGACGGTCAGGCGGGGGTGGTGGGCTGGTGGCGTGACACCGTCGCGACGTAGCGGGTGAGCAACTCGTGCCAGCCGGCGGTGAGGGCCTCGCGATATCCCTCGGCTGCCTCGCCGTGCCTGTCGAAGTGTCGATGCTCCAGCTCGACCCGGGTGCGCTCCGGCCCCTCGGCCTGGAACAGCACCTCGACCTCGCTCGCGCGGGCCGGATCCGGCACCGGCGCCCGGTCGGGGCCGATCTGCCAGACGAAGACCAACCGGCGAGGCGGGTCCCAGGTGAGCACCCGACCCCAGTCGGCGCGGAAGCCGTACGGGCCGATCTCGTAGAGCATCCCGCCAGCCCGCGGTTCCATGCCCAGCTCGGCGAGGGCATCCGGGCCGGACCAGGTGTATTCGGTGACCCACCAGTCGGTCAGCTCGTCGGTGAAGACCGCGAACGCGCGCTCGGCGGAGACCGGGACGTGGAGGCTGCACCGTAAGGAGAACCGGTCGCCGTCCTGCCGGATGTCGGCCGGATCAGTCTCTTCCTGTCCCATAGGACCGGACCATACCGTCTGATGCCCGCGTGTGCAGCTTCGTGCGATGCCCGCTTTCCGGACAGGCCGTTGTCGATTCGCCACGGACGGGATGCCCGGCCGGAAAGCGGGTAACCGCGCCGAACGGCCCGGACGACCGGGCCGGTGTGCAGGCGGGCGGGAGAGCATGAGCGAGAGCGCGCAGCAGCGGGAGCCGGACCGGGTGGACCCGGACGTCCTGCTCGACATTCCGAAGGTCTCCGTCGACTCGATCCGGCTGGCGGTCGACGGCCTGGACGCCGACCTGTCGCTGCGGGCCCGGGTAGCCAACCTGATCCAGGTCGACGCCGGCGTACGGGTGCACCTGAGCGGTGGTGAGCTGGACATCAACGGGGTGCACGCCGAGGCGCAACTACGCGTGCGGTTGGAGCAGTTGACCAGGATCCTCGGGCGAGCGCTCGACACCCTCGACCACAACCCGCAGATCATCGAGGCGCTCGCTCGGACGGCTGTCACCACCCTCGACGACGTGAACCGCGGCGCAGAGCAGTCAGCCCAGGCGGCCGGTTCGGTCGAGGCGTCGGCGCGCCGCTCCGGCGGCGTACCCGGCGGGCCGGGCCAGCAGGTGGGCTCCGCCGGCACCGTCGTCGGCCCGGTCCGCGCGGAAGCCAACCGGTCGGGTGGCGATCGGTCGGGTGGCGATCGGTCGGGTGGCGATTGGTCGGGTGGCGATCGGTCGGGTGGCGATTGGTCGGGCGGCGATCGGTCGGGTGGCGATTGGTCGGGCGGCGATCGGTCGGGTGGCGACCGAGGGGGTGCCGATCGACCGGGGATGGGTCGGCCAGGAGCGGGTCGGCCGGGTATTGGTCGGCCGGGTTCGGGGCCACCTGCGGGAGGCCCTGAGCCGCACGCTGGTGGCCCGGGACCCAGCGCCGGGGGACCTGGGTTCCGAGCCGGTGGCCGTGGGCCAGGCGACCAGCTACGGCCGGAGTCCGACGGAACGCAGGGCCACCACCCGACGGGCCGGCGACACGGGGAGCGGCACCACCCGGATGGGCAGCGACCGGCAGGTCCGGGCGATGGGCAGCGGCCGTCCGGGGCGGGGCGGGGCACCGGGGGCCCGGCGGAGTCGTCGTCGGGGTCGGGTCGGGGTGCCGAGGGTCCGGCGGAGTCGTCGTCGGGGTCGGGTCGGGGTGCCGGGGGCCCGACGGAGTCGTCGACCGGGCAAGCCCGCAACCGACCCGGTCGGCCGTCCGCCACCGGGCCGAGCCCGTCCGGAGCTGGTGACGACGGTAGTGGTCCCCGGGGTGGGGCACAGGCCGCGGCGCAGAGCGCTGCTCAGCTCGCCGAGCAGGCGGGGGAGACGCTGCGACAGGCCGGGCGCAGCGTGTGGGAGGCGATCCAGAGCGGCATGGCGCAGCACCGCCAGCAGGGGCGCGGCGACTGACGGCCGGGCAGCCGGACCCGCCACCAAGGCAGTCGGACCCGCCACCAACTCGTGATCGACTCGGGTTTGGCAATCTCGCGGCATCCCGCGCACTCGGATGCCGCGATATCCGGGAAGCCGGGTGGATCACTATTCGGCGGCCGCCGGGAAGAGGTGCCCGAACAGCAAGATCCCCACCTGCGTTTCCGCTGGTGGGGACCTCTGTAGCCCGGCGAAAGGCTATGTGGCCAGGGGCGGGGTCGAACCGCCGACCTTCCGATTTTCAGTCGGACGCTCGTACCAACTGAGCTACCTGGCCGTGTCGCTCGGCCCATGTTACCCAACAACCGGACGAACCGGCGGCAGGGAGACATGCTCCGATACGCAGAACGCCGCGCGAGGCGCGGCGTCTAGCGCTGCGGTCCTGACGGGACTTGAACCCGCGACCTCCGCCTTGACAGGGCGGCGAGCACTCCAACTGCTCCACAGGACCTAGCTTGTGTTGCTCCGGCTTGCGCCGGTCGTGCCCCCAACGGGATTCGAACCCGTGCTACCGCCTTGAAAGGGCGGCGTCCTGGGCCGCTAGACGATGAGGGCGGCCCCGCCATCATTGCACATTTGCAACTTCAAGCGGACTTGCTCCCATCCGGCCCCGCCGGAGGCTTGGAAAGCATACGTGATGCCGGGTCGGTCAACAAAATCGGTATCGGCAGGGGCTTGGATCGGGTCATAACCGCAGGTCAACGATGGTCTAGCGGAGCTGGGCGACGCCGAAGCGCTGCTTCAGGTCCGCGATCAGACCGGGGCAGGCGGCGAGCGTCGCAGCCCGATTGCCGCCCCCGTCGTGCAGCAGCACGATGGCTCCGGGGCGCGCGGCGGCGTGGACCCGCTTGCCGATCGTGGCCGCGTTCGGCTTGTCCCAGTCCTGTGGGTCGACCGACCAGTGCAGGGGGAGCATGCCGAGATCCTTCGCCACCCCGAGCACCTCCGATGTCCACCGGCCGCCCGGCTGCCGGTAGAAGGACACCTTCGCCCCGGGTGCCGCCGCCTGGATGGCCCTGTTGGTGCGGTCCAGGTCGGCCCTGATCTCGGCGACCGGTCGCCGGGCCAGGTCGAGGTCGTGCCGCCAACTGTGATTGCAGAGCTGGTGTCCCTCGCGGATGATCCGGCGGACCAGCTCGGGGTGACGCTGCACCTCGCGACCGACGACGCAGAAGGTGGCCGTCACCTTTGCGGCTCGCAGTTGGTCGAGCACCTTTGGCGTCCAGGCCGGGTTGGGCCCGTCGTCGAAGGTCAGGACCACCGGGCGCGCGCCGGTGGTGCGTCGCAGGCCGGCGGGGAGCTTGGCCGGCAGTGGCCGCAGCGGAGGCTTGGGCGGCTTGGCGATGGTGGGGTGCGGCGACGGTTTGGGCGTCGTCGATTCCACCGGCTGCGGTGCGCCGGCGGCTGCGATGGTGCGGTCCGGTTGGGCACAACCGGACAAGACCAGCGCCATGGCGAGAACGGACGCCAGAACGGCGCGGGCTTGCATCTGCTCGCTCCCGGAGGGGTCGGGGGTAGGCGGAAACCCCGACGGTAGTTCACGCCGTCGCCCGGGCGACAGTGCGGTCAGTCACGCCTCGACTGGTCCAGCGAGTCACGGACCGCGACGGCGAGCGAGACGGCCTCGGCCAGGTCGATTGGCCGCACCACACCCGCCGGCAGCGTGTCGGCGCGCCAACCGGGGCCGGCGGCGAGCACCAGCAACGGGCGGCGGGGTGCCGCCAGCAGCGCGCTGAGCTGACCCGGGTCGGCGGTGGCCCTGGTGTGCGACCAGAGCACCACGGCGGCCGGTCCGGTCCGGTTGACCGCCTCCAGGAGGGCGGCGACCGGCACCCGGGCGCCGAGCGTCCGGTAGCTGACCCCGGCCTCCGCGAGAGCGGCGGCCAGCGCCTCCAGCGGCAGGGTGTGCTGCTCCTCGTCCGCGCAGGAGAGCAGGATGCGGGCCGGCCCGGTGGGAACCGTGGCCCGACTGGCCGCCGCGAGCGCCTCCGAGATGCAGCGGGACACCAGGTGTTCCACCTCGATGAGACCTGCGGTGGCGGCGTGGCGTTCGCCGATGCCGGCGAGGACCGGGCGCAGCAGGCCCTCCCAGGTAGTGATGACCCCGCCAGCCGCCAGGGCGTGCGCGATCGTCTCGCTGATCGCCGCCGCGTCCAACCGCATGGCGGCGCGGGCCAACCCGCGGGCTGCCGGTCCGGCGCGGCCCACCGGGATGGTGCCGCCGCCGTCCCGGCCCGGTCGCTGGATCCGGCTGGGGGCGACGGTGTCGGTGGGCATCGGATCGGGTGCCTGGCGGGCCCAGCGGGCCGCCTCGGCGGGGCTCACCCCCTCGGCGGTGAGCCGTCGCATGATCTCAAGGCGGGCCAGGTCGCTGGGCGTGTACCGGCGGTGGTGACCGGGGATGTGCTCGCTGGGCCCGAGCCCGTAGCGCTGATGCCAGGTGCGCAGGGTCGTCACCGCGACCCCCAGCCGGCGTGCGACCGCGCCCGCGCTCAGCGCCTCATCGACCACCCGACCGCTCCGCCGTGTCATCCGCCGACGATCCGGGCGGGGTCACGGCCGGAGCGGGTGCGCCCGACGCGGCGCCCGAGGGGTGCAGTAGCCGGTTCACCACCCCGCCCAGCCAGGGCGCGTACGACCGCGGGTCGAGGTCCAGCTCGGCTTCGAGTGCGGCGGGGTCGGCCCACCGCAACTCGGCGACCTCGTCCGGGTCCGGCAGCAGTGGGGCCGCCGGCAGGAAATCGCCCCGCAGCACGTGGTCGTACTCGAATTCGACCCGACCGGTGGCCGGGTCCTCGGCGTAGTAGACGTAGACGCCGACCTCGGTCAACTCGACCGGGCCCGCGCCCAACTCCTCACGCAGCCGCCGGTTGGCCGCCTCGGCGAGCGACTCGCCCGGCCGGGGGTGGCCGCAGCAGGAGTTGGCCCACCGCAACGGGAACCGGGTCTTGACGGCGGCCCGGCGTTGGAGCAGCACCTGACCGTCCGGGTCCACCAGCAGCACCGAGAAGGCCCGGTGCAGTTGCCCCGGGGGCTGGTGTGCGGCCGCGACCGTCAACTCGCCGTGGGCCTTGCCGGTCTCGTCGACCAGCTCGACCAGGTGCTCCTCGCGGCTTGTCATCGGCCTTCCCCAGTGATCCGGCCAGCGGCGAGCTTGCCGGAGATGAGCACCATCGGCACGCCCACCCCGGGCTGGGTGCCGGAGCCGACGAAGACCACGTTCGGCAGGTCGCGGTGCAGGTTCGACGGGCGGAACGGGCCGGTCTGGAAGAGTGTGTGCGCGGCGGCGAACGGGGTGCCCGCGGCCATCCCCTGCTCCTCCCACTCGGCGGGGGTGATCGCCCGCAGCACCTCGACCCCGGCGCCGAAACCGACGTAACCGCGCTCCTCCAGGGTGCCGATCAGCTGGTCGCCGTAGCGCTGGGTCAGGTCGCCGCGCCACTCGAACGGGGCCCGGTGCAGGTTGGGCACGGGGGCCAGCACGTAATAGGTGTGCCGGTCGGGTGGGGCCACCGACGGGTCGGTCCGGCTCGGGTTGGTCACCAACAGCGACGGGTCGGTCATCAGCTCGCCCCGCCGGATGACCTCATCGAAGGTGCCCTTCCACGCGCGTCCGAAATGGATGTTGTGATGGGCGATCTTGTCATATCCCTGCCGGGAGCCGACATGCAGAACGACGCAGGACGGTGAGTAGGTGAGCCGGCGCTGCGGAGCGGCGGGGAGCAGGTCCCGGTAGGCGATCGGCAGGTCGGGGTTGAGCACCACGACGTCCGCCCGCACCAACTCGCCGTCGGCGGTGAGCACACCTGTGGCACGGCCGTTCACCGTCTCCACCCGGGTCACCGTCGTGTCGTACCGGATCTGCACACCGTGCTTCTCGGCGGCGCCCGCCATGGCCTTGGAGACGGCGTGGATGCCGCCGCGCGGGAAGTAGACCCCGGCCACCGAGTCGAGGTACGCGATGACCGCGTAGATGGCGAGCGCGTCGTGCGGCGCGAGGCCTGCGTACATGGCCTGGAAGGAGAAGATCCGCTGGGTACGCGGGTCCCGGAAGAACTGGTTGATCTTCGTCTGGAGGCGTCGGAAGGCCCCGCCGCCGAGCAGCTTGAGGAGGTTGCCGGTGATCAGGTCGGTGGGCGCGTCCAGGTTGCGCTCGATGAAGTCGGTGCGCTCCAGCCGCCACAACTCCCGCGCGTACTCGACGAACCGCAGGTAGCCGTCGGCCTCGCGCGGCCCGCAGACCCGGGAGATCTCGGCGGCCATCCGCGCGGTGTCGGTGAGCACGTCCAGGGTCGAGCCGTCGGGGTAGTAGGCCCGGTAGGCCGGATCGAGCGGGGTCAGGTCGAGCCAGTCGCGCAGCTCCTCACCGACCGCGCCGAGCGCCTCGGCGATCAGGTCGGGCATGGTGAGCACGGTCGGGCCGGTGTCGAACTCGTAGCCGTCCACGGCGAGCCGGCCGGCCCGCCCGCCGGGCACCGGCTCACGCTCCAGCACAGTGACCTGTCGCCCGCTGCCGGCCAGGTGCAGCGCGCAGGCGAGCCCGCCCAGGCCGGCCCCGACGACCACCACCCGGTCCGTCCGTCCTGTCACCGTCCGCACGTGACCACCTCCTCGTTCAAGTCGCTCATCAGGCCCGCCGGTTGGCAGCGGCGGTGGCCAGCCCGGTCAGCGCGGTCCGCGCCGTCTGGTCCACGGGTGCGGCGTCGAGCGCGGCCAGCGCGTCGCCGACCCGCTCGGCGATCATCTGCTCCACCCGGGTCACCGCGCCGGTCTCGGCGACCAGCTCGGCGAGGGTGTCGACCGGCCCGTCGGCGGCCCGCTCCAACGCCGTGAGCTGGGCCGGTGTGGCCAGCTCCCGGGCCAGCATGAGCAGCGCGGTCGGCTTGCCGGTGCGCAGGTCGTCACCGGCCGGCTTGCCGGTGGCCGCCGGGTCGCCGTAGACGCCGAGCAGGTCGTCGCGGAGCTGGAACGCCTCGCCGACGGCCAGGCCGTAGCGGGTGTACGCGGAGACCAGCGGGTCGTCGGCGGGCACCCCGGCCAGGCAGGCGCCGAAGAGCAGTGGGCGCTGGACCGTGTAGCTGGCGGTCTTGTAGCGGGCCACCCGCAGCGCCCGGTCGACCGACCAACTCGCCGGGTCGTTCTCGCCGAGCACGTCGAGATATTGCCCGGCCACCGTCTCCACCCGCATCTGGTCGTAGCAGCGCCGCACCTCGAACAGTCGGGCCGACGGCACCGTGGCGTGGGCCAGCAACTGGTCGGCCCAGACCATGCAGAGGTCGCCGATGAGCACAGCCACGGCCTCGCCGAACCGCCCGGGATCACCGCGGTGGCCGGCCTGGACGTGCTGGTCGGCGAGCGCGACGTGTGCGGTGGGCCGGCCGCGACGGGTGGTGGAGGCGTCCATCACGTCGTCGTGCACCAGGGCGAAGGTGTGCAGCAACTCCAGCGCGGCAAGCGCGGGCAGCACGGGCGACAGGGCCTCGGCGCCGCCGACCGCCCCGCGCCAACCCCAGTAGGCGAACGTGGGCCGGATCCGCTTGCCGCCGAGGAGGACTGCCTCTCGCGCGGAGGCGGCGAAGGCGCCCATCGAGGTGTCGATCTCGGTGAGGGAGTCGACCTCGGCGTCGAGGAAGGCCGTCAGGGTCTCGTCGACCGCCGTGACCAGCTCATGGGTGTACGCGGCCAGCACGGCCCGGACCGGGTCGTCCCGGTCGGCCTGCGCTGCCGCCGCCATACGAGTCGCATTGCCCGCAACTGCGTCGTTGGCCATGCGGCTGAGCGTACCCTAGGCTACGAGTTGCGTCGATTGGTGCGTCGATAAATGAGGGAGGGCCGGTGGAAACTGATCTCACCGCTGCCTATGACCGGTGCCGTGAGCTGCACAAACGTCACGGCCGCACCTACTATCTCGCCACCCGACTGCTGCCCGCATGGAAACGACGACATGTGCACGCCCTCTACGGTTTCACCCGCTACGCGGACGAGATCGTCGACCGTACCGAGGACCTGCCGCCGGCCGAGCGGGCCGCCCGCCTGGACGACTGGGCCAGCCAGTTCGTCGCTGGCCTGCGCGGCGCGTCGGTCGCCGACCCGCTGATGCCGGCCGTGCTGCACACGATCGCCGTCTTCGATCTCGACCGGGACGACTTTGCGTCGTTTCTGAAGAGCATGGCGATGGATCTGACCGTCACCGCCTACCCGACCTACGACCACCTGCTCGACTACATGGAGGGCTCGGCGGCGGTCATCGGCACCATGATGCTGCCGATCCTGGGCAGCTCCGACCCGGCGGCGGCACGGGAGCCGGCCCGGCAACTCGGGTTCGCCTTCCAACTCACCAACTTCATCCGGGACGTCGCGGAGGACCTCGACCGGGGCCGCACCTACCTGCCAGACGAGGACCTGGCGAAGTTCGGGGTCACCCGCGACGAGCTGGTCGAGGCCCGCGCCCGGGGCCGCGGCACGCCCCGGACCCGGGAGCTGATCGAGTACGAGGTGACCCGCGCCCAGGCGCACTACGCGGCCGCCGCGCCGGGCATCACCATGCTGGCGCCGGCCTCGCAGGCCTGCATGCGCACCGCGTACGCCCTCTACGGCGGCATCCTCGACGAGGTCGCCGCGCAGGACTACGACGTCTTCGCCCGGCGGGCCGTGGTGCCGCAGCGGCGACGGATGGCGGTGGCCGCACGCGCCCTGCTCAGCTCGACCGGTACGCCGGTCACCATCCCCGGGCCGACTGTCGACCCGGAGGCCCGGTGACCGCCGGCACCGCGATCGTGCTCCTCACCCGCGACCTGCGGGTACACGACCACCCGGCGCTGGCCACCACCTGCGCGGCCTTCGACCGGGTGGTGCCGCTGTACGTGCTCGACCCGGAGCTGGCCGACCTGTCGGCCAACCGCACCCGGTTCCTGCACCAGGCCCTCGCCGACCTTCGCGCCGAGCTGCGCGAGCGCGGCGGCGACCTGGTGGTACGCCACGGTGACCCGGTGGCCGAGACGATCCGGCTGGCCGGTGAGGTCGGTGCCACCGCTGTCGCGCTCTCCGCCGACGTCAGCCACTACGCCCGCCGTCGGGAGCGGCGGCTGCGCGCCGAGTGTGAGCGCCACCGGCTGCACCTGCGACTGTTTCCCGGGCTGACCGTGGTCGAGCCCGGCGCGTTGCGGCCCGGTGGTGGCGGCGACCACTACCGGGTGTTCAGCCCGTACCACCGGGCCTGGGCGGCCAACCGGTGGCGCGAGGAGTTGGCCGCGCCGCGCCGGGTGACGTTGCCCGGCGGTGTGCGCGTGGGCAGCCTGCCGAAGCCGCCGGCCGGGGACTCGCCGGACGCGGCGGTCGGCGGCGAGCGGGTCGCCCGGCAGCGGCTCACCGACTGGCTGCCCGACCTGGACCGCTACGGCGACCAGCACGACGACATGGCCGGCGACGACACCTCCCGACTCAGCCCGTACCTGCGCTTCGGCTGCGTGTCCCCGCTGGCGGTGGCCGGTCGCGCCGGAGACCGGTCCGGGCCGTTCGTCCGGCAGATCTGCTGGCGGGACTTCTACTACCAGGTCACCGCCGCCTTCCCGGAGATCTCGACAGCGGCGTACCGGCGGGGTGCCACCGAGCGGTGGCGCTACGACGACGACGCGCTGGCCGCCTGGGCCGAGGGGCGGACCGGGATGCCGATCGTCGACGCCGGGATGCGGCAGATGCGTACGCAGGGCTGGATGCACAACCGGGCCCGGTTGATCACCGCGGGCTACCTGACCAAGCACCTCGGGCAGGACTGGCGTGCGGGGGTGAAGGTGTTCTTCCGCTTTCTGCTCGACGGGGACGTGGCCAACAACTCCGGCAACTGGCAGTGGGTCGCCGGCACCGGCAACGACACGAAGCCGTACCGGGGGTTCAACCCGGTCCGGCAGGCCGAACGGTACGACCCGGCCGGCGACTACGTGCGCCGGTGGGTGCCGGAGCTGGCGACCGTGCAGGGCAAGGCCATCCACCAACCGTGGAAGTTGCCCGAGCAGCTCCGGCGCGGCCTGGACTATCCGCCGCCGCTCGCGGTGCCGGGCACCGACCCCGTCTGGCTGCGCTGATCAGAGCACCGAGTGCAGCGCCTCGGCCAGTTCGTCGACCCGGTCGTGCTCGGCGAGCTGCGCCGTGGCGTACGCGATGGTGTAGCCGCGCTCCGGGTCGGCCCACGCGCTGCTGCCGCCGAGCCCACCCATGCCCCAACTGCCGTCGGGCTCCCACTGCATGCCCAGCGTCCAGCGGGCCTGACGGTCCAGCACCAGGTCCGGCCCGTCGTACTGGACCCCTGTCGCCTCCGCCACCAGCTCCGCGCTGAACAGCCGGACGCCGTCCAGGGTGCCGCCGGCGAGCAGGCCGGCGTAGAGCCGGGCCAGGCTGGACGCGGTCGCGTGCAGGTTGACTGCCGGCATCTCGGCGCCCCGCCACAGCGGGCTGTTCAGCACGGCCACGTCCAGTCCACCGGCCGGGTTGCCCATCGCCCGGGCCCGCAGCGAGCCCGGCTCGCCGAGCTTCCGACCCGGCCAGCCCGGATCGCCGTAGCGCATCTCGGCGCAGCGGCGCTGGTCCGCCTCGGTCAGCCCGAAACCGAGGTCGAGTCGCCACGGACCGGCGATCTCCTCGGCCAGGAACCGGCCCACCGACCGCCCGTCGACCCGGCGGACCAGCTCACCCACCAGGTGCCCGTACGTCCAGGCGTGCTCGCCGGCCACCGAGCCCGGCGACCACTCCGGGTCGGCGGCGGCCAGGTCGCCGGCCAGCAGCGCCCAGTCGGCGATCGCGGCGGCGGGCCGGGGCACCGGAAAGGTCGGCAGCCCGGCGGTGTGCGACAACACCTGGCGCACGGTGGCGGGGGTGCGGAACTCCGGCCAGTACCGCTCGACGGGCGCGTCGAGGTCCACCCGCTCCCGGTCGACGAGCATCAGCAGACCGAGCGCGGCCACCGGCTTGCCGACCGAGTAGACGTTGGCACGTGTGTCCGGCCGCCACGGTTCGCCGTCCGGCCCGGCGCCGGTCCGGAAACCGCCGACCAGGTCGACGACGGGCTGTCCGTCGTACCAGATGGTCAGGCCGGCGCCGGTCTCCCGGCCGGAGGTGAACAGGTCGTGGAAACAGTCCCGGACCGGAGCGAAGCGTGCGTGCATCCCGTCACCGTAGGCGCCCCGGACCGGTGAGCGTGCCGACTTTTCGTCCGCCCCGGTGGTTGCGGCGGTGTCGCTGGGGGATGCTGTTGCGGTGGCGGAGCCGGAGCTGGTGGATGTTGTGGTGGTGGGGCTCGGGGTCGGCGGCGAGGAGGTCGCCGAGCGACTCGCCGAGGCCGGCCTGAGTGTCGTCGGCGTCGAACGGGACCTGGTCGGTGGGGAGTGCCCGTACTGGGGCTGCATTCCCAGCAAGATGATGATCAGGGCCGCCAACGCGCTCGCCGAGGCCCGTCGGGTCGACGGCCTGGCCGGGACGGCGCAGGTCCAGCCGGACTGGGCGCCGGTGGCGAAGCGGATCCGCGAGGAGGCCACCGACACCTGGGACGACACGGTCGCGGCCGACCGGTTCACGGGCCTGGGTGGTCGGCTGGTGCGGGGCAGTGGCCGGTTCGACGGCCCGCGCCGGGTCCGCGTCGGTGACCAGGTGTTCGAGGCCCGGCACGGGGTCGTGGTGGGCACCGGCACCCGTCCGTCGGTGCCGCCGATCGACGGCCTGGCCGACACCCCGTACTGGACCAACCACCAGGCGATCGAGGCCGACCAACTGCCGGAGACCCTGCTGGTGCTCGGCGGCGGCGCGATCGGGCTGGAACTCGCCCAGGTCTTCGCCCGCTTCGGGGTACGCGTCACCGTGGTGGAGGCACTCGACCGGGTGCTGGCCGTCGAGGAGCCGGAGGCGTCCGACGTCGCCGCCGCGGCGCTGCGCGCCGACGGCGTGGAGATCCACACCGGGGTACGCGCCGAGCGGGTCGCGCACGACGGGACCCGGTTCACCCTGCACGGTGGCGGCGGCGCCGAGTTCACCGCCGACCGGCTGCTGGTGGTCACCGGGCGCAAGGCCCACCTGGAAGAACTCGGGTTGGACACGATAGGAGTGGACGCCAGCCAGCGTTACCTGCCGGTCGACGACCGTCTGCACGTCACCGACGACGTCTGGGCGGTCGGCGACGTGACCGGCGAGGGGGCCTTCACCCACATCGCCATGTACCAGGCGGGCATCGTGATCGCCGACATCTTGGCCCGTGCCCGACAGGCAGCGGCGGGAGCGGACGCCAGCGGCACGTCAAGCGTGGTCGGTGGCGCGATGGGGGCGTCCAGCTCACTGGCCGCAAGCGGGTCGAGCGGCTCGGCCGGCACCGTCCCGCGAGCCGACTACCGTGCGCTTCCCCGGGTGACCTTCACCGATCCCGAGGTGGGCGCGGTCGGGCTCACCGAGCGGCAGGCCCGCGAGCGGGGCATCAACGTGCAGGTCGGTTTCACGAAGCTCGGCAGCTCCACCCGAGGTTGGATCCACCGGGTCGGCGACGACGGGTTCATCAAGCTCGTCGCGGACGCCGACCAGGGCGTGCTGATCGGCGCGACCTCGGTCGGCCCGGCCGGCGGCGAGGTGCTCTCCGCGCTGGTGGTGGCGGTGCACGCGGCGGTGCCGCTGAGTCAGCTCCGCCACATGATCTACGCCTACCCGACCTTTCACCGCGCCATCGAGGCGGCCCTGCACGACCTGTCCTGACGCCCGCCGTGCGCCGTGCGCCTCGCGCCGTTCGCCCAAGATCCGAGCAACTTCCCGGATGTTGCTGCCTCCGGCCTGCGTGAGGCAGCAACATCCCTGATGTTGCTGCGAGTCTTGGGCGCCGGCCTTGGCAGCCAGATGGGTCAGCCCGGAGTGGCGCAGTTGATGCGGGGGTGTACCCGGGCGCGTGTGGGTCGTGGAGTTGGGAGCCTTACCTGGACGCCGGGGTCGCACATCGACTCTCGGGCTTCCGCTGCGGCGGGGTGGATCTGTTGCTGGCGCCGGATCCGGCCCCGGTGCCAAAGTCGGTGAGTGGGTGGAAGGTCGAGGCCTGTCACGTCTTTGTTGCCTGCCGGGGTCATGCGTCGAACTTTGGCCCATCTTTAGATCTGCATCTGACGATGTAACTGATCACTGGCTGTTAGTAGTCTGCTGCGGACCGTCCGGTCGAATGTCTCTCGTGTTCAGCAATCGATGGGAGAACCAGGCGTGCAGAAGAAGAAGTTGTTCATCAGCAGCGCAGCGGCAATATCGGTCATTGGTCTTCTGCTGGTCGTTCCTCTGAGCGGGGCGAACGCGGCTGACACCAGTCCCGCCTCGAGTAAGAAGCCGTCCGGGATGACTGCACTGTCTCAAACGACAGGGACTTCCGTAACAGTGCTGGCGGGCGCGAACAACATCTCCTTCGCTACCTGCCCCGCTGGCACGATCATCACCGGAGGAGGCGGACAGACATCCGGGTTCGACATCTTCCTCACTGACTCGTTCGCGTCGGGCAACGGCTGGGCGGTACGAGGCTCCAACCGGGGAACGACGGCTCAAAACCTTACGGCCGTCGCCATCTGTCTCGGGTAGACCAGCTCGCAGATGAGCCCGTTACCCCCGGTGCCGGGGGTAACGGGCCCGCGGTCATCCCGGGCGTTGACAAAGCCCTGGGCTGGGATGGCGCAGGCACCCCGACTCACACAGTGGAGCACCATCAGTCGCCTGCCCCGACCCTGCAAAGCCGGTGGAGCGACCACGCCGACCACCTCGACCGATGCCCGGTGAGCGGTCCCCTACGGGGACACCAGCTCAACCCCCGCCGGCCGCCCACGAAGATCAACTAATTGGCCCCTGGTGTCTCGGTTCTTACCAACACCCCAGTAGGGGAGGGCGGCGTCGGGTCTTCACCTGTGGGGCCGCTGCTCGTGGCGCGCTCGGTGGCATCTGGCGTACGACCAGCTTGCGGGCCTCGTCGGCCGATGCCCCCCGTACGACGAACGGAAGATTACGGCAGCCGGACGGCAAACGCTGCGCATTTTGCTGTTCATTTCTTTCACGATGGTGACGTACGATTGCGACCGTGACCAAGCGGTTGACTGAAGTTGCCAAGAAGGCGGGCGTCAGCGAGGCCACCGTCAGTCGGGTGCTCAACGGCCGTGACGGGGTTTCCGAGGCGACCCGGACCGCCGTGCTGACCGCGCTCGACGTGCTCGGTTACGAGCGGCCGACGAAACTGCGGGGCGAACGCGCCCGACTGGTCGGGCTGGTGCTGCCCGAGTTGCAGAACCCGATCTTCCCGGCGCTGGCCGAGGTGGTCACCGGGACGCTCGCCCAGCGCGGCTACACCCCGGCCCTCTGCGCCCGGACCATCGGCGGCGTGTCCGAGATGGACTACGTGGAGATGCTCCTCGACCACCAGGTCTCCGGGGTGATCTTCGCCGGTGGCTCGTACGCGCTCGCCGACGCCCGACACGACCACTACCGTCGACTGACCGACCGGGGCCTTCCCGTCGTGCTTGTCAACGCGGGCGTGGACGAGCTGGCTTTCCCACGTGTCTCCACCGACGACGCGGTCGCGGTCGAGCAGGCGTACGGGCACCTGCGTTCGCTCGGGCACGAACGGATCGGGATGGTGCTCGGCCCGGAGGGGCACGTGCCGTCCCGACGCAAGCTGGACGCGATGATCCGGGCCGCGGGCTGGGACGAGGCCGACGCCGAGTGTGTCGAGCGGTCCAGCTTCTCGATGGAGGGTGCGCGGGTCGCCGCGACGAAACTTGTCGAGCGGGGCGTGACAGGCATCATCTGCGCAAGTGACGTCCTGGCGTTGGGCACGATCCGGGCGGCCCGGCGGTTGGGGCGCTCGGTGCCGGCAGACGTGTCGGTGGTGGGCTTCGACGACTCCGCGTTCATGACGTGCACCGACCCGCCGCTGACCACGGTGCGGCAGCCGATCGAGACGATGGGGCAGGCTGCCGTTGACCTGCTGGTCACCCAGATCGAGGGTGCCGGCGTGCTGCACGACGAGTTGCTGTTCGAGCCCGAGCTGGTGGTCCGCGGCTCGACCGCCCCCGCCCCCGGCCGCTAACGACAGCCCCGCTCCACCCGACGCCTTCGGCCGTCGACCGCTCCACGCGGTCGGCGGCCGTTTTCGTCGCTGCGTACGGCGAGCAGCATCGACCTGCCCGAATGGCCCTTCATAAGCGATCAAAAGCTGTCATATCCGGCTGCTTTCACGGGCTTGCCAACATCTGCCGTAATCACGTCGTGTCCTTTCGGAACAGGGTCGATACCTTGCCGAAATGAGTCCTCCTCGCTACAGTGACTCCACTCACACCTGGCTCCGACGCAGCTACTGGGCGTCAGGTCGTATCACCGCAGATCAGCGAAGGTCATTGGAGTCACCCGTTCCCGAAGGGATGGACAGATGTCCGTACCGCAATACCGAAAGGCTGCGGCGGTCGCGCTCGTGGCCGGCCTGGGGCTCAGCCTCACGGCGTGCTCCACGAAGAGCGACGACAAGGACACGACCGCCGGCGGCAAGGTCACCATCACGGTCGACTGCCAGCCGGTCGGCGCCCAGAAAGAGCTGTTGAAGAACTGGAACGACGACGTCGTCGAGTTCCAACGGCAGAACCCGGACATCGTCGTCAAGAGCGTCAGCGTCGGCGAGCAGTGCAACAACCCGCCGGACTTCACCGCCCGCCTCGCCGGCGGCACGGTGACCGACGTGTTCTACGGCTACATGACCGACCTTCAGCAGGTGCTGGACTCGGGCCAGGCGATGGACATCACCCAGTACGCCAGCAAGGACACGATCTCCACCTGGGACAGCGTCGACCCGGCGCTCAAGGAGGTCTTCACCGACGGCGGCAAGCTCTACGCCGTACCGGTCAAGAACTACTCGATGGGTCTGGTCTACAACAAGAACCTGTTCCAGCAGGCCGGGCTCGACGTCAACAACCCGCCGAAGACCTGGGCCGACGTCCGGGCCGCCGCCAAGAAGATCTCCGCACTCGGCAACGGCATCGCGGGCTACTCGGAGTACAGCGCCGGCAACACCGGCGGCTGGCACTTCACCTCCCTGCTCTACTCGCAGGGCGGCCGCGTGCTGACCGAGGACGGCAAGAAGGCCGACTTCAACAACGCCCAGGGCAAGCAGGTCCTGCAGAACATCAAGGACATGCGGTACGGCGACAACAGCATGGGCGCCCGTCAGCTGCTGCAGTGGGCTGACCTGCTGACGAACGCCGGCGCGGGCAAGGTCGGCATGTTCATCGGCGCACCGGACGCCACCCAGGCGATCGTCAGCCAGTTCCAGGGCAAGTTCCAGGACTGGGCGATGGCTCCGCTGCCCGGCCAGGACGGTGCGGCGAAGGGGACGCTCGGCGGCGGAGAGGGCTACTTCTTCAAGAAGGACCTGACCCCCGAGCAGGTCAAGGCCGGCATGAAGTGGATCGCGTACCAGAAGCTGACGCCGGGCAAGGGCCAGTTCGACTACGTGCGGGCCAAGCCGCAGAACTACCCGGTTGGTCTGCCCCAGCCGCTGCTCTTCGCCAACGGCAGTGACGCGCAGAAGCAGGAGCTGGAGCTGCGCAAGGCGAACGCGAACGTCGACACCTCGAACTTCGCGCTCTTCGAGGCCACCCCGGTGCCGATCAAGGGTGAGCCGCGCAACGCGCAGGCGGTCTACGCGCTCCTCGACGCCGCGATGTCAGGTGTGCTGACCAACCCGAACGCGAACATCGACGCGCTGCTCAAGACCGCCGAGGAGAAGGTCAACAAGCTCCTCGCCGCGGAGAGCTGACCGATCGTGTGGGGGCCGGGACGCCGACCCGGCCCCCACACCATCCGCACCACGTCGTCGACGTCACCGACTCAACCAGGAGTTGCCTTGGCGATCACCACCGTCCCGGAGACCCCCAGGAAACCGGGCCGCCCGCCGTCGCCGTACTCGGCGGGGCCGCAGCGCACAAGCCTCGGCCGCAAGGTACGGGACAACCTCACCGGGCACGCGTTCCTGATCGGCGCGGTGCTCTGCTTCGTCGTCTTCTCCTGGTACCCGATGGTCCGCGGCGTCGTGATGAGCTTCCAGCGGACCCGGCGCGGCGAGACGACCTGGGTGGGCTGGGACAACTACTCCCGCATCATCGACGACCCCAGCTTCTGGACGGCCTGGCAGAACACCTTCTACTTCACGGTGCTCGCGCTCGTCCTCGGGTACGTGGTGCCGTTCTTCGTGGCGGTCCTGCTCAACGAGTTCCGGCACGCCAAGGGTTACCTGCGGATCCTGGTCTACCTGCCGGTGATGCTGCCGCCCGCCTCCGCGCTCTACCTCTTCAAGTTCTACGCGTACGACCCCAGCGAGGCGGGGCTCTTCAACGCGATCCTCAAGGCGCTGCACCTGCCCACCTCGCAGTGGATGCAGTCGCCGGAGATGACGATGCCGGCGATGGTGATCGCGTCGACCTGGATGAACATGGGCGGCGCCGTCCTCATCTACCTGGCGTCCCTGCAGGGCATCCCCGGTGAGCTCTACGAGGCGGCCGAACTCGACGGCGCCGGGATCTGGAAGCGGATCCGCCACGTGACGATCCCGCAGACCCGGCTGATCCTCGCGCTCCTGGCGATGATCCAGATCGTCGCCACGATGCAGCTCTTCATCGAGCCCCTGATCCTCGCCAACGGTGCGGGCGCGGAGGACTCCGCGACCACCGTGGCGTACCTCATCTACCAGCACGGGTTCTTCCAGAACGACCTCAACGGCGCCGCCGCACTGGGCGTGATCATGCTCGTGGTGCTGGCTGGCTTCTCCGCCGTGTACCTGCGGCTGAGTGCGAAACAGGACTAGGACGGCGAGGAATGGCACAGGAATCCGGCACCCGGACCCTCATCTCCCATGCCCAGCTCAGTCGGGGGCGCGGCAGGATCATCTACTGGACGCTGCTGGTCGTCGTCGTGGCGGGATTCACTCTCGTCTTCCTCGGGCCGCTCTACTGGATGGTGACCGGCGCGCTCAAGTCCGGCCAGGAGATCGCGCAGACCCCGCCGACGCTGTTTCCGAAGGACCCCCAGCCGCAGAACTACATCGACGCCTGGAACAACCTGGAACTCGCCAAGCTGTTGTTCAACACGTTCTACTACGCGATCGGCGCGGTGCTGTTCCAGCTCGTCTTCGACGCGGCTGCCGCGTACTCCCTGTCCAAGCTCCGGCCGATCTTCGGCAACGTGATTCTCGCGCTGATGCTGGGGACGCTGATGATTCCGGCGATGGTTCTCATCGTCCCGCAGTACGTGACAGTTATCGACCTGCCGATCGTGCACCTCAACCTGCTCGACTCGCCGTTCGCGATCTGGTTGCCCCTGGTGGCGAACGCATTCAACATCTTCTTGTTGAAGCGGTTCTTCGACTCGATTCCGGAGGAGTTGATGGCCGCCGCCCTGGTGGACGGTGCGACGTCGCTGCGTACGCTCTGGTCGATCATCCTGCCGATGTCCCGCCCGATCCTCGGCGTCGTCGCGATTCTGGCCATGACGGCAGTCTGGAAGGACTTCCTCTGGCCGAAGCTGGTCATGCCGTCGCCGGAGACCCGGACGGTGAGCGTCGGCATCTACTCCTTCGCGGGCGGAACGCCCATGAACGTGGTTATCGCCGCGTCGGTCATCGCCGCGATCCCGACGGTCATCGTCTTCCTGATCTTCCAACGCAACATCATGTCCGGTCTGACCACGGGCAGCATCAAGGGATAGCCGGCACCGTATCCTCCCGCGCGGCGAACAACGACAGTTCGCCCGACACATAACCAGGTCCGGCGAACCCGCCGACGTACTGACGCAGAAAGCAGGTGCTCGTGTCCACAGCTGACAGAAGTCCGTGGTGGCGTGGAGCCGTGATCTACCAGGTGTATCCCCGGAGCTTCGCCGACGGTAACGGCGACGGCATCGGTGACATCGCCGGCATCCGGTCCCGGCTGAACCACCTGTCCGCGCTCGGCGTCGACGCGATCTGGTTCAGTCCCTGGTATCCCTCGCCGATGGCCGACGCCGGCTACGACGTGTCCGACTACCGCGACATCGACCCGGTCTTCGGCAGCCTGACCGAGGCGGAGGCGCTGATCGCCGAGGCGCACGCGCTGGGCATCCGGACCATCGTCGACGTGGTGCCGAACCACTGCTCCGACGCGCACCCCTGGTTCCAGGCGGCGCTCGCCGGCGGGCCCGGAGCGCCGGAACGGGACCTGTTCTGGTTCCGGCCGGGCCGGGGCCCGAACGGCGACCAGCGGCCCACCGACTGGGTCGGCGAGTTCGGCGGCGAGACCTGGACCCGCACCACGAACCCGGACGGCACCCCCGGTGACTGGTACCTGCACCTGTTCGCCCCGCAGCAGCCGGACTTCAACTGGGACCACCCCCGGGTACGTGCGGAATTCGAGGACATCCTGCGGTTCTGGTTCGACCGGGGTGTGGACGGCATCCGGATCGACTCGGCCGGGCTCCTGGTCAAGGACGGCGAGTTGCCCGAGGTCCGCCCGGACCACCCGCACCCGTTCCACGACCTCGACGGCGTGCACGACATCTACCGGGGCTGGCGGCGGGTCGCCGACTCCTACCCGGGCGAGCGGGCCCTGATCGGCGAGGTGTGGCTGCCGGACCGGCAGCGCTTCGCCAACTACCTGCGCCCGGACGAGCTGCACGCCGCATTCAACTTCGACTTCCTCGGCTGCGCCTGGGACGCTGCGGCGCTGCGCGAGAGCATCGACGGGACGCTCAGCGCGCACGCGCCGGTCGGCGCGCCGGCCACCTGGGTGCTCTCCAACCACGACGTCACCCGACACGTGACCCGCTACGGTCGGGCGGACACCCGGTTCAGCTTCGCCGCGAAGCGTGAGGGAACCCCCACCGACCTGGAGTTGGGCACCCGTCGGGCCCGCGCCGCCGCGCTGCTCTCGCTGTCGCTGCCCGGCGCCGCCTACGTCTACCAGGGCGAGGAGTTGGGCCTCTACGAGGTCGAGGACATCCCGTACGCGCTGCGGCAGGACCCGATGTGGGAGCGGTCCGGCCGGATCGACCCGGGCCGGGACGGCTGCCGCGTACCCCTGCCGTGGGCCGGTGACGAGCCGCCGTTCGAGTTCAGCCCCGACGGCGCCGCTGCACCCTGGCTGCCCCAGCCGGCCGACTGGAAGGAGCGGACGGCCACCGCGCAGACCGGCGACCCGGCCTCGATGTTGGAGCTGTACCGGGCGGCGATCCAGGCCCGCAGGGCCGACCCGGCGCTCGGTGACGGTGAGCTGACCTGGCTGCCCGCCCCGGACGGGGTGCTCGCCTTCAGCCGTGGCGGTGGCTTCAGCTGCCTGGTCAACCTCTCCGACGCGCCGGTGCCGATGCCGGCCGAGGGGGAGTTGCTGCTGGCCAGCGGCCCCCTCGACGACGGGTTGCTGCCGTCGGACACCGCGGTCTGGCTGCGTACCGCCGGATCGGCGGACGAGCCGCGCGCGGCGGACGGACCCGGCCTGACCTGATTCTGCTCGCGGTGGTGCCGGCGGCTCGTCCCGGCCGCCGCCACCACCTCACCTGAAGAAAGGAGAAGCAAGGGGGAACGCGTCACACCGCACCGACACGGGGGGATCTGGCCTGCCTGACGAAAGGGAGAGCGCAGCTCATGGCCAACCACACCACCGGCACCCCGCACCACCTTCGACACCCGACCCGGGCAGGGTTGGCCGCCATCGCCGCCACCCTGCTCGCCGCCACCTCGGTGACAGTCCTCGCGGTCACCGGCACCGCGACTCCGGCCGCGGCGGCCGGGTTGTCCCCCTTCGACATTTCCGGCCGGGGCGCCACCGTCCCGTTCGTCGAACAGGAGGCGGAGGAGGTCGCCCACAACGGCTCGAAGATCGGCCCGGACCGGCGCTACGGCACGCTGCCGTCCGAGGCGTCCGGCCGGGAGGCGGTCACCCTCGACAGCGTCGGTGAGTACGTCGAGTTCACCCTCACCGCGCCGGCCAACGCGGTCACCTTCCGGTACAGCCTGCCGGACAGCCCCTCCGGCACCGGCCGGGACGCCGCCATCGACCTGCGGGCCAACGGGTCGCTGCTGAAGTCGGTCCCGGTGACGTCGAGGTACGGCTGGTACTACGGCGGATACCCGTTCAACAACAACCCGGGCGACACCAACCCGCACCACTTCTACGACGAGACCCGGGCGATGTTCGGCAGCACCCAGCCGGCCGGCACGAAGATCCGGTTCCAGGTCTCCTCGACCGCCCAGTCGCCCTCGTTCACCATCGACCTGGCCGACTTCGAGCTGGTCGCCCCGGCGATCAGCAAGCCCTCCGGTGTGCTTGACGTGGTCACCGACTTCGGCGCCGACCCGAGCGGCGCGACCGACTCGACCGCGAAGTTCCAGGCGGCCGTCGACGCCGGGAAGGCTCAGGGCCGGGCGGTCTGGATCCCGACCGGCACCTTCACCCTCTGGGACCACGTGGTGGTCGACGGGGTGACCCTGCGCGGCGCGGGCCCCTGGTATTCGGTGCTCGGCGGCCGGCACCCCACCGACCGGAACCGGTCGGTCGGCATCTACGGCAAGTACGTCCCCGGTGGCGGCTACACCGGCCCGGTCCGCGCGCACGAGGCGAACGGGCCGAGCCGCAACGTCACGCTGCGGGACTTCGCCATCATCGGCGACATCCGCGAGCGGATCGACGACGACCAGGTGAACGCCCTGGGTGGGGCGATGACCAACTCGGTGGTCGACAACCTGTGGCTGGAGAACACGAAGGTCGGGGCGTGGATGGACGGCCCGATGGACAACTTCACGATCCGCAACAGTCGCATCCTGGACCAGACCGCGGACGGGGTGAACTTCCACACCGGCGTGACCAACTCGACGGTGACGAACACGTTCGTCCGCAACACCGGCGACGACGCGTTGGCGATGTGGGCGCAGAGCGTGCCGAACGTCAACAACTCCTTCACCCACAACACCATCGGCGTGACTCTGCTGGCGAACCACCTGGTCAGCTACGGCGGCCGAGACATCAAGATCACCGACAACGTGACGGCCGACTCGCTGACCAACGGCGGCGGCATCCACGTCGCGAACCGCTATCCGGGTGTGCAGGGCGACACCGCGGTCCGGGGCACCTGGACGATCGCCCGGAACACGTTGATCCGCAACGGCAACTCGGACTACAACTGGAACTTCGGCGTCGGGGCGATCTGGTTCTCCGCCCTCAACGAGTCGTTCCAGCAGGCCACCATCAACATCACCGACACCGACATCCTGGACAGCTCGTACGCGGCGCTGCACTGGATCGAGGGCCAGACCAGCGGCATCAACCTCACGAACGTGCGGATCGACGGCGCCGGCACGTACGCGCTCCAGGTGCAGGCACCCAGCCAGGTGTCGTTCACGAACGTGCGGGCCACGAACATCGCGCAGAGCAACCCGATGCACAACTGCGTCGGCGGTGGCTTCCAGATCACCCAGGGCAGCGGCAACTCCGGCTGGTACACGTCGGCCCCGTACTGCGGCCCGTGGCCGGACCCGCAGTGGGGCGGCGGACCCACCACGCCACCGCCGACCACCCCGGCACCGACCACGGCGGCACCGACCACGCCGCCACCGACCACGCCGCCACCCACCAGCGGGGGGAACCTGGCGCTGAACCGGTCGGCGACCGCGACCAGCACCAACCAGAGCTACACGGCGGCCAACGCGGTGGACGGCAACGCGGCCAGCTACTGGGAGAGCGCCAACAACGCCTTCCCGCAGTCGGTCACCGTCGACCTGGGCTCGGCCCGATCCGTCGACCGGGTGGTGCTCAAACTGCCCAGCGGTTGGGAGCAACGCACCCAGACCCTGTCCGTGCTCGGCTCCACCGACGGATCCTCGTACGCCACCCTGGCGTCGTCCGCCGGTCGGGTGTTCGCCCCCGGCTCGGGCAACTCCGTGTCGATCGGCCTGCCCTCCGGTGACCGCCGCTACCTCCGGGTGACAGTCACCGGCAACACCGGCTGGCCGGCGGCCCAACTGTCCGAGGTCGAGGTGTACGGCGGCACGCAGACCACCCCGCCGCCCACCACTCCACCCCCGACCACGGCGCCGCCCACCACTCCACCCCCGACCACGGCGCCGCCCACGACCCCGCCGCCCAGCGGCAACCTGGCGGCCGGGAGGTCGGTCACCGAGACCAGCCACTCCGACGTGTACGCCGCCGCCAACACGGTGGACGGCAACGCGACCACCTACTGGGAGAGCGCCAACAACGCCTTCCCGCAGTCGCTGACCGTGGACCTGGGCGCCAACCGGACGGTGTCCCGCGTCGTCCTGAAACTCCCACCGTCGTCGGCCTGGCAGACGCGTACGCAGACGCTCGCGCTGCTCGGCTCCACAAACGGCTCGTCCTTCAGCACCCTGAAGGCGTCCGCCGGCCACACCTTCAACCCGGCCAGCGGCAACACGGTCACCGTGACCTTCACGGCGACCAGCCAGCGGTACCTGCGGCTGACCGTCACCGGTAACACCGGCTGGCCAGCCGGTCAGCTCAGCGAGTTCGAGGTCTATTCCAGCTAGCTCGGGCGCCCCCGTCCGCCCAGGGCGGGGGCCTCCCGATCCGGGCGGTCCGGTGCGACGTAGCCCCGGCTCGCCGACCCGTCCCCCAACCGCACCGTCCCCCACCTGTCGCGGAACGACGGGCGTACCCCTGCACCCGTCGCCGGCAACGCACCCGCACCCACCCCCGAAAGAGGTGTAGCGACTCCATGTCCAGTAACGGCACCAGACGAGGCACGCCGCCGAGCGGCGCGCCCAATCCCGTCCCCCGCACCCGTGGCCGGCGGCTCCTCGCCGGCGTACTCGCCGGGATGCTCCTGGCCACCGCCCCGGTCGTCACCCCCACGGCGACCGCGGCACCGGCGGCCGACCCGTCCGCGGCCGCCGCGCGCATGGCGTTGCTCGCCGGACTGTCGGCCACCATGACCGCCAGCAGCTACAACCAGAACTACGTGGCGGGCAACGCCAACGACGGCAACGCGTCGACCTACTGGGAGAGCGCCAACAACGCGTTCCCGCAGTGGATCCAGGCGGACCTGGGCGCCACGGTCAACGTCGACCGGGTGGTGCTCAAGCTGCCGCCGTCGTCGGACTGGCAGACCCGCACCCAGACGCTGTCGGTGCTCGGCTCCACAAACGGCTCGTCCTTCAGCACCCTGAAGGCGTCCGCCGGCTACACCTTCAACCCGGCCAGCGGCAACACCGCGACCGTCAGCTTCACCGCCGCCAGCACCCGCTACGTCCGCGTGCAGCTCACCGGCAACACCGGCTGGCCGGCCGCGCAGCTCTCCGAGGTCGAGGTGTACGGCGCCACCGGCAGCACCGACACCCAGGCCCCCAGCGCTCCCGGCAACCTGGCGTACACCCAGCCCGCCAGCGGGCAGATCCGGCTCACCTGGTCCGCGTCCTCGGACAACGTCGGGGTCACCGGTTACGACGTGTACGCGGGCGGCGCGCTGCGCGGCAGCGTCAACGGCTCGACGCTCACCTACACCGACAGCCAGTCGGACAGCGCCACGGTCTCGTACTACGTGCGGGCCAGGGACGCGGCCGGCAACCAGTCGGCGAACAGCAACACCGTGACCCGGACCGGCACCGGCAACCCGCCGACCGGGAGCAACCTGGCGGTCGGCAAGCCGATCACCGCCTCCGGGTTCGTGCACACGTTCGTGGCCACGAACGCCAACGACAACAACGTGGCCACCTACTGGGAGGGCAACGGCAACCCGAGCACGTTGACCGTGCAGCTCGGCGCGAACGCCAGCCTCAGCCAGGTCGTCGTGAAGCTCAACCCGGACTCGGCGTGGGGTGCGCGTACGCAGAACATCACGGTGCTGGGCCGGGACCAGGGCTCGTCGTCCTTCACCACGCTGGTGGGCGCGGCGAACTACTCCTTCAACCCGGGCAGCGGCAACACGGTGACCATCCCGGTCTCCGGCGCGGCGGCCGACGTACGACTCTCGATCGCCTCGAACACCGGCGCCCCGGCCGGGCAGGTGGCCGAGTTCCAGGTCTTCGGCACCCCCGCGCCGAACCCGGACCTGACCGTGACCGGCATGTCGTTCAGCCCGTCCGCGCCCGTGGAGACGAGCACCATCACGCTCTCCGCGACAGTCCGCAACGCGGGCTCGACGGCCTCCGGCGCGACGAACGTCACCTTCTACCTGGGCGCCACCCGGGTCGGCACCGCGTCGGTCGGTAGCCTCGCGGCCGGCGCCTCGACGACTGTCAGCGCCAGCATCGGCACCCGGGACGCGGGCAGCTACCCGCTCAGCGCGAAGGTCGACGAGTCGAACGCCGTCGTCGAGTCCGACGACACCAACAACAGCTACTCCAACCCCAGCCCGCTGGTGGTCAGCGCGGTTGCCACGTCGGACCTGGTCGCCTCGTCGGTGGCCTGGTCGCCGGGCAACCCGTCGGCCGGCAACACCGTCACCTTCTCGGTGTCGATCCGCAACGCCGGCAGTGTGGCGTCCGCGTCCGGCTCGCACGGCATCACGCTCACCGTGCTCAACGAGTCCGGCACCGTGGTCCGTACCCTGACCGGCTCGTACTCCGGTGTGATCAACGCCGGTGCGACGGTCGGCCCGGTCAACCTGGGCACCTGGACCGCGGCGAACGGCAAGTACACCGTCCGGGTGGTGCTCGCGGCCGACGGCAACGAGCTGCCGGTCAAGCAGGGCAACAACACGAGCGACCGTCCACTCTTCGTCGGTCGCGGCGCCAACATGCCGTACGACATGTACGAGGCCGAGGACGGCGCGGTCGGCGGCGGCGCCAGCGTCGTCGGACCGAACCGGGAGATCGGCGACCTGGCCGGCGAGGCGTCCGGTCGGCGGGCGGTGACCCTCAACTCGACCGGCAGCTACGTCGAGTTCACCACCCGGGCCAGCACCAACACGCTTGTCACCCGCTTCTCCATCCCGGACGCACCGGGCGGTGGCGGCATCAGCTCCACGCTGAACGTCTACGTCAACGGCACGTTCCACAAGGCCATCGACCTGACGTCCCGGTACGCCTGGCTCTACGGCAGCGAGGCCAGCCCCGGCAACTCGCCGAGCGCTGGCGGGCCGCGGCACATCTACGACGAAGCCAACGTCATGCTCAACTCGACGGTCCCGGCCGGCAGCAAGATCCGCCTCCAGAAGGACGCGGCCAACACCACCAACTACGCGATCGACTTCATCAACACCGAGCAGGTGTCGCCGATCGCCAACCCGGACCCGACGCGCTACACCACGCCGGCCGGCTTCACCCACCAGGACGTGCAGAACGCCCTGGACCGGGTGCGGATGGACACCACCGGCAATCTGGTCGGCGTGTACCTGCCGGCCGGTAACTACTCCACCTCGTCGAAGTTCCAGGTGTACGGCAAGGCGGTCCAGGTGACCGGCGCCGGCCCCTGGTACACCCGGTTCAACGCACCGGCGGGCCAGGACAACACCGACATCGGCTTCCGGGCCGAGAACTCGGCGGCGAACTCGTCGTTCAAGAACTTCGCCTACTTCGGCAACTACACCTCACGGATCGACGGTCCGGGCAAGGTGTTCGACTTCGCCAACGTGTCGAACATCGTGATCGACAACATCTGGAACGAGCACATGGTGTGCCTCTACTGGGGCGCGAACACCGACTACATGACGATCAAGAACTCCCGGATCCGCAACATGTTCGCCGACGGCATCAACATGACAAACGGCAGCACCAACAACCTGGTCAGCAACAACGACGCCCGGGCCACCGGCGACGACAGCTTCGCGCTGTTCTCGGCGATCGACGCGGGCGGCGCCGACATGAAGGACAACGTCTACGAGAACCTGACCTCGACCCTCACCTGGCGGGCCGCCGGTGTGGCCGTCTACGGCGGCTACGGCAACACGTTCCGCAACATCTACATCGCGGACACCCTGGTCTACTCGGGCATCACCATCAGCTCGCTCGACTTCGGCTACCCGATGAACGGCTTCGGCGCCAACCCGCCGACCCGATTCGAGAACATCTCGATCGTGCGGGCCGGTGGGCACTTCTGGGGTGGGCAGACCTTCCCGGCGATCTGGGTCTTCTCCGCCTCGAAGGTGTTCCAGGGGATCCGGGTTAGCGACGTCGACATCGTCGACCCGACCTACAGCGGCATCATGTTCCAGACCAACTACGTCGGCGGGCAGCCGCAGAACCCGATCACCGACACGGTCTTCACGAACGTCTCGATCAGCGGGGCGCGCAAGAGCGGTGATGCCTACGACGCCAAGTCCGGCTTCGCCGTCTGGGCCAACCCGATGCCGGAGGCCGGGCAGGGGCCGGCTGTCGGGTCGGTCACCTTCACCAACCTGCGGCTGAGCAACAACGCGGTGGACATCCAGAACCCCACGACAACCTTCACCATCAACCGCAACTGATCTAGCCAGCACCGGATGCCGCCGGGAGGTGCACTCCTCCCGGCGGCGTCGTGCCGTGTCGGCCCTCGCCCGCCACGAACCGGGCCGCACCGGCGAACGCGTCGGTGGCCAGCGAATCCAACCCGTACGCCAACTCGGTCGCCAGCGCCTCCGGCTCGGGCCGTCCGGCACCGGCCAGCACCGCCGCCCGGTCGTTGCGCAGGCAGGTCTGCGGGTGCCGGGCGATGGCCGCCGCCAGTTCCTCGGCCGCGGCCCGTGCCTGGCCGGGTGGCACCAACCGATTGACCAAACCCATCGAGTACGCCTCCTCGGCCGGCACCGGGCGGCCGGTGAGGATCAGATCCATGGCCCGGCTCTCGCCGATCAACCGGGGCAACCGCACGGTGGCACCGTCGATCAGCGGCACCCCCCAGCGGCGGCAGAACACCCCGAGCGTCGCGTCGGACTCGGCGACCCGCAGGTCGCACCAGAGCGCCAACTCGAGCCCGCCCGCCACCGCGTACCCGGAGATCGCCGCGATCACCGGTTTGCTGAGCGTCATCCGGGTCGGGCCCATCGGGCCGTCGCCCTCCGGTTCGACCCGGTTGCCGCTCGGCGTGCCGAGGGCCTTGAGGTCGGCTCCGGCGCAGAACGTGCCACCGGCCCCCCAGAGCACGGCCACCGCGGCGTCCGGGTCGGCGTCGAAGGCCCGAAACGCGTCGGCGAGCGCCCGAGCCGTAGGCCCGTCAACGGCGTTGCGAACGTCCGCCCGGTCCAGCACCACAGTGCTGACCGCCCCGACCCGTTCCACCCGCACACCCATCCCGCCAGCATGCCCGCCCCGCCCCCACCCCACAATCCCCGTCGATCTTGCACTTTCTGTCGCCGATTCGCGACATGTGCCGGGTTTTGTCGGGACACAAAGTGCAAGATCGGCGGCTTGGGTGGGGCGGCAAGGTTTGTTCTCGTCGACCGGTTTGCGACGGCGAGCGCCGGGAAGTCGGTACTCGTGCGAGCACTTTTGACGAAAGTTGAGCAGGACTCCCGGCTGGACCGCGCGGGTGACCGGTTGCAGAAGGTCGTCCTGGGGACGCTGCGTCCGCGGCGACTGCGGGACCTGCTGCACGGGGTGACCCTCGGGCATCCACTACACCCGGCGATGGTGCAGGTGCCGGTCGGCGCGTGGATCAGCGCCGCGGTGCTGGACCTCATGCCCGGGCAACGTCGACCCGCCACCGTGCTGGTCGGCCTGGGCACCGTCAGCGCGCTGCCGGCGGCGGTCGCCGGGCTGAACGACTGGGCGGCACTCGCCCGGGACCAGCGCCGGGTCGGCCTCGTGCACGCCGCCACCAACACCGTCGGCATGGCGCTCTACGCCGGCTCGCTGGCCGCACGGCTGTCCGGTCGGTACGGCGTCGGCCGCGCGCTGGGCTTCCTCGGGCTCTCCACCGTGAGCCTCGGGGCGTACGTCGGGGGTCACCTCGCGTACAAGCAGGGGGCGCAGGTCAACCAGAGCGTCTCCGAGTTGCATCGGATGACCGACGGCTGGCACTCGCTCGCCGACATGGCGACGTTGCCGCAGCGCACCCTGATCACCCGGGAGGTGGACGACGACATCTCGGTCATCCTCTACCGGCACGGTGACGAGGTGACCGTGATGTTGGAGCGTTGTCCGCACCAGAGCGGTCCGCTCGGCGAGGGCGAGGTGCAGGAGATCGACGGCCACGCCTGCGTGGTCTGCCCGTGGCACGGCAGCGCGTTCCGGCTCAACGGCGGCGAGGTCATGCAGGGACCCTCCGGCAACGACCAGCAGATCCTGCCCACCCGGATCCAGAACGGCGTGCTCCAGACCCGCCTGCCCTGAAGCGCCGGCCCTGACCAGCCTGCCCTGACCCGCCTGCCCTGACCCGCCTGCCCTGAACCGCCTGCCCTGACGCCGCTGCGCCGCGCCCGGGTCACCGGTTCGCACCGACACCCCGTGGCGGTGCGGGACAGCTCGTGCTCGGCCTTCGGGTCAGCTGCGTCGGTGTCGACCGACCGACGGCCCGTCCGGTACCGAGTCCAGCCCGTGCCCGCCGTCGAACAACCCGCCGTCGGGGCTGCGACCGGCCCAACCCTCGTCGCCACCCCAGCCCGACGCGCCAGTGTGCGCTGTACCGCTGCCGGGAGGTGCGATCCCGCTGCCGTTCGGTGCGGCGCCGCCGTCGCGAGGATTTGTCGGTGTCGTGCCGTTGTCGCGCGTCGCGGGCGCTTCGAGGGCCGCGGCCGCCCGCCTCGCGGCCCAGGCGACACCACTTCCCGCCGACCCACCGGTCCGCGCCGCGCTGACGCCCCGGCTCGTGCTCGCACCGGTGCTCCGGGCCGCACCGCCCCGGGCACCGCGGGCGGACGCGGCCAACCGGGGAGCCACGCCGGCGGTGGCCGGGCGGCGGCGCAGCCCCAGGACCGCGCCGATCTGAGCGCCGACGATGCTCGCCACCGCCAGTACGGCCGAGACGGCGAGCGGTCGGTTCACCCGGTCCTCGGTGCCGGCTCGGGCTGCGCCGACGGTCATCGCGGGCGGTTGGCCCGCCGAATCCGTACCGCTTGTCGGTGGTGGGGCCGGCCGCGCCGGTGCGGCCCGTTCGGGCGCCGGCCGGGGCGCGGGTGGCTTCGGTACCGCCGGCCGGTCGACGAGCCGTCCGGTGGCGTGCTGCCGGGCACCCTGGTCGGCGGCCTCCGTGGGCAGTCGGAGCAGCTGACCAGGGCGGATGCGGTCCGGGTCGTCGAGCTTGTTCAGCTTGGCGAGCTGTCGGTAGTCGCCGAACTCGTCCAGGTAACGCTCGGCGACCTCGCCGAGGTAGTCGCCCCGCGCCACTCGGTACACCGGCGCGGCCTCGTCGTTGGCTGTCGAGCCACCGGGTGCGGCGAACCCCGTCTCGGCCCTGCCGATCAGCCCGCTTCGCGTCAGCGGGGCTGCCGTGTCGGGCGTCGCGCCCACCCGGGTCGGCGCGGCCAGGGTGGCGGCGGCCGGTGCGTTCGTGCTTGCGTACGCCGGGGCGCCGTAGACCGCGGCGGCGCTGGCGGCGGCCGGACTGGCCGCGAGGATCAGCGCGACCGAGCCGACGAGCGCGGCGGCGGCCTTCTGTTGGCGACTCATCCCGGGCAGCTTCGGCGCCGGGCGGCGCAGGGTCTGCGCCCCCAACTCCACGAGGACGGAGAAGGCGAACGTGGCCCAACCGAACCAGCCGGCCACCGCCAGCGCCCGCAGAAAGAGCTGGCCGTCGTCTCTGCTGGTCAGCGCGGTGCCGATCTCGGCGACGGTGGGAAGGTGATCAGGTAGGGGATTGCCGGCGAAGGCCAGCAGTGCGATCGGCGCGCCCACCAGCAGCGCACACAGCACGGCCAGTGCGCCGAGGCCGGTGAGGACGCGTCCGGTCCGCCGTACGACGGACCCAGCCGTTACGGGCATGGCTGCCTTCCTTCCTACGGTGCTGCTGCGGTGATGGCGCGCGCGGTCGCGTCGCCGGTGACGGTGACCGACTTGTCGCCGACGAAGGGTCCGAGCATCGAGCGGTTGTAGGTGATCGTGACGGTGACGCGGATCAGGGTCTCCCCGGCGACCTCGGGGAAGCTCACGGTGTGGCCGCTGGTCCCCCCGGCGGCGGCCAGGTAGTTGGCGACCGCCACCACCGCGTCGTCCCTGTCGATCCGGGTCGGCCGGCCATCGATCGCGGCCGCCCGGTCGATGGCCTGACCACCGGCGCGGGCCGCCTCGGCGGCGAGATTCTCGGCATGTTGCAGGGTGCGGAGCTGGCCGGCGCCGTCGAAGGAGAGACCCACGATGGCCAGCACGCCGATCATCGTCACCGCCAGGAAGATGCTCACCCGGCCGTGTTCGCCCGAGCGGGGACGCCGGACATCCGCGGTCATTCTCGGCCCCGGTAACGGTCCAGTGGTGAGGTGAAGGTCGCCTCGATCTGCCGCTCGCCCGGCATGCCGGGCAGGACGTCGAGCGAGATGTCCCGGAACGACACCAGGCAGACGAGTGTCACCGTCACCGTCGCGTCCGCACCGATCCCGCTGGTGAAGGCGTCGTCGAACGGGGTGGGACTGCCGCCCACCCTGGCCGTGAGTTCCGGCTCCAGATCGTTGGCGCAGGCCAACCCGCGCCAGTCCAGCTGATCCTGGACGGCCTTCAGCGCCGCTTGCCGGGCCGTGACCGAATCCCGGGAGATCGACGCGGCGCGGGCGGCGTCGTGTGTCGCGGCGTCGATCGCCTCCGCCGCCACGGCGGTACGCCCGACGACGCCGGCCAGCACCATCAGCGCGATGAACGCGGGGGCGAGCACCGCCACCTCGATGGAGACCGAGCCCCGCTCGGCGGTGCGGTTCATGGCTCGGTCACCCGCTCCACCGTTCCGTGGGCGGTCTGCCGTATCGCGAAGTCCACGCCTGGCACCACCGACAGGGACCTGCCGTGCACCGTGCAGGTGACCTCGATCTCGTCGATGATCGCGCAGGTCGGGCCGGCGCTGTCCCAGCCCACCAGCCAGCCGCCGGCGGCCTGGAGGAAGTGGGTCGCGCTGTCCACGCCGGCACCGTTGGGCGCCTGGTACGACCGTTGTGCGTTGACACCGCTCTGTGCGGCGTGCAAGGCGGTCGAGCGGGCGAGGAAGACGGCCGCGACCTGGATCGAGGCGAAGAGCAGCACCAGGATCAGCGGCATCATCACGGCCAGCTCCACCGGGTTGGCACCCCGCTCCCGGTCGCCACCCGCGAGGCGACGCCGGGTGGCGGTGACCACCCGGCGCCACCCGGGGAACGCGGCTCGACGCATCCCGGCTACCCGCCCGCGCCTTCGCCGGCGCCGGGGGCGGTGCCGCCGCCTGGGTGGTTCGGGATGCCTGTCATCCAGTTGTCGGCCTTGGTCAGGGCCAAGGCGGTGACGGCGATGGCGACGGCGACCAGGCCGGCGATGATCACCGCGGTGGGCACCGGGCTGTCACCGCGCTCACTGTCGCGGCGCAGCTCGGCCAGGCGCGTCGTCAGCACGACGTGCAGGTAGCTGAGGATGGACATGGCGTTCTCCTTCAGGGGGAGGGCTTCAAACACGGGCGACGAACGGGTAGAGAACGAAGCCGAGCAGCACGAAGACCAGAAGTGCGCCCGGGATGTCGAGTCGGCTGGTCACTCCCTCGGCGCGGGCGAGGTTGTCGGTGCGGATCTGGTCGCGCAGCGAGTCGGCCCGGCTGCGCAGGGTCTCGTGCACCTGTGCCCCCTCGCTGCCGGAGGAGCGCATGATCGCGCCGACGTCGCCCAGCTCCGGGATGCCGATCTTGTCGGCGAGGTCGCGCAGCTCGTCCCAGGGCGCGTGCATCTGCATCTGGGCGATCCGCAGCGACTCCTGGAGCCGGTCGAACACCCAGCCGTCGCAGACCGCCGCGGCGCGCTCCAGCGACTGCACCGGCCCGTGCGCGGCGGAGAGCTGCAACGCCACCAGGTCGAGGTAGGTGCAGACGGCGGCGCGGAACTCGTCCCGGGCGGCCTCGGCCTTGGTCAGGACGGCCCGGTGTGCCAGCAGCCCGCCGATCAGTGCCAGGCCGAGGCTGCCGAGCACAGGTACGACGAGCGGAAACGAGACGCCGAGCACCAGCAGCGCCACCCCGAGCAGGGTCGGTGTGGCCAGCCCGATCAGTGCGGAGAGCAGCACCGACAGCGCGTACTGCTCGGGAGTCTGGCCGATCAGGGCGAGCTGCCGGTGCGGCGGTCGCAACCAGCGGGACAACCCGGTCAGCGAGTCCAGTCGCCGAGAGGCGGGTGTGGCGGCCCGGCCGGTGCCCGGTGGCTGGTGCAGCCGGCGCAGCGCCGGCCCGAGCGCCGGGGTCGCCGGCGCCAACTCCCGGACCACCAGGAACACGCCCAGCCCGATGCCGGCGCCACCACAGACCGCCGTGGCGAGCTGCCAGTTCAGCATCATGGGAGCCGCCTTTCGTTCGCGACTGCGGCGCTCCGCTGCGCTGCACTCCTCGCGCTCACGCGATCACCTCGGCGGGGTCGGGCGCCGGCAGGAACCGGGACGGCCGCTGCGGCTGGCTCATCGACCGCACCCAGGCCAGCAGGCCGATGAAGGCCGCGCCGAGGGCGGCCATCACCACCTGACCCACCGGCGAGCCGTACGGCTCGATGTACTCGGCGTTGAGCAGCCCGTACGCCAGGGTGGCCAGGGTCATTCCGGTGAGGAAGCGGACCGCGAACCGGGGTTGCGTCCGCTTGGCCTCGATCTCCCGGCGGGTGGCCACCTCGGCGGATGCCGCGCCGGCGATGGAGCCCAGCACGTCACCCAGCCGCTCGCCCCGGTCCGAGAGGTGCAGGATCAGCGCCGCGACCACCTGGTCACCGACCGGGTCGGCGATCTCGTCGGCGAACGCCAGCAGCGCGGATCGGGCCAGCCAACCGGCCTGTAGGCGGGCGGCGAGCAGTCGTACCTCGTCCTCGATGCCGGGTGGCACGCTGCCGATCGTGCCGATGATCGACTGTTGGAGGCCCTGCCCGGTGCCGGAGACGTCCTTGAGCCGGCGGGTCCACTCGCCCACCGCCTCGATCCGGGCGATCGCCCTCTGCTCGGCCCGGCCCACCCCGAACAGCCACGGGGTGCCGGGCACCGCCACCGCCACCAGCAGGCCCACCACCGGCAACCCGGTCAGCAGGAACGCCAACGCGCCGGCACCAAGCGCGGCGACGAGCAGCGTCTGGTAGGCCCGCTGCTCGGCCACCGTGGCGCCCGGCCCACGCCACAGTCGACCCAGACCCGGCCCGGCTCCCGGACGAGGCCCGGGTGGCCGGTGGGTGCCGACGAGCGCGACCACTGCCAACAGCAACCCGGCCACACAGGCGGCCCCGGAGACCACCGCGATCAACTCAAGGCTGGCCAGCATCAGGTCACCGCCGGGCCAGTCGGGTCTGCCGGGGGCGTCGCCAGGCGCCGGCGCCAGCCTCCACCCACCGGGTCAGCAACCGCACGTCGTAACCCACCCGCAGCAACTGGTCGCGGACCCGCTCCGGCAGGTGCCGGGGGACCGCCCGACCGTCCGGGCCGGGCCCGAAGACCGTGGTGGTGGTGATCCGACCGGCCTCACCGGCCCCGATCACCTCCTCCACGTGGGAGACGAACCGGTGTTTTCGCCCGCCGATGGCGGTCTCGTCCTCGATGGTGACGTAGACGATCAGGTCGAGGGCGTTGCCGGCCATCCGGCGGGCCTGGTCGACTGTCATCTCGCGGCCGTGTGCCAACGCCAGCTCGACGATCCGTTCGCCAACCCCGGCGGCCGTACGGGCGTGGATGGTGCACATCGAGCCCCGGCTGGTGGTCATCGCCTGGAGCATCGGCACGATCTCCCGGGACCGCACCTCACCCACGATGATCCGCAACACGCCCATCCGCAGCGACAGGGGGATCAGGTCGGCGATCGTCACCTCACCGGCCGGACGGCCGTCGAAGCCGCGCTCCCCGTGCCCCTCCCGGGCCTCGAAGCTCATCACCGCCCGGTGCCGCTCCCGGCGGCGGGCCGGCAGCAACTCGCGGCTCTCCTCCAGCAGCACGTACGGCTCGTCGGGCGGGATCTCGTTCATCAACGCCCGGATGATCGTGGTCTTGCCGGCGCCGGCCAACCCGGCGACCATGATGTTCAACCCGGCGCGCATCGCCGCGCGCAGGAAGTCGCGCAGCAGCGGATCGATCATCTCGTCGAGGTCACCCCGGGTGCCCGCGATGTCGTCGAGGCTCACGTCCAGCGTGTTGTGCTTGCGGATCACGGCGTACGGGCGGTGGCTGACCAGGAACACCGCCGCCAGCCGGCTGCCGTCGGGCAGTTGCAGGTCGAGGGTTGGCTTCACGGTGGACAGCGACCGCTCGGTCGCGCCCGCCCGGCGGGCCGCCGCCTGGAGGATCTCCACCAGTTCGGCGTCGCTGTCGGCGATCGGCTCGGCCCAGTCCACCCCACCGCCGTGCCTGGTGATGCGCACCTGGTCGCAGCCGAGGATGTGCACCTCCTCGATGGTGTCGTCGACGAGCAGCGTCTGTAGCCGACCGAGCCCCACCAGCTCCGCGGTCACCTGGTCGAGCAGCAGACGCTCGTCACCGGCAGCCATCGGGGTGCCGGCCCGGCGGACGAAGTCCGCGTACTGGGCGACCACCGTGACGGCCAGCCGGGCTCGTTCGGTGTCCTCCTCGTCGGCGCTGAACTCCCGGCCGCGCTGCCACAGGGTGAGCCGTTCGGTGAGTTCCCGGCGTAGCTCCCGGACCACCTGGAAGTCCATCCGGGGTCGCGGCGCCGATGCCGTCGGCGGTGTGGCGGCGGGCGTCGGCTGCGGCGTCGGCACGGACTGTTGGTGCCGGCCGTTCGACCCGGCCAGCGGCGGCTCGGTGGAGGTCGCGCCCGGTGGCTGCTGGCGAGGATCCGTGGAGACCGGCTCAAACCGCATCCGGAACCCCCTGCTGCGCGGGCCACGCCAACCGGGCCTGCCGCCGGTCCAGGAGCGCGCCGATCGGCACCTCCAACGCGGCGGCCGCGCGCATCAGCGGCCGTCCGGTCCGCACGGTCCCGCCCAGGGCGAGCACCCCGGCGGTACGCGGATCGTGTGGCAGCCGTGCGATGACAGGCAGTTTCAGGGCGCGGCTGATCTCGGCTCGCCCGTGTCCGCCGCCGACCAGCAGCAGCCGCAGGGTGCCGGGCGGCACCCGGTGCTCGGCGAAGTCCCGTTCGATCGCGGTGACCACCGCGCGGGTGCCGGAGAGGTCCGGCAGGTGCGCCCGGGTCACCAGCAGCACCACCGAGGCCGCCCGCAGCACCGGCCACGGTGGTCCGGTCACGTGCAACCGGCCGCAGTCGACCAGGACGTCGTAGCCGGGAGTGCCACGGTCGAGGGCTGTGAAGTAGTCGGCGAACCGCTGCCAGAGCGGGGTGACGCTGCCGCCCTGGGCCGGGTCGACAAGCCCGGGCAGCAGCAGTCGTTCCCGGCGGGGAGCGTCCAGGTCGACCAGTTGTGACCAGAACGCGGTCTCCAGGTTGCCGTCGCGCAGCTCCCCGACGGCCAGTTCACCGATGCCGCGGGGGCCGTCCAACTGGCCGCCGAGGTAGCCGGCGAGGATCGAGCCGCCGGCCGGGTCGCACTCGGCGAGCACCAGCCGTCGGTGCCAGGCCAGGGTGCAGGCCAGCGCGGAGGTCGTGACGCCGGGCGAACCCTTCGCCGACACCAGCGCGATGATCGCCATGCTCAGGCCGCTTCGGTCAGCACGACGGCGATGCGCGCCTGCGCGGTGAGGGCCACCACCGCGGGCACGTCCCGGGTGGGCAGCGCCAGGTACAGCACCTTGGCGTCGTTGGCCGGGCTGACCATGTCGATCACGGTGGCCGGGAACCTGGTGCTGACGGCGGCCGGGTCCCCGTTGGTGCTGCGGTCCGGGGTGCTGATCAGCAGCACCTTGTCCCCGGGATGCAGTTGCCGAGCCGGCACCTGGGCGGTCTTGAGGCCGAGCGCGATCTGCTGCTGGTCGGGGCCGAGCAGCGGATCGGCGGTGACCTGCCCCAGGGTGAGCAGGGTGCCCGGGACCAACTTCACCGCGGCCCGTTTGCCGACCACCTCGTTTAGCCGGCCGGCGGGCACCGGGCGCAGCCCGTGACCGCCGGCGACCTGCACGGTGACCAGGTCGGCGGCGCTGATCTCCCGGCCCACCTCCACCGGCCGGGCGACCGCGAGATAGCTGCCGGTGGCCCGGACCGAGGTGACGGCGAACGCCGCGCCGAGCCCGCCAAGGGCGATCAGGAGTACGGCGAGGCCGAGCAGCCCTGGGCGGACCCGACGTTGCCGGACCACCTTGGGCGGGTTGACAGGTGCGTCGACCGATCCGGTTCCGTTGCGCGTCGCGAGGCTCATCGGGTCACCACCTGGAGTTCGTTGATCTGGATCCGCACGATGCCGCTGTTCCGGGTCACCAGGATCTCTCCGCTCTCGCCACCGCCGTTCCAGGTCACCTTCCAGTGCGTGGTGGCGGTGACGTCGTAGGTGTCGGCCTTCTGGTAGCCCTTGTGGTAGCCGCAGGTCGGGGAGGTGCGGCCGGCGAGGTTGTCGTCAGTCGCGTCGTACGGGGTGCCGGCGCCGGCACAGGTCACGTGGTCGCCGTTGCCCATGTCCCAGACGATCCGGTCGACCGCCGCCGTGATGGTGACGGTCACGCCCCGATCGGTCGCCCTGGCGGGGATCGGGCCGAAGTAGTCGGCACGCTTGTCGGACCACATCCACACCGGCAGGCCGACCAGGCCGGGGCCGTTGTCCTTGCGGGGCGCGACCGCCAGCGGCGCCGGCTTCAGCGTGATCGTCGCCAGGGCGCGTCGGGCCAACTCCTCCGGATTGGGCGGCGCGCCGAAGCCGGGCGGCTCCTCCCGCAACACCACGGTGATGTTGCCGATGTCGTCGCCGCCGTTGCAGGTCCGCACGTACCAGTGCTGACCCTCGGGTGCCTCCCGCTGCGGCTCGGCCAGCTCGTAGTAGCAGCCGTCGCCGCTGTTGAACCAGCCTTTGAGATCGTCGTAGCAGGGGACGGTCCGCCCTTCCCACCGGCAGACGCCACCGCCGCCGCCACCGCCGTCATCGTCGTCGCCGCCGCCGTTGTCGCCGCCGCCGCCCGGGTTGCCGGGTTCGTCGTCCCAGACGCTGCAGTCGGGCTGGTCGGGCGGGCAGCTGGCCCCGGGGCCGGCGCGCCGAGCCGCGGCGGCCGGCACTGTCGTTCCGACCACCAGGAGGAGCGCGAGCCCGATCCCGGCGAAGGCCCGCCGCGCTGTCGAGGCCCGGAGGGTACGGGCCGGAGCGTCCCCTCCTGCCCAGGTCAGCACGGCTGCTCCCGGTGCGACGCGCCCGAGTTGATCAGCCAGCGACCGTCGGGATACCGGGTCGCCGTGGCGGTGGAGAGGTGCCTGCCGCCCCCGCTGCCCGGGACGACACGCTTGTCCTTGGCGTAGACCAGCCGGTAGCCGGTCAGGTCCAGGCAGTCCTGGATCTCGACGGTGGCCGGATTCGCGTCCAGGCTCACGGCGGTCACGGTCGGGTCCGACTTCAACGTCCCGGTACGCACGGCACCGTGCTCCTTAGCGTCGCGAATGGACAATTGCACACGGGTCAGAAGTGGATCAGCGAGAAATCGGGACAGTTCCGGCGCGCGCGGATCGCTGCGTCCACTCGCCGTCCGCGAGGCCGCCAAATAACCGGCGTACGCGTCGAGCGCCGCCTTTTCGGCAGCGTGTCGTTCCCCGTCGGGAGCTGCCCGTTGCCCGTCGTCCTGGGCTGCCGCCGGCCTTTCGACGGCCTCCTGCCCGCTGACGCAGGCGGTGACCGGCATCGCCGCCACGACCGCCAGCAGGCAGATCGCCGCTCGTCTGAGCTGCCGTCCGCGCACCGTCGAGCCTCCTCGTGGTCGCCCGGCGTGGTGACGGATCACCGCCGCAGGGCATGCGGAAGCGCGCCCGGATCAGCACATCCGGAGCCGATCATTGCGCTTCCGCATTCACCGTTACGGATCTTCTACAAATGCAGGTCCTGTGTCCTCGGGTGGTTAAGGTGAGGCTTGCGTCACACCCAAGGGGCGAGCATAGGCTGACGCTCGCCGATGCAACAGAGGCAATTCAACCGAACACTCTGCGTGATGAAGGGTGGTGGTGGCGGGTGCCCGCGCTACGTCCGGCGCAATTGTGGCGCGAGCGATCGTCAGTGGCCGGGCGGCGTCGCGCCGGATCGGCCCGGCGCAGTCTCGTCACCGGCCCTGAGAGGGGGACATCGCGGCCTCATCCCGGCATCCCGGCGGGGTTGTCGACCTGTCGACGACAGGTCCCGCCCGACGGGGCGCCCGGCTTCGATCCGGTGGAGGGCGCCCTGCGGTGGTCGGGTGGGCAGGTCGCTTTCCGCGCCATCCGCCACACCGCAGCGATCGTTCCATCACGATCCGTGTTGGCCATCCCGGGGCGACCCCTGTGCGCATTGGCGGGGACATGGCGCTGACCGGCCCCCCCGCGGCCGCCCCCGGTCGGGAAAACCCACCCGATCGGAGCCCGGCGGCACCCGCCGCGGCCGTGGCTCGCGTGCGGGTCCCGACCGTGCTCGCGTTCCTCACGGTCGGCCCGCTGCTGCGGATGGCCGCGCTGCGCTACGCCGTACCCCCGGGCCTGCCGGACCGGACCGGCTGCGACGCCTGCGGCGCCCCGGTGAGCCTGACCCGACCCTGGCCCGCGCTGGGCCCGGCGGCCCGGTGCGGGCGCTGCCGCGCACCTGTCGGCCCACCGCCGGGCACGGTCGAGCTGGCCGGGCTCAGCGCGGTGCTGCTGCTGGCACTCGTCGGCCCGTCGGGCGGGGCGCTGCCGGCGCTGGCCTGGTGGCTCGGCTGGACGATCCCGGCGGTCTTCGTCGACCTGGCCGTGCACCGGTTGCCGGATCGGCTCACCCTGCCGGCGGCGGCCGGTACGTGGCTGCTGCTCGGCGTCGCCGCCGTCCTTGCCGGCGAGCCGGGGCCGTGGCTGCGGGCTGCCGTCGGCGGCGCGGGGCTGGCGCTGTTCTTCGCCAGCACCACGCTGCTGCTGGGCCGCCGCGGCTTCGGGCTGGGTGACACCAAGCTGGCGCTCGGTGTGGGGGCGCTGCTCGGCTGGTACGGCTGGCCGGTGCTGCTGCTCGGGCTACTGCTCGCCTTCGGGCTGTCCGCGCTGGTGAGCGTGGGCCTGCTGGCCACGCGTCGGGCCCGCTGGAGCACGCACCTGCCGTTCGGCCCGTTCCTGCTGCTCGGCACGGTAGGCGCGCTCCTACTGACCAACTGACGCGAACCGTGGACGGCGCGGAGGGTCACTGGCGGGTGCGGCTCGCCAGTTTCGGGACCGGGCGCTCGGCGCGGTCGGTTCGACGGCGTAGCGCCTCGGCGGCCGGGCGGGCCAGTAGCGGGGTTGCCAGCACGGCGACCAGCGCACCGAACAGCACGCCCGCGATCACGTCGTGCGGGTAGTGCACGCCCACGAAGACCCGGGAGAAGGCGCCCAGCGCGGCCAACGGCAGCGCGACCAGGCCGAGTCGGCGGGAGAGCAGGAGCGTGGTCACCGCCAGCGCGCCGGCGATCGTGGCGTGGTTGCTGGGGAACGACCAGTCGCCCGGGGGCGGGCAGGCGCCCGCGATGATCGCGCGCCCGACCGTCCGGCAGGGGCGGTCCTCGTCCACCACGGTCTTGAACCATTCGCTGCCGGCGTACGCGAGCAGCGCCGGCAGGGGCGCGACCAGGGCGAGGGCCCGGTCGTGCGGTCCGCCGGACCGACGGGTCAGCGCGGCCAGCACCAGCAGCGCGCCGAGCAGCAGGATCACCCCCTCGGTGGCGTGCCCGACGAACCACTGCACCGGCTCTGGGCTGCTGGCGGCGGCGTCGACGACATCGCGGTACCACTCAGCACTGATCTCCGGAACGTCCATGCTGCCGTTGGCGGCCATGCATCACCTCACCTCACGTTCATACCTTGTTCATCTCCGGGACACCCTAGGAACGCGGCAGCGGGTAGCGGAGCAGTCGAAGGTCGGTCGGGTCTCCTGACCTTCGTCCAGGGTTCGTTCAGCCGGATCTGCTCGGCTTGTCGAGGACGTCGGCCATGCAGCTCTGCCCCGGTGAGTTCAGCGGCTCTCCTTCGATCCCCGGCTGCCGCGACGGATCGACCGGATGGCGTTCAGCCTGCGCTGGCGTGGCCACCGGCTGCGAGTCACTGTGCCGCCGACCGAGGCCCGCTACGAGCTGCCCGGCACCGGCCCGGATGCCGAGGTCGAGCTGTGGCACCACGGTGAGTCGCTGCGGATCACCGAGGCCGAGCCGGTCACCCGGCCGATGCCGCAGGTGCCCGATCCCGGGCCGGAGCCGCCCTCCCCGCCCGGTCGCCGCCCCACTCGCCGCTCGGCCGGCTGAGCCACACCGGCCCGGCTCGGGTTCGCGCGGAGGGCTCAGGTCGGCCCGGGGTGGCCGGCCATGCGCTCGCGCACGGCCTCCAGCGCCTCGAAGGCGTACGCCCAGTTGTGGCACTTGAAACTGCGCAGGCCGTCGATCGCGGTGTGGCAGTCGGAGCAGCGCACACCGGCGATGGCTGCCGGGATCTCGGTGTTGACGTACTTGCGCTCACCGAGGATGACGGTGGCGATCATGGCCTTGTCGTGCAGGCCGGAGACTGCCGACGAGACGATGTCGTACCAGGTGACCCGCCGGCCGCACTTCGGGCAGTCGGGTTCGTCGCCGCTGACCCAGAGCGGGGCGCCGATGCTGCGCGCCGGCATGCCGAGCAGCTTTTCCAGCCGCCGGACGTCCGACTCCGGGGTGGTCCAGCGGTGTCGGCCGGGCAGTGCCGCGGGCGAGTCGTACACCGCGCGGAACAGGTCGTGGTCGACCTGCACGGTCTCCCGCTGAACGGTCATCGTCGTCCCCCTCGTTGAGTCGGTGCCCCCACCGTGGTCAGCGACGACTGTGGGTGCTGCCGGATCAACGACACGAGGGGTCGGCGGGTCGTCCCCGCTGACCCGCTTTCGCCTCCGGTGGCCCACCCGAGGTGGTACGACGGACGCAGGGCGGGCCACCGGGAGGAGCGCCGATGGCGAGCAGGCCCGAACAAGTGCTGCGGGGCGATGACGCACCGCTGAGCGCCTCGTTCCTGGAGCTGTTCTTCGACCTGGCGTTCGTGCTCGCCCTCAGTCAGCTCGCGGAGCATCTGCTGCACGACCTCACCCTGCCCGGGGTGCTGCGTACCGCCCTGTTGTTGGCCGGGGTGTGGTGGATCTGGGTGACCACCACCTGGTTCGCCGACTGGTACGACCCGGACAGCCCGTGGGTCCGGTGGCTGCTGGTCGGTGCCTCGCTGGGCAGCCTGCTGGCCGGGGTGGCGATTCCGCAGGCGTTGGACGGGCGGGGCCTGCTCTTCGCCGGTGCGTACGTCGCGGTCCACATCGCCCGGGGCGCGGTGACCGCGTTCGCGCTGCGCGGTCACCCTCGACAGAAGAGGGCGCTGCGGATCCTCTGCTGGTTCAGCGTCTCCGCCGTGCCGTGGCTGGTCGGTGGGCTCCTGCCGGAGTGGCGGGTGCCGCTCTGGCTGTTCGCTCTCGCGATCGACTTCACCGGCCCACGAATCGGCTGGCCCACTCCCCGGCTGGGACGGACGTCCCGGCAGGAACTACGTCTCGCCAGCGAACACTTCGCCGAGCGGTACCAACAAATCATGATCATCGCGCTCGGCGAACTCGTCCTGGTCGCCGGTCTCTCGTACGCCGGTACCCACCTGGACCCCCCGCAGACCGCCGCCTTCCTGCTGGTCTTCGCCGCCGCCGTGCTGATCGGTCTGCTCTACGTGACGCCTGCCGGTCAGCGCCTGGGGCCGGCCATCGATCGCGCCGACCCAGCCCGACTCGGTGTCATCACCGGCTACCTGCACCTCGTGATGGTCGCCGGGTTGGTGGTCACCGCCGTCGGGGCCGAACTGAGCATCGCCCACCCCACGAAGGCGAGTGACCTGACGTCGGCCGTCGTCATCCTGGGAGGTCCGACGCTGTTCCTTCTCGGGCGGACCCTGTTCTCGGTGGCGATCCACCGGCGACTCTCCTGGCCCCGGGTCGCCGCCCTGTTCGTGCTGTCCGGTGCGGCGGTGGTCCTGCGGCTGCCGCTGCTGGCGGTCAGCGCGGTCGCCACCGGGGTGGTGCTCACGGTGGTCGTCCTGGACCACGCCGGCATCCGCTCCTATCGCCGGATCAAGAATCCTGACTAAAGTCAGGAGTATGGGCTCCGGGCTCATGCGGCCCTCGGCCATCAGTGGCAGCGGGGGGCGCCGGGGAGGGGTTACGGGCGGCGGCTGCGGCGACGGTTGCCAGGTCTTGGCTCGAGAAGCCGGTGCGGCTCAGCACCGCCAGGGATTTGTTCGTCGCCAGCGTGCACAACGCCAACTCTGCCGCCTCCTGCTCACCGGCCCCCGCCGCCAGCAACGCCTGCCGCAGCATCGCCCGCAAACCGTCGATCATGGCGCGGACCATCGCCTGACTCTCCGCGTCGAGGGCCGGAAACTGCGTTGCCGACACCGTGAGCAGGCAGCCATCCGGGACCGACGGGTCGGCGATGCGGTTCAGGGTGACCTGCAGGTAGGCAGCCACAACGGCGCTCGGGCTCGGGTGGGGGCCGGACAGCGCCTGCTCGTACAGCGGGTGGTAGGTCTGCGCGTACCGCTGGAGGCTTTTGCGGAAGAGGGTGCTCTTGTCGCCGAAGGTGCCGTAGAGCGAGCCCCGGCCCAGGCCCGTGCCCTCGGTGAGGCGATCGATCGACGTCTCCGAATAGCCCCAGCGCCAGAAGACGTGCATCGCGCGTCGTAGTGCCTCGTCCACGTCGAATTGCTTGCGGCCCGCCATGGTTCGTCAGCCTACACATCTTGTACTGATCGTTCCAAAGGTCTTGTACTGATCGTTCCAACATGCGTAGGGTGGCCGACATGACAAACCTGAGTTCGCTACGGCTGCCCGACGGGTTCACCGACGTCTTCACCAGTCGCCTCGTGGAGGTGAACGGGCTACGGCTGCACGCCGTCACCGGCGGGGACGGCCCGCCGCTGCTGCTTGTCGGCGGGTGGCCGCAGACCTGGTACGCCTGGCGGCACGTGATGCCCGCGCTCGCCCGGGCGCACACCGTCGTCGCCGTCGACTCGCGCGGCGCCGGGCTCTCCGACAAGCCCGACGACGGTTACGACGCCGGCACCCTCGCCGTCGATCTGGTCGCCCTGATGGCCGCGCTCGGGCACGACAGGTTCGACGTGGTCGGCCACGACATCGGCATGTGGACCGGATACGCCCTCGCTGCCGACCACCCCGAACGGGTGGACCGGCTCGCCGTCGTCGACGCCATCATCCCCGGCCTCACGCCGACCCCGTCGGTCTTCAGCCCGGCCGCGGTCAACCAGCGGCTCTGGCACTTCGGCTTCAACCGGCTCACCGACCTCAACGAGGAACTGGTCCGGGGGCGGGAGCGGCTCTTCTTCGGCTACCAGTTCGCCAAGAAGGCCGCCACCCCGGACGCGATCCCCGCTTACGCCGTGGACGTCTACGTCGACGCGATCGTCGCGGACCCGCGCGGGCTGCCGGCGAGCTTCGCGTACTACCGGGCGCTGGACGAGACGATCGCACAGAACGAGCAGCGCAGGAAGACCCGGCTGACGCTGCCGGTGCTCGCCGTCGGCGGGGCGCGGTACAGCGGCGCGGCGCCCGCCGAGACGATGCGGCTGGCGGCCGACGACGTCACCGGCGTGATCGTCGACGACTGCGGCCACTACGTGGCCGAGGAGCAGCCCGTGCGGTTCACCGAGATCCTGGAGGACTTCCTCGTGGCAACCGGTAGCGCTCGCTTTCGAGAAGCAGGTGAAGCACCGACGGCCCGCGCTGTCCGGTGATGCGGGGCGACTACAGCCGCTCGAAGCTCTCCATGCCGGCGATGTCCAGCACCTCGGTCCGGGTCGCCGGGCATTCCTGCCGGGTCTGGTCGTCGATCTGACGGCCGGTCGGCACGGGGCCCTGCAACTCGTACCAGGAATAGAGATTCACGGTGAGGTTGGCCATCGCGCCCGTCTCGGACCCGATCCCCTTCAGGGTCGGCAACTGGCCGGCCAGGTAGGCGCACACCGCCTTCGCCGACACCGGCGTGGAGCCGCCGGCCGGAGGGGATCCGGCCGCGCCGGACGGGGCGGCGGTCGCGGTAGGGCTGTCCGACGCCACAGTCCCGGGCTCGGGCGCGGGGGTCGCGGTACATGCCGTCGTGGCCACCACGAGGCAGACGGTCGGCGCGAGCAAACGGATCATCGTTCTCATTCGGTTTCGTCCTGACGTGGTTGGTGGTGGGTGGCGGATGGGTTGCCAGCCCCGACGGAGTGGGCGGCGACGAGCCAGAGGCCGGTGGGCAGCCGGTAGCCGACGCCGGGCGAACGGAAGCGGTCGAGTAGCCGGGCGACCCCCGCCCGGGCCGCGGCCTGCCCAGCCGGCGGAGCCGCCCGGTACGCCGCGCCGGCCGGGCCGACCTCGACGAGCCATTCGGCCACCGCGTCGGCGTCGTCCGGAGCTTCCAGGGCGACATCGCACGGCGTGACCGTGACGGCGGTGAAGCCGGCGTTGGTGAGGATCCGGACGAGCCGCGCCGGGTCGGCGAACGCGAACGGGCCGGGCTCGTCACCGACCGGGAGCGGTGGTAGCGGCCCGAGATGCGGTGCGGCGCCGAGCATCGCCGCGGACAGCCACGGGTTGACGCCGCTGTCGCGGAAGACTGTCGCCGCGAGGCGCCCTCCCGGGCGCAGTGATCGCCGGATCGTGCGGCAGCCGGCAACCGGGTCCGCCAACAGCATCAGTGTCATTCGCGCGAACGCCGCGTCGAACGGGGCGCCCGGTGCGACATCGGCAGTCTCGATGTCGGCCACGTGGAACTGGACGCCCGGGTAGCCGTCGGCGGGGAACCGGCGTCGAGCGGCGGCCACCATCGCCTCGTCGATGTCGACACCGATCACCGCGCCGGTCTCGCCGACCGCGGCGGCGATCTCGGCCGTGGTGCCGCCGCAGCCGCAGCCCACGTCGAGGATTCGTTCGGCGGGTCGCGCGGCCAGTCGATCCATGGCCGCTGCGCCCAGCGGTCGACCGGTCTCGTCCTGCCGATCGGCGTGGCGAATCCAGCCAGCCGCCGCCCCCGCCCAGAAAGCGGCGCCGCGGGCCCGCAGGCTGGCGGTGTCGGCCATCAGAACGGCATCTCGGCACCGTCGACGCTCACCGAGCGGAAGTGAGCCGCCTTCGTCGGGTCGAAGCCGTCCTCCTGCGCCGCCAGGCCAGCAGCCCGGACCAGCCGTTCGGACTGGAACCGGCGGAATGCCGCCTCGTCCTGCCAGATGTTGATGATCCGCCAGCCGTTCTCTGCCGGCCCGGCGACATGGGCGAGGAGGCCCGGCGGTCGGTCCGGTCCGAGGTGTCGCTCCACCTGCCGGTATTCCGCCTCGCTGACACCGGGCATCTCCTGCAACACACCGAACGGCATGGCCGTCCCCTCTCGATAGAGCGAAACTCTATCCAATAGAGCACTACAGTCGAGAGGTGGTTGTCAAGAGACGTTATGACTCTTCCCGCCGACAGGAGCAGGCCCGACAGACCCGGCGGGCGATCCTCGAGGCGGCTGGCCGGCTGTTCGTCGACCCGGGCTACGCGGCCACACCGCTGACCGCCGTCGCGGTGGAAGCCGGCGTCGCGGTCCAGACCCTGTACGCGGTGTTCGGCAGCAAGCGGCAACTGCTCTCCCAGTTGGTCGACGTCACACTGGCCGGCGACGACGAACCGGTGGCGCTGCCGGACCGGCCCTTCGTCGCCGAGATCCGCGCACTCGCCGACCCCCGAGCCAAGCTCTCCCGCTACGCCCAGCACCTGGCCGAGGTCAACGCCCGGCAGGCGCAGGTGATGCTCGCGCTTGCCGGCGCGGCCACCGCCGATCCAGATGCGGCCGAAATCTGGCGCAAGAACGTCGACGACCGCCGCCGCGGCATGGCCATGTTCGCCGCCGAACTCGTCGGCACCGGAGGCGTACGCCCCGACCTGGGCATCGACCAGGTGGCCGACGTCCTCTGGTTGGCCCAGGACGTCCGCAACTTCGACTGGCTCGTCCGGCAACGCGGATGGGAGATCGAGCAGTACCAGCGGTGGTACGTGGACACCGTCAGCGGCGCGATCATCGCCGGCGCCGAATAGCGTCCGGCCGGCTCCGTGGCGTTGCTGACCTCCGGCTACCTGAGGCGGTGTGCGCTGTCGGCGAACGAGCGGATCAGCTCCGTCTCGTTGCCGGTGCGCCAGATCAGGCCCCACCGGCCGGGCCGGGCGTCGCGAATCGGCACGTACGCGATGTCCGGCCGCGCGTAGTAGCGGGCGGCGTGGGCGTGGACCGGTGAGACGGCTTCGCCGGTGACGAGAATCGGGATCATCTCCTGGAAGTTGGAGACGGACGGGCCGATGCGGATCAGGCGCCCACTCGGTGTGCGCAGGGGCACCAGGATCTCCCGCCAGTAGTCCGGCCGGGCCCCGCCCATCACCGTCACGTCTGCCAGGTCCTCATAGCAGACCGACTCACGGGTGGCGAGCGGGTGGCTCGCCCCGACTGCCAGCACGATGGGTTCGGTGTAGATGAGCGGGCCGACGGTGAGGTCCGGCTCCTGGACGGGCAACCACACGATCTGCACGTCGATGTCGCCGGCGCGTAGCTGACCGAAGGGGTCGCCGAAGTCGACGTGCCGGAGTTGCACCTCGCACTCGGGGTGGCCCTGTGCGAACGCGGTGAACAACTCGCGGAAGTCGTGCAGGTTGACGGCGATCGAGCCGACCCGCAGCACCCCGGTCCTGCCGCGTGCGGCGCGCCTGGCCCGATCCATCCCCTCGCACAGGCCCCGATACATGGGCTGGATGTCGTCGAAGAGCCGCTGGCCGATCGGTGTCAGTGCCACCCGTCGGTTGTTCCGCTCGAACAGGGCGGCGCCGATCCGCCGTTCCTGCTTCTTGATCGCCTGGCTGACCCGGGCCTGGGTCACGTGCAGTCGCTGCGCGGTGCGGGTGAAATGCAGCTCCTCCGCCAGGGTGAGGAAGATTTCGATGTCCCGAAGCTCCACCGCTTATCTCGTTTCGTGAATTAGCGAAGGGTTATGGCACGTTACCAGAAATGATCTTGTGGACGGGGTTGTCACCGCGCACGCTTGTCGACGTCGGAGCGAGGAACACGCCTCAGCCAAGGAGACGCTCGTGCGCAAGCTCGTCTACTACATCGCCGCCACCCTGGACGGCTTCATCGCCGGTCCGGACGGGGCCGACCCCACCGGCCCGGACGGATTCTGGCCCCTCCCGGACGACTACCTGCGCCACCTCGTCGCCGAGTATCCGGAGACCCTGCCCGGCCCGGCCCGGCAGGCGTTCGGCATCACCGACGAGGGCAGCCGCTTCGACACCGTCCTGGAGGGGCGGCACTCCTACGAGGTGGGTCTGCGGGCCGGCGTGACCGACGCGTACCCGCACCTGCGCCACCTGGTGTTCTCCCGCACGCTCGGCGGCAGCCCGGACCCGGCCGTCGAGGTCCTGGCCACCGACCCCATCGCCACGGTACGAGAGCTCAAGCGGCACGACGGCAAGGACGTCTGGGTGATCGGCGGCGGGGCCCTGGCCGGCGCCCTCTACCCCGAGATCGACACGTTGATCGTCAAGCTGGCCCCGTTGACCATCGGCGCCGGCATCCCGCTCTTCGGCCGCGACGCCGTCTTCGCACCGCGTACCTGGCGTCTGACCGACCACACCGTCCTGGACAGTGGCGCGCTCATCCTCACCTACACGCGCGCCCAGACCGGAAAAGAGTGAGCGGCGGTCCTGCCGCGCCGAACCTGTTCCCCCCACTCGGCGGGATAACGGCGCGCGGCGACTGCGGGCAGGGCTCTACGCTCCGCACCATGTTCGCGCCGGTGCAGATCGTCTCGGGTGGTCTGGAGATTCGTGAGTTCGGGCCGCAGGACGCCGCGCAGGTGGCGGCCTTCGTGGCGGCGGACGATCGGACGGCACTGCCGCCAGGCTCACCGCAAACCGTCGCGGACGTCAACGAGTGGATGACCGGGATCGTGCGCCGGCGGCTGGACGGCGACGGTGTGCTCCTGGCGCTTGTGGACGTGGCCGGTGGCGAGATCGTCGGCAGCATCGGGTTGCGTGACGTCGACTGGAAGGCCGGACGCGGCGAAATCGGCTACGGGGTGCGGGTCAGTTGTCGTGGCCGAGGCCACGCGAGCACCGCGGCTCGCGTGGTCGGCCGGTGGGCGCTCACCGACGGCGGACTGCGACGTGTCCAGTTGCACGCCCGGCTCGACAACGTCGCTTCCCTACGGGTCGCGGAAAAGGCCGGATACCAGCGGGAGGGCACCTTACGGATGGCCGACTGGGATGGCGAGAAGGCACACGACCTGGCCGTCTTTTCGATGATCGGGACAGATGTCGAAGCGGGCGACGCCACTCGCTGATCCGCCGCAGGCGGGAGTCGTCGTGGGGTCTCCGGTGCCGGCCCGCTGGTGCCCGATCGGCACCAGCGGGCCCGCTCGTACGCTCGATCAGCCCTTCACCGCGCCTGCGGTGAGCCCTTCGGTGAGGAAGCGCTGCCCGAAGGCGTACATGACCACCACGGGGATGCTGACCAGCAACGACGCGGCGGCGAGTTGGCCTTGCGGCACCACATCTCCGGCGATCATCGACTGCATCCCCACGGGGAGCGTCTTGTACTCGTCCTTCGTGATGAACACGAATGCGAAGAGGAACTCGTTCCAGGCGTTGGTCAGGGTGAAGAGCGCGACCGCCAGCAGGCCTGGCTTGGCCAGCGGCAGCACCACCCGGCCGAACGCCTGGATGCGGCTGCAACCGTCGACGAGCGCGGCCTCCTCCAACTCGATCGGGATCGACGAGAAGTACCCCACCAGCAGCCAGGTGGCGAACGGCAGCGTGAAGGTCGGGTACGTCACCACCAGGGACCACAACGAGTCGGTCAGCCGGGCGCCGATGAGCATCTGGTACAGCGGGATGAACAGCAGCGCGCCCGGCATCACGTAGGTGAGCAGCACCGTGACGGTGAAGCCCTGCGCCCCGCGGAACCGCAGCCGGGCCAGCGCGTAGCCCGCCAGGGCGGCGCAGACAAGCGCCACGGCGGTCGACGCCGCGGACACCAGCAGGGTGTTGAGGTACCAGCGGCCGAACGGCTGGTTGTCGAACAGCGCGCCGAACTGCTCAAACGTCCACGGCGTCGGCCACAGGTCGTCGGTACGCATGACGACCTGGCCCTCGGACTTGAAGGCCGTGACGGCGATCCAGTACAGCGGGCCCAGCACGAAGAAGAGCAACCCGGCCAGCGCGGCCCAGGAACCCAGTCCCGATACCACTGACGACGACCGGCGACCGCCTCGGGACTGAAGGGTCGAGACGACCCGGCCGACCGCCGCGGCGATCAGCAGGATCACCCCGAGGACCACCGCCGCTTTCCAGAAGATCTGCGGTGAGGCCCAGGCCAGCAAACCAGTGACCAGCGCGGTGACGACCCACGGCAGGGCCTTCCGCGCAGTCGGAGCCCACCGCCGGGTCCCGATCCACCGTGCTGTCCGGCGTCGCCGGGGCAGTTTGATGTTTGTGTCCTGGCGCAACAACCGGACCAGGACGAACACCAGCCCGCCGATGATCGGCAGCATGACGAGCGTGACCGCCGCGCCCGCGCCGTACTGGAGTTGCAGGATCGCCTTCGAGTAGGCGATGAGCACGTACGGCGCGGTCACGTCGCCCGGGCCGCCCTGCGTCAGCAACCAGACGAGGTCGAAGTTGTTGAACGTCCAGATCGACGACAGGGTCACCGTCACGGTGATCACGTGGCGCAGTCCGGGCAGAGTCACGTTTCTGAACCGCTGCAACGCCGATGCGCCGTCGATTGTCGCCGCCTCGTAGAGGTCCGCCGGGATGGCCTTCAACCCCGCGAGGAAACACACGGTGAAGAACGGCACCCCCTTCCAGACGTTGACGAGGATCACCGATGGCATGGCCAGCGACGGGTCGGACAGCCAGCCCGCCGGCCAGCTGTCGACCAGGTGCGCGCTGGCCAGCAGCGGCCCGATCCCGGTGGCGGTGAGCAGCGTGTTGACGCTGCCGAAGATCGGGTCGAGCAGCGCGCGCCAGCTGAACGCCGTGACCACAGTCGGCACCACCCACGGCACCAGGAGCAGCCCGGCGAGCACGGCCCGCCCGCGGCGTCGATGGTGCAGCAGCAGGGCCGCGGCCAACCCCAGGACGACCTTGAAAACCTCGGCGTACGCGGTGAAGACGAACGAGTTCACCACGCCGGTGTGGAACTGCTCGTCGCCGGCGAGGGCGAGATAGTTGTCCAGGCCGACGAAGACGCTGTCCTGCCCGTGCCGTTCCGTGGTGCTGGTGACAATCGACCGGGCGATCGGCACGAGAACGAGTCCGCCGACCAGCACGGCCATCGGTGCCAGGAACAGTGCCGCCAGCCGCCAGTCACGCCCCAGCCGCCGCTGGACCGCCGTGAGGGAGCCGGGTCCCGACGGCGGGGATTTCCTCGCCGCCGGGACCCGCGCGGGACGGGTCGAGCTCACTGCCGCAGCCCCTGCTGGTTGAAGATCTGCACCATCTTCGCGTGGGCGGAACTCACGGCCTGCGCCGGCGCCGCTCCCTGCACGACCTGCTGCATCATGTCGGTGAGGACGTAGGCCGACCCCACCGCCTGCTGGCCCGCGCTGGCCTTCTGCGGGAAGGCCAGGCCGTTCTTCGTGTTCAGCGGCAGCTTCAGTTCAGTGATTCTGCGCAGCATGGGGAACGCCGCGTCGCCGCTCGTGAAGAACGGGTCGGCATCCCAGACCTTCTCCCAGGCGGGCATGACCAGGCCGGGCGCCTCCTTCGCCACCCCGAGCAGCGCGGGCGCGCTGACCAGGTACTGCGCCAGGAGCTTGGCGAGCGCCGGGTTCTTGGCGCCCTTGAAGACGACGAAGCCCTGCGACTGGCCGAGCAGCAGCGGATTGTCGGTCGCCGGCCCGATGCAGTCGGAGAACACGTGGGTGTTCGCGTGCACCGGGTTCTTCTTGGTCCGCGAGTCGGCATAGACGCTGAACTGGTTGCGGGTGTAGCCGAGGATTCCGGCGAGCCAGTTCTCGTTGTTGCTGGTGTCGGTCCAGCTCGCGATCCCCGGAGGCAGCATCGCCTTGTACTTGGAGTTGGTGTAGATGTCGCCGAGGAAGGTAACCGCCTGCACCGTCTCCGGGGAGTTGAAGGTGACCTTCCGGCCGTCGTTGGAGGCGATCGACCCGCCGTACGCGTTGATCAGCGCCTCGATCATGCCGTTGCCGTCACCGGACCGGTTCACCGTCATGCCCCAGCCGAACCGGCGCTTGGTCGGATCGGAGATCTCCAGGCACAGATCCCGCAGCTCCTCCCAGCTGTAGATGTCCTTGGGGGTGATGCCCTTGTCCTGCATCCAGTCCTTGCGCAGGAACGACCCGATCCCGATGAAGTGGTACGGGATCGCGAACCACTTGCCGTCGAAGACGCAGAAGTTCTTGGCCTCGGCGCAGGGCTCGCCGTACTTGGCGGTCAGCGCCGTCACCACGTCCGTGACGTCCTCCAGGTCACCCAGCGCCTGGAACTGCGCGACGAACCGTGAGTCGGTCATGAACGCCAGGTCGCGCGCCACCCCGCCCTTGACCTCGGCGTCGATCTTGGCCACCACGTCACCGGCGTCGGCCTGGACCAGGCTGTTCTCGATCTTCGTGCCGGTGGTGTCGGCGAACTTCTTGATCGAGCTGTCGAGTGCTTCGTTCGCGGCCGTCGAATAGAGCTTCTGCGACAGCATCCCCATCGAGGAGCCCTTCATCGCCGCCGCAGCGTCGATCAGCTCCTGCGGAACCTCCGGCTGCACCGTGCTCTTTGGCTCGGAGTCGCCCCCACACGCGGCCAGACCTGCCGCGCCGAGCACCCCCACCCCCATCCCGAGAAAGCCGCGCCGGGACCACGCCGGGTTGTCCTTCATGGACCATCGCCTCCATCGTTTCGGCACCGCTGGACGCCGAAGGAGTACATGGCGAACAGTGCGATGCTCGTGCTCCAAGGTGTGTCTCTGGTCGGCGACCGCGGGCACGTCGCCGCATCGATCAGTGCTATCGCGTACTCGTTGTCGGAGCTGGTGGGGTTGCCACGGTGGCGTCGGGCCCGCCCGTGCCGCCGTTCACCGTCGGAAGTCCGTTCGGGCACGCTCTGCGTGTGCGTCCGAGCGAGCCGTGGGAGAGATGTCGCGTGCCGCTCGCCGGGTGGCACGTCGAGGTTGAGGTGGTCGGCGTCCGGGCCGAGAAGGTGGCGCTGACGTTCCAGTTCGGCCGGGCCACGGGACCACCACCGTTCGAGATTTCGAACTGAGTTCGAGATACCGTATCGAGTGGTCGCGACGCTAGAGCAGCATTCTGACAGATGTCAATGTTTCGACGGTGTTTCGAACCGAAAGCGCGAGGCCGGCTATCGAGGCTGCGCCCGGTAGCCCATCCGTGCGGACAGTGCGGCGGCACCCTCGCGAACCAACCCGGTCCACCGCACGTGCGCCTGGGGCGTCCAGCGGATGATCGGCGCGGACAGACTCATCCCGGCGATCGTCGTACCGGAATGATCGCGGATCGCCGCGGCGACGCAGCGCATGGCGCTGTCCGACTCGCCGACGTCGACCGCGACGCTCTCCTCCCGGACACGTTCGAGATGGGCGCGCAGGCGGTCCGGGTCGGTGATGCTGTCCGGCGTCATGCCCGGCAGGTCGCCCGTCTTCAGGACCTCGTTGAGCGCGGCCTGGTCGAGGCCCGACAGCAGTACCTTGCCGACCGCTGTGCAGTGCGCCGGCAGTCGCCGCCCGACCGCGGAGACCATCCGGACCGGGTGGGTGCTGTCGAACTTGACGAGGTAGATGACGTCGGCCCCGTCGAGCACGGCCACGTGGACCGCCTCGTCGCACGCGGCCGCCACGTCCCGCGCGACGCACTGCGCCTCGCGGACCAGATCAAGGCGGCCGGCGAACGCCGCGCCGAGCTGGAACAGCGGCATGCCGAGCCGATACTGCACCGGCTGGCCCGGTACGGAGATCAGGTACGAGCGGGCCTCGAGCGTGACGAGCAGTTCGTGAACTGTGGTGCGGGGCAGGTCGAGCCGCTCCATCACCTGACGGGCCGACAGTTGGGGATGGTCCAGGAACAGTTCGAGGATGTCGAGTGCGCGGATGACCGCCGATACCACACGGGGCATGTCGATAGTCCCTTCGAAATGCCGGACCCGTGTCAGCGCGCCGCACACGGACCAGCACCTGAAGAGGATAACTGCGTCAACGCCGGTACGGGACGCGGCGACCAGCGCGCCGCCCGCTGTCCGGCCCCTCTGCCACGGCAGATGGAAGCCTGGCATTATGCCTGGAGCGCCAGCCGACCCTCGGTCAGGCCGATGCCCAAAAGGTGCCAGATCACGATGAATTCCCACAAAGAACGCATGCCTCGGGTCGAGTCACTGACCGGGCTGCGCTGGTTCGCCGCGTTCGCCGTGTTCCTGTTCCACGCGAACCAGATCATCAAGCTGCCCACGGTCTACGGCATCAAGCTCGGCGACTTCTTCCGATTCGGTGACGCCGGCGTCACGTTCTTCTACGTTCTTTCCGGCTTCGTGCTGACCTGGTCGTTCTCTCCCACGGTGGGCACCGGGACGTTCTACTGGCGCCGCTTCGCCCGGGTCTGGCCCGCGCTCGTGGTCAGCACCGCCATCGCCTGGGTCAGTTTCGACCAGGTCTGGCACGACTCCTGGAAGCGCACCCTGCTGAGCCTGTCGCTGACCGAGTCGTGGTTCCCTCCGGCGGCGCATCTCGTCGCCAACCCGGTGGCCTGGTCGGTCTCCTGCGAGGCCTTCTTCTACCTGCTCTTCCCGTTCGTCATCCGGCCGCTGCTGCGGCTGCGGCTGCCGGCGCTCGCGATCATCGCGGCGGCCGGCCTGTTCGTCGAGTGGGCGTACTGGTTCTTCGTGCAGGATCTGATCGACCCGAAGGAGTACTGGATCCAGCTCTCCTGGTTCCTCCGCTTCCCGCCGATCCGATTCATCGAATTCCTGCTGGGAATGATCGCCGCCGCCGCACTCCTCCGTGGCTGGCGGCCGAAACTCAATCTGTGGGTCGCCCTGTCCACGGTGCCCGCCTCGGTGCTGCTGCTGTGGTGGGGTGCGCAGCTGGGCTGGTGGGGTGCGCACTGGTCGCAGCAGGGCCTGGTGCCCGCCTGCGTACTGGTGGTGCTCGCGGCGGCGATCCGCGACATCTCCGGACGCCCCTCGATCTTCCGGAGCAAACCACTTGTCGCCCTCGGCGCCTGGTCCTACGCCTTCTACCTGGTTCACCTGTCGGTCATCTACTGGCTGATGGGCACGGTGAAGGCCGGCCCCGCGAGCTGGACGAACGTCAAGGTCCTCCTGATCTGGACGGTGCTGGGCATCGCCCTGGCCTGGGCCTGCTACCGCTGGGTCGAACACCCGGTGGAGAGGTACCTGCGCAATCTCTACCCCCGCCGGGTGCCGCCCGCGCCGCCGGCACCGTCCGCGCCGCCCGCACCGCCCTCGGCGCCCGCGGAGCAGGAGCCGCAGGCTTTGGTTGTCGCGGCTGAGCAGCCCACCGAAGTCGTCCTGACCGGGCGCGGGGTCGTGGGTCAGGAATTCGAGCCAGGCGTCTACCGGAGCACCGGGAGCTTCGACGCTCGATGACTCAGCCGACGCGACCGGCACTGAGGCTTCCACTCGCCGTCGGTCGGTCTGGGCTGGTTATGCCGCCGCCATCTGGGCCCTGCTGTTCGCCATTCGCGGCATCTTGCTGCCGACTGCTCGCAAAGAAGGGCGAGCAAGACCTGGTCGTGCTGGTCCTGTCCCTCATCGGCAAAGGGCAACACGACCGTGGCGTGGGCCTCGAAACCCGGTGGGATGGCGGCAGCGGCAGTCAGGCCCACCGACGTGCCAGCGGTAATCCAGGCAACCTCAGCGCCCGTCCCGATGCGCCACCTGCGGCCGTCCCTGGCCCTCGTGATCATCACCCCAGGTTAACGCTAGGTAGTGGCCCCTACCTGATTCTCCGCCGGGCGAACAACACTTCTCGTCGGGCAGTCGGCGACCTTGCACGAAGGCTGGTAGCCCCTAGTAAGGACCTGCGACCGCATCTCTGCGAGGGGTCGGGGGCGGAGCCCAAGGCATTTAGGCCGCAGCCGCCCACCAGAGCGGCCGACAGGTGCCCCGCCCGCTCACAGGGCTTTGCCGGGGTCGACTGATTGTGCCGCTGCGGACTCAGCAAGGACTGACCGAGTGGGTCTAGCCCGCGATGCGGTTCGTCATGGTCACCGGCAGGATCGACTGAGCAAAGCGCTTGTATGGTGGGCCGCCTGGGACTCGAACCCAGAACCTAAGGATTAAAAGTCCTCAGCTCTACCATTGAGCTAACAGCCCTCTGCGCTTCAGGCTACCCGACCACCTGCGCCCAGGTTGATGTCCGCCCCCCGGTCCAGACGAGCGAAGCTGATCTACGCCCGGCGGCGACTCCCGAGCGGTGATGACCGACGGCCGCTCGCCGGCTGACTCGGGGTTGCGGCGCATCGGGTGCAGGGTTGGACCGCCCGGCAGGACGATCGGCGGGCGGGCGGTGTAGCCGTGCCGGCCGTAGAGGCCGCGTGCAGAGGGGGGTGCTGGTCCAGGACGTCAGGTTGATGGCAAGGCAATGGGAACCCGACGTCAACATCGTCTTCCACATGCTCAAGGACGACACGTCCGGCAGGGCCGTCCCCGACATGGTCGCGGCCGTCGACCGACTGCTCGCCAGCAGGCCGGAGGACGCGGCACTGACACTGAACGGTAACTGGCTGCTACTGACCCGAGTCGCAGGAGCCTTCGAAGGCACTGATCGTCGTGGTGGAACAACTACGGCCTCGACCCTCGTCCCGCCTGATTAGAAGTCCGCGAGTTGGGATTTCCGTCCCAGGGCCGAGTGGAACGCCGCGCACCAATTAACTTTCCCCTAGACGATGACGAGCAGTTGATCGGCCTGTATTCGATGATCGAGGAGCACTTGGCGGTGCCGTTCGTGACGTAGTTTCTGGATCTTCCAATGCCGGAGCCATCACCACCGGGCGCAGAGTGGATCGAGGCGTGCCGGCGCTGGGCGGAGAGGATCAACGGTGAGCGAGTACCAGTACTACGAGTTCGTGGCGGTCGACCACCCGTTGACATCGGCGCAGCAGCGGGAGCTGCGGGCCCTGTCGACGCGGGCGCGGATCACCTCGTCGAGTTTCGTCAACGACTACCAGTGGGGTGACCTGAAGGGTGACCCGCGGGAGTGGATGCAGCGGTACTTCGACGCGTTCCTGTACCTGGCTAACTGGGGCACGCACCGGGTCGCGCTGCGGCTGCCAATCGGGGTGTTTCCACCGGCCGTCGCTGCGGAGTACTGCGTCGGGGAGTCGGCCCGTTCGTGGGCAACCCGCACCCATGTGATTTTCGACCTGCACAGCGAAGACGAGGACGGCGACGAAGTCTTCTACGACGGTGGTGGTCACCTCGCAGCGATCCTTCCCGCCCGGGCCGAGTTGGCCGCCGGGGATCGGCGGTTGCTGTACCTGGCGTGGCTGCTGTGCGTACAGGGCCGCGAGCTTGCCGACGACGAGCCGGAGCCGCCCGTCCCGCCTGGTCTGAAGGACCTGTCCGGATCGCAGCGCGCCTTGGTCGATTTCCTGCGGCTGGACCCGGACCTGCTCGCCGTGGCGGCTAAGGAGAGCTCACCGTTAAGAGAGCAAGCGCCATCGGTGGCGGCGCTGTCCCGCTGGGTGAAGGCACTGGCAGAGCCCGAGAAGAACGACCTGGTCGTACGGCTGATGCGTGGCGACGACGTACACCTGCGGTCGGAGCTGCTGGCGCGCTTCCACGGCACGACACCGAACGGGGGCACCACTGCCGGACGCACCGCCGGGACGTTGTTGGCCGCTGCGGAAGAACGCTGGTCACGACGACAGCAGCTCGCCCAGCAGCGTGAGGCGGCCGAGTCGGAGCGTCGGAAGCGGGCGGCTGTCGCTGCGCGCGAGCAGCGGCTGAACGCGCTGGCCGGACGGCAGGAGCAGGAGTGGCAGCGGGTGTCCGCGATGATCGAGGCGAAGCGACCGAAGGAGTACGACGCTGCCATCATCTCGCTGGCCGACCTGAAGGCGCTGGCCGATCGGGACGGCGGCGCCGAGGCGTTTCGGCAACGGGTGCGGCAGTTGCGGGAGCGGCATGCCCGTAAGCCGAGCCTGCTGGACCGGCTCGATCGAGCCGGGCTCGACTGACCCGGCGAGCACGATTCAGCAACGACCCAAGCAGCGGGACACCGAACGCAATCTGGCCATGGGCAGCGCGAGCCGTGCCCCCACCAACGGTCAGAGCGCACTGGACCGGTCGGTGCAGATCAAGGAGACCAACGAGCGTCGCCGTATCGGCGTCGATCACCAGACGGGTGAGATTGTCATTCTCGATCGGCACCGCCGCATCGAGCCGTCCAGCCCTGGCGACGACGTCGTCGAGATCTACCACGGCCATGTTCGCAACTGGGAGGACACCAGCTCGGACGGCCTCAACGACGACATGCGCAACGCCCTCAAGCGCGGCGGACTGGTAGACAAGAAGGGCAGGACGACCGCGCCGCCGAAGGACGAGACTTGAGCACACAGCGCAGCTACTACGAACCAGCGCCGGCGAGCCACGACACGGCTACAGCCGCGCTCGCAGCAGGCGATATCGACACCCTCACCGACTCGATGGTCGGGCTCGCCTTGCACGATGCGGACTGGCGCTGGTGCCAGGACTTCTACCTACGCGTGCTGGATCATCCGGAGGAGGACGTCCGGGCCACGGCAGCGATCTGCCTTGGCCACCTTGCCCGCATCCACCACCAACTCGATACCGACAAAGTCCTGCCCGCCCTGCGCGCCCGGCTGCGCGACCCGGAGGTCGGCGGCACGGTGGAGGACGCCATCGCCGACATCGAGCAGTTCCTCGCTCTTCCACCCGGTGCCGCGCGGGGATAGACACCCAATCGAAGTTTCGCAGCCGCCCACCACACACAACCTCTGAGCGGCGGTAACTCAGATAGGTCAGGGCTGACGTGGCGACGGAAGGGCTACAGGCAGTCGCGGCCTGCCTCACTACGGGACCAACTGGTACGCCGAGCACTCGGCACCGCCCTCATGCCCCAGACATCAACTCAGGGCCACCCGTTCGCCATCGAACTCGGCAACAAACTCGGCCTTGCCGCCAAGGGCAGCGATGTACCGGGCAACCGTGCCGACCTCAGTCTTCGGCAGTTCGCCGCTCTCGATCGCGGCGACGCGCGGCTGTGAAACGTTCATGCGGTCGGCAACCTGCTGCTGAGTCAGGCCGCGCTTCTCGCGCATCTCACGCAGCCGCGTCGCGCGTACCTCGCCATGCATGCGCTCCTTGTGCTGCTCAACCTTGGCCTCGTCGAGGTTCATGCGGGAGCGGACATCCCGCCAGCTTTGCGCCATCAGTGCTGTCCCTTCAGCTCTCGCAGATGATCGGCGAACTTCCTGTCGGCTTCGAGAATGCTGGTTTCGTACCAGCCCTTCCAGTTACCGCTCTTGTCACCCGTCACCAGCAGGATGGCTTCCCGCTGAGGATCGAAGGCGAACAGGATACGGATCTCGGTTCCCGCCTGCCGAGCCTGGCCGCAACTCCTTCATGTTCTTGTAGTTCGAGCCCTTGACTCGATCAACCAAGGGTCGACCGAGCGCCGGACCCTCGGCGGCGAGCAGATCAATGGCCGCAGCCACCTGGTCAGCGGAGTCGGGGTCAGACTTCGCCAGGTCAAGCAGCCAGTCCTCGACGCCCTCGGTAAGGCCGACCTCCCACTCGCTCACACACCCACTATAGCCCAGAAATAATGCCTGCGTTATTGGAAGTGAGAGCGCGCGCCGAGGGTAGAAGTTGACGCCAGGGACGAGACCTCCCGCTGCCGCCGGTCATCGGTGCCGAGTTCAGCCCCGAGCGCATGGATGGGCGCGACCGGCTCGGACCTCCTTGCTGGGCGGTCGCCATAGTCCTCCACCGCCCGGAGGCAAGGAGAAGTGGCCCGCAAGCGGGCAGCACCCGGGACCGGGGGTGCTCCACGGGCGCTCGGATGCTCCGGTGCCGGACGGACTCACATCGCGATGGCCGGATTCGCGCCTCCGCCGGTCACTCATCATGGGCGTCGCTCCCCATAGACGTGGCGCGGACCAGCCCAGACGCAGCAGGACAACACGGCCGGGATCCGGGCGGCAGAAAACTCCGATGCCCCGAAGTGGCTTTGTCTCGTTCTGCGCACTTTTAATCCTTAGGTTCTGGGTTCGAGTCCCGGCGGCCCACCAATGGCAGGTGAACTGGGAAGACGCAGGCTGCGAGGGGTCCCAGCCGCGCCCCTGCGGCTCGGACCCCTTCCGCAGTCAGCCCGACGGAGATGCTGCTGCTCGGGCTCGATATCGTCACAGCGCCAGCGGTTGGCCGCTCACAGGAACTCGCTGCGATAGGTCGAGGCCAGCTCGGCACCGCGGCGGCGGCGTTCGGCGAGTTCGTCAGGTGAGAGCTGCGGCGGCGGTGCGTCCCTGCCCGCGACGACGTCGCCGATGCGGGTGAAGTACTCGTCCTGCCCGGCCGGGGTGCACATGCAGAGCATGTGGGCCGGCGCACCGGAGGTGTTGCGGAAGTTGTGCGGCGCGTTGGCCGGGATGTTGATCGTGGAGCCGGCCCGCACGACGTGCTTCTCGCCGCGGAAGGTGAACTCGATCTCGCCCTCGAGGATCGTGAACATCTCCTCGAAGTCGTGCCGGTGCGGCGGCGGGCCGCCGCCGTCGGGGACGCGCATGTCGATCAGGCAGTACGCGCCGTTTGTCTGCTCGCCCGTGATCAACATGCCGTAGGTGTCGCCCACCAGGGAGATGTAGGTCGTGTCGGGATCCTCGGGGTTCGCCACGGTCAGCGAGCGAGTGGGATCGTCGTCGGGAATCATCGTGATCGTCTCCTGGGGTGTGCGGTCGTTGGTGCGATCGGCTGGGCAACGGCGTGTCCCACGGTGGCAATTCGACGGGGTCGCTCGTTTGATCCTCGTGGAGAGCACCGCCACCTCGCGTGCTTTCCGGTGGCTGGCCGGGACTGTTACCGCCGCGGCTGCTGCGCCTCGACCACCTGCACGCACCGGCGCAGGGCAGTCGCCAGGTAACGGCGCCACAGCGGGGCGAAGGGGCCGGCGAGGACAGGGCGCGCCGTACTCTCCCGCAACTGGCGCACCGCGGCATCGAACTCGTGACGATCCAATTGTGCCCCGGACAGCCCGGCCCGAACAGCCCGGACAGCCCGGGTGGCGGGCGGCCTCGGCGTTCAGTGCCGCGGCCAGCGGTGCTCGTGCACGCGGTCCCGGGGGTCGGCATCCGGCCGCCCGAACAACTGGGAGCGGTCGTGTCCGCAGACCTGCGGCGAGTTCAGCACCGCTTTGTCACCGGTATAGCTTCATCACCGTTATATTGAGGCCATGGCCACACCCACGCCGCTGCGGGAACCCACCTTCCTGATCCTCACCGCGCTCGCGCGGGAGCCCATGCACGGCTACGGCATCATCAGCGACGTCGCGGCCCTCTCCGGTGGGCGCTTGGCGCTGCGGCCCGGAACCCTCTACGGCGCACTCGACCGCCTCACCGACGAGAGGCTGGTGGAGCGGGACCACGAGGAGGTCGTCGAGGGACGGCTGCGCCGCTACTACCGGCTCACCGAAGCGGGTCGGTCCGTGCTCACCGCCGAGACCGAACGACTGCGCCGCAACGTCGAGGCCGCCACGCAGCGGTTACGTGCTCGGCCCGCGGGCCGCACCGCCGGCGGCGTCGCACGCGGCCCTCGCAACCTCCCAGGTGCGGCCGCCCGCCCCATCCTTCGACCGACCGGAGGTCCGTTATGAACCAGCCCAACCCCGCGCAGGAACAGGCCGGGTCACCGCTGGATTCCCGCTACCGGCGGCTGCTGTGGGCCTACCCGGGTGACTACCAGGCTGAGCGGGGCGACGAGATCGTCGGGACGTACCTCGACACCGTCGAACCGGGCCGGCGCTGGCCCTCCCCACACGACGCCGTCGATCTGCTCGGGGCCGGGCTTCGGGAGCGACTGCGCGGGTACGGCGTGCTAGGGATGGTTGCGGCTCTCCCGCTGGCCGCTACCGCCGCGCTGAACACCCTCGTCGCAGTAGCGACCTTCCTACTCCTGCAGGTCGAGTTCGAAGACCCCCGCTTCGACCGACTGGACCCGGTCGGCCCGGTCCAGACCCTCGGCGCCGTCATCTGGCTGGGCTGGCTGCTCGTCGGCCTCACCGCCGCTGTGCTTCCCGGGGCCTGGGCCCGTTCTGTCGCGGCCGGTGCTCTCCTGTTGACCGGCGTTGTGCCGCCCGTGGCCGCCCTCACCGGACAACCCGGGCCGCCACTGTTCGTGCTACTCCCCGCCGCCGCGCTCGGCCTGGCCACCCTCGCGCTGCCCTCCCACCCCGGCTGGGTCGCACGTAGCCTGCCGCCGCTCACCGCCGGCTGTGTGACGGCCGCATCCGTTGCATTGAATGCCGCCGAGAGCGGCGGGGGCATGTTCACCTCGTACGGCTCGACTCCCGAGCTGCTGGCGATGGCCGGTGGGCTGATGTTCGCGCTGGTCCTGCTGGTCGGGCTCGGCCGCGCCCTGCGAGCCGACGACGCCGGCCTCTGGGCGGCCCTGCTGCTCGCCACCCCGGCCGGCCTGTTCGGTGCCGACCAGCTCAGCCAGGCGATCTGGGGTACCAGCGGCGGCGGACCCACCCCGGCGGCCTTCGCCGTCACCACCGGGTCGATCCTTCTCGCGGGCGTGGCGCTGCTGACAATCGCCGTCGCGGGTCAGGCCACACGACATCGGACCGTCCGGCGTAGTGCACTCGACAGCACCTGCCCGACCTGCGGACATCGGCCGGAGGTGGCAGCGGAGGCGTGATCTTCCCGCAGCCCTCAGCTACCTCCGGTGTCCGCACGGTGTCAACGGCCTCGGCCGTCGATCTCGATCGACTCGGGATTCCGGAAGTCGGGCGGTCCTGGCTGCTCGGATACCGCGACCTTCAGGAAGTCGAGTGGATTAAGCGGCGGGCCCGTGGGCCGTCCGCACCGGCGGCGTGGGCGATTGAGCGGCTGCTGGGCGGGTATGGGGTCGAGCATGCGGATCGTGGTGGTGGGGGCGAGCGGCAATGTCGGTACGGCGGTGCTGCGGCGGCTGCGCCAGGAGCGGGACGTGGAGTTGGCCGGGGTGGTCCGGCGGTTGCCCGCCCCGGATGCCGGTGAGCCGTACGACCAGGTGCGGTGGCACTCCTGCGACATCGGCGCGCCGGGCGCCGCGGGGCAGCTCGTCGAGGTGTTCTCGGGTGCGGACGCGGTGGTGCACCTGGCCTGGCAGATCCAGCCCAGCCGTGACCAGCGGGTGTTGCGGCGGACAAACGTCGAGGGCAGTCGGGCGGTGTTCGAGGCGGTGGTCCGGGCCGGTGTGCCGGCGTTGGTGTACGCCTCGTCGGTAGGCACCTACGCCCCTGGCCCGAAGGACCACCCGATAAGTGAGCGGTGGCCGGCGACGGGGGTGCCCGGCTCGTCGTACAGCGAGCACAAGGCCGAGGTGGAGGCGCTGCTGGACGGGATCGAGCGTGATCACCCGACGCTACGGGTGGTGCGGATGCGACCCGGGCTGATTTTCCAGCGGGCCGCCGGCGCGGAGATCACCCGCTATTTTCTCGGCCCGCTGGCGCCGGTGCGGCTGCTGCGCTTCGGCCGGATCCCGCTGGTGCCGACGAACCGCCGGTTGCGGATGCAGGCGGTGCACGCCGACGACGTGGCCGACGCGTACGCCCGGGCGGTCGTGAGTGATGTGCGCGGCGCTTTCAACGTCGCCGCGGACCCGGTGCTCACCCCGGAGCTTGTGGCTCGGCATTTCCACGGTTGGACGGTGCCGGTCGCCGCGCCGGTGCTGCGGGTGGCGGCGGCGCTGACCTGGCGGGCGCGGTTGCAGCCGGTCGACGCGGGCTGGGTGGAGCTGGGTCTGAACGCCCCGCTGATGTCGAGCGAGCGCGCGGAGACCGAGCTGGGTTGGCAGCCCAGGATCAGTGCGCTGACGGCGCTCCAGGAACTCTTCGCCGGAATGGCCGACGGCGACCACACGGCAAGCCCACCGATGTCCGGCGCACGGGACCTGCCCGGCCGCCCCGCCGCACTCCTCCACGCCCGCCCGCCCGGCGAGGGGAACCCCTACTGACCTCTCCGGTCAGGAGAGCGTGGAGCCGGTCACCGTGGGGTTCTGGGCGCCCAGGAAGAAGATGCCGGGGAAGCCCCGCGTCTCGAACTTTCCGCTGGGGTTGCGGCGCAGGGTCGAGCTTTCGATCTTCATGGTGCCGGTGCGGTTGTTGCTGACGAAGAAGACCGCGCCGCCGCCCTCGTTGGCCTTGTTGTTCTCGATGATCGTGCCGGCGATCCGTACGGTGAACTCGTTGCCGTCGCAGTAGATCGCGCCGCCGCTGCCGCCGCCGGGCGTGCCGGACTTGGCCGGGTTGGCACCGCTGCCGATCGCCTCGTTGTGGCTGAGCACGCTGTTCAGCACCACCCAGGAGACGCCGATGCTGCTCAACGCGCCACCGTTGGAGCAGGAGCCACCCTGGCCGGACGCGCCGCCGAAGGTGCTGCTCACGACGTACACCGGTTTGTTCTCGAACTGGCTCAGCACCCGGATGGCCGCGCCGCCCAGGTCGGGGCCGGTGCGGTCGCAGCGGTTGCGGACGAAGCGCGAGTTGACCACCTTGAACCGCCCGCCGCGTACGAAGATCGCCCCGCCACCACCACCCTCGGCCTTCTCGCCCGTGGAGTTGCCGTCGGCGAAGGTCAGGTTCTGCACGGTGAGCTGCGGGTGGTCCTGGTTCTGGCAGTGCGAGGTGGTGAAGCCCTGGGCCTCGTCGCAGGTGTTCAGGTAGAGGATGCGGCGCTGGCCCTGGCCGCTCAGGGTGACCTTGCCGCCGCCGTCCAGCACGACCTTCGGCCCGTTGGCGTTGCGGACCTTCGCGGTGGCGGTCATCTTGATCGTCACCGGGGCGGGTCCGCAGTTGAACGTGATGACACCGCCGGCCGCGACGGCCTTCACGACCGCCGCGGAGGTGCAGCTCGCCGGGGTGCCGGTGCCGATGGTCCGGGTCGGCTTCGAGGTGTCCACCGCCCGGGCCTCGGCCGGCACGGTGGCCTTGCCGTTCGGGTTGCCGGCCGCGAGCACCTTCGCGGCGGGCTTCGGGCTCGCGCTGGCTCCCGGGCCACCGAGGCCGTCGCGGGTCTGCGGCGTCTCGGACTGGGCACCTGTCGGCGGGGCGGCCGGCGAGGCGGACGAGCCGGGTTCGAAGGCGGGGGCCGGCTCGGGCGACGCGCAGGCGGGCAGGGTCGCGGTGGCGACACCGAGGACGAGCAGGGCGGCAACCGACGTCATGCGCACCCCGTGATGCTAGGGCGCGTGTCAAAGTCCTCGGTCGAGCCGAGGCGGAGTCCGGACGGTGGTCAGGCGTGGGAGAGAGCGAAGGCGGTCAGGAAGCCGGCGACCGTGATGAGACCGACGAGCAGGTGGGCGTTCTCGAACGCCTCCGGGACCATGGTGTCGGTGATCATGGCGAGGATCGCCCCGGCGGCCAGCGCCGTGATTCCGGCCAGCACCTCCGGCGGCGCGCCCCCCAGCAACGTGTTGCCGAGCAGCGCGGCCACCCCGCTGATCAGCGCGATCCCGATCCAGAGCAGGAAGACGTACCGCCGGGATCGGCCCGCCTGACGCATGCCGGCCGCGCTGGACAGCCCCTCCGGCACGTTGCTGAGGAAGACCGCCGCCACCGTGACCAGGCTTACCGCGCCGCCGCCGAGCAGGCTCGCGCCGATCACCACGGATTCCGGTACGCCGTCCAGCAGCGCGCCCACCGCGATCGCCGACCCCGAGCCGGGCTGCTCACCCTCGGAGGGCTGCTGGTCGCCGGAGCGCTTCCGGTGCCGCGCGCCGTGCCGGGCGAGGGCCAGGTTGGCCATGGTGTAGACGAGCGCGCCGCCGCCCGCGCCGAGCGCGGTGGGCAGTAGCCCGCCCTGCGCGTGCGCCTCGGCGATCAGCTCGAACGACACGGCGGAGAGCAGCACGCCCGCCCCGAACGCCATGATCGACGCGATGACGCGCTGCGGCACCCGCGCGAACCAACCGACCGCCGCCCCGACCAGCAGGGCCGACCCGGCCAGCAGCCCCCACCCACCCGCCTGTAACCACTCCGGCATTCGCGGGACCCTACCCACGGCCGCCGGGCCGACAAACCCGATCGTGAGGGTGACTCAGAAGTCGGCGAAGAGGTACGGCACGCGGCGGGGGAAGATGCTGCGCAACTCCGCGGCGGCGTCCACCGGCACCACACCCAGATCCCGTAACGGCAGCTCGGCCGGATCGAGCACCCCGTACGCCAGGGCGGAGAGCCCGGCCGCCGTGAGGGTGGCGGTCGGCGCGCGGCCGGCGGTGTCGGCGACCAGCTCCAGCGTGCCTGTCGTGCCGTCCAGCAGATGGGTGCCGGCCAGCCAGCGGTCCCCGGTCAGCTCGACCCGCACCCGACCGGGACCGACCGGCAACCCGCTCAACGCGTCGAGCGACAACAACCGGGCCATCGGGGCGGACGAACCCGGAATCGCTGTCTTGGCCTCGACGTGCACGTCCAGGTCCGTCAACCACAGCTCCGGCAGCTCGTCCGGCGGGATCTGGACGGTGACCCGCTCGACCTGGTCGACGTGCCGGGCAAAGAACTGCAACAGCAACACGCGCGCGAGCGGATCGCTGACCAGCAGCTCGTTGCCGTGCACTGTGCCGCCGTGCTCGTCGATCCGGTAGGTCACCGCGCCGGTGACCGCGCCGTCGACGCGGGCGGTCAGCAGCCAGTACTCGTCCCGGTCGCGCATCCCGTTCGCCCGGTAGTCCGGGAAGAGCGCGAAGCCGTGCCGCTCCTGTAGGCAACGCTCGGTGAACGCGCGCCACGCCGGATAACCGGCGGCGATGCGCTCCCAGCCCACCTCGCCGGGCAGGTCCACGCGCAGCAGCGAGCCCAGGTGCGCCGGGGAGAAGGTGACCCTGCGCGCCTTGGGCAACCCGACGTAGCCGAACCGGCCGTAGAAGCTGGGCCGGAACGGATAGAGCGCGCTGACCGGATGCCCCTCGTCGCGTACCTCGTCGAGGAGTTGGTGCAGCAGCGCCCGTACGTGCCCCTGCCGGCGGGCCAGCGGGTGGGTGGCGACCCCGGCGACGCCCGCCATCGGCAACACCGCCCCGCGCAGGTTCTGTCGCATCGGGATGGACGAGACGGCGGCCAGCGTGACACCGCCCTCCTCGGCGATGAGCGTCCGGTTGCCCTGGTTGTAGGGCAGGTAGTCGCGGAACTCCTCGGTCCGGGCAGCACCGAGCGGCGACGACTCGAAGGCGTACGCGGCCAGCGGGAAGCTGGTGGTGAGACGCTCGTCGGCGGTCACTCGGCGGATGGTCATCCGCCCATCTCAACCTGCCGTGCTGGCCCCGGCAACCGGATTCGCGGTATCCGCGCCGGTCATCCGACCGGGAGGTGTCGCAGGTGCCGGCGGCGGCGCAGGCGGATGTTGACCACTGCGGCCACACCGACGACGAGCAGGGCGGTGACGGCGAGCCCGTGCAGCACGCCACGGGACAGGTAGCCCTGGTCGGTGTGGTCCACCGCCCAGGTGGCGATCTCCCGGGTCGACCAGAACGGCGTCAGCTTGGCCCCGGACCCGGCCGGGTCGATCAACATCTGCACCGTCACCACGGTGAGCAGCAGCAGCGTCCCCTCCATCTCGCGGGGCAGCAGCGCGCCGATCAGCATCCCGAACGGCGCCGCCACCGCGACGGAGCAGAGCAGCGCGGCGGCCAGGCCGCCGTACCGCAGGTCCGCGCCGTCGAGCATGGGGAGCAGGAAGAACGGCACGGAGATGACCAGCCCCACCGTCCACAGACCGAGCACCCGGCCGAGGTAGAGATGGTGTGGCCGGTAGCCGGCCAGCCGCAGCCTCGGCTCCAACTCGCGGGCCGCGGTGGTGGCGAACAGCGCGGCGGTGCTCACCGCCCAGCCCACGCCCAGCAGCAGCGAGCGAACCGACTGCCCGAGGTAGGCGTCCCGCCGGATCAGGTAGAAGGTCAACGGCATCGACAACAACAGCAGGAGTACGCCCCGACGCCGCAGCAGCTCCCGCAGGGTCATCTCGGCGACGACGACGAGCCGGTTCACCGGCGGCCTCCCTGGACACGTGGCGTGTGCCACCCGGCCTCCTGCGTCGGGGTCAGGTCGAGCACGAGGTCCACCCGGTCGAGTTGGTTGAGCAGGTGGGTCACCACCACGATGGCCGCGCCGCCGTCGCGCAACCGACTGAGCTGGTCCCAGAGGTTGACGTAGGTGCCCTGGTCGAAGCCCTGGTACGGCTCGTCGAGCAGCAGCACGTCGGGGGCGCTGAGGGTGGACATGGTCAGGTTGAGCTTCTGCCGGGTGCCGCCGGACAGGTGGCGGGCCTGCACGTCCCCGCCGGCCTCCCAGCCGAGCTGCCGCGCCGCCGCCCGACCGGCCCGGCGCGCCGGCCCGCGGGCCACGCCCCGACCGGCGCCGACGAGCACGAAGTGTTCGTCGGCGAGCAGGAAGTCGGCGGTGCCGCCGGACTGCGGGCAGTAGCCGAGCCGGCCGGAGACGGTCACCTCGCCGGCGTCGGGTGACATCAGGCCGGCGCAGATCCGCAGGAAGGTGCTCTTGCCGCAGCCGTTCGCCCCGACGACGGCGGCGATCTGTCCGGCCCGGACGGTGAGCGTGGCGTCGCGCAGCACCGTCTGTCGCCCGTACCGCTTGGTGATGCCCTCGGCGTGCAGCCGGACCGGTCCGGGGCGTGGTCCGGGCGCGGTGCCGATGCTCTCCACGACCGCGCCCGCGTACTGCTGGGGTGGGCCGAAGACGACCCAGGGGTCGCCACCACCCTCGCGCAGGTGTGTGGCCGCCTCGGCGACTACGTGCCGGGCGGCGTCCGCCGCGACCCGGCGCTGGTGCAGCTCGGCGGTGAGCGTTCGCAGCCAATCGTCGGCGTTCACCGGGTGACCCCCTTCGTGACGATGTCGTTCACCGGCTGGACGAAGGTGAGCCAGGCGCTGCCGCCCGCGCGGAGTGCCGCGTACCCGTCGTCGGTGAGCCGGTAGTACTTGCGGGCCGGACCGGCGCTGCCCTCCCGCCACCGCGCGGTCACCAGGCCGGTCTTCTGCAGGCGCAGCAGCACGGGATAGAGCGTGCCGCCCTGGATGGGCCCCATGCCCGCGGCGTCGAGCGCCTGGGCGAGCTGGTAGCCGTAGGACTCGCGGTCGGCCAGCAGGGCCAGCACGCAGATGTCGAGCACCCCCCGCAGCCACTGCCCGCGCCTGTCGGAATCCACGCGTCGGACAGTAGCGGTGCAAGCTAGATGGCACAACTACCTACTATGGCCGGCGGTACCCGAACCGGTTGGTTCGGGCGAGCCGCCGAGGGAGCCGTCCCGGTCAGCGGGCGACGACGTCGGAGACCACGACCGTGACGTTGTCAGGTGCGCCGGCGTGGTGCGCGAGCTTCACCAACTGCTCGCCACACTGCTGGCGGTCGGCGTACATGCCAAGCGTCGCCGCGATGGCGTCGTCCTCGACGTAGTCGGAGAGCCCGTCGCTGCACAGCAACAGCCGGTCGCCGGGGACCACGGTGAGCACACCGACCGCCGGTGGCGTGTCGGCGCCCTGCACGGCCCGGGTCACCAGGGACCGCTGCGGGTGGTGGCGGGCCTGCTCCGGGGCGAGGGTGCCCTGGTCGACCAGGGCCTGGACGAACGTGTCGTCCCGGGTGAGCTGGGTCAGCTCCCCGTCGCGCAACAGGTAGCAGCGGGAGTCGCCGACCTGGGCCAGGACCAGCGTCTCGCCGGCCAGCAGCGCCGCGGTGAGCGTGGTGCCCATCCCGTCGCGGCTCGGGTCGACGGTGATGGCGGCGTGGATGCGCTGGTTGGCGGTGCTGACCACGGCACGCAGGGCGTCGGCGGCGCCGTCGGGGTCGGTGGGCGGGGTCAGCTCGTCCAGGATCCGGATCACGATCTCGCTCGCCACCTCGCCCGCGGGCAGCCCGCCCATGCCGTCGGCGACGGCGATCAGGCGGTCACCGGCGAGGGCGGAGTCCTCGTTGTTGGTGCGGACCAGGCCGATGTCGTTGAGGATGACCGAGCGGAGGATCAGCGTCATGGGGTCAAGCTTGCCAAGAACACCCCGCCTTCGTCTCTACGCCTCCTGCGTGCGTCGAGAAATGATTGCGATTTTCGTCGACGAACCCAACGGTGCGTGACCGATCGGCCGGGCCTCAGCGTCGCGGGTAGCGCAGCAGGAGGCTGGCGGCGACCTCCTCGTCTCCCACCGCCGCGTAGCTGTGCGGGACGTCGGACACCCAGCGGAGGTGACCACCGGCAGGCGCGGTCAGCGGCGCGTCGGTCGGACCGGCGCGCAGCACCCCGGCGAAGACGGTGACGTGCTCGGTGACGCCGGGCTGGTGGGCGGGGGAGACCTGCCCGGGGCCGGGCGCGACCCGCATCCGGTACAGCTCGTAGGTCGCGTCGGTGTCGGTGAACACCTCCAGCAGCGTGGCGGTGACCGCGGTGCCCTGTGCGGTGGGCCCGGCGGTCGGCTCGGCCAGCAGGGCGGTGAACGGTACGCCGAGCTGCGCGGTGACCGCCCAGAGCGTCTCCAGGGTCGGGTTGCGGGTGCCGTGCTCCAGGCCGGAGAGGGTGGCCTTTCCGACGCCGGCGAGCCGGGCCAGGGTGGACAGCGAGATCCCCCGCTCCTCGCGCAGGGCGCGGACGCGGCGGCCGACGACGGCGGGATCCACGTCGAGGCCGGGGCGGCGGGCTGGTGGTGGCTGCGGCACCCGGCTATCGTGCTACACACTGTTGTTCCGTAAACGGAACAATCCGGAAGGGTGGACATGGCCGGACGCGTCCAACCGGTGTTGGCCGGCGTGGTGACCGCCCTGGTCGGCTTCGCCAGCTCGTTCACAGTCGTGCTGGCCGGGCTCCGGGCGGCCGGCGCGTCGGACGCACAGGCCGCCTCCGGCCTGCTCGCCCTCTGCGTGGCGTGCGGGCTCGCGGCGGCCTGGCTGGGCTGGCGGCACCGGATACCGATGAGCGTGGCCTGGTCAACGCCGGGCGCGGCGCTGCTGGTGGCCACCGGCGCGCCGCCTGGCGGTTGGCCGGTCGCGGTGGGCGCCTTCCTCGTCTCCGGTGCGCTGATCGTGGCGGCCGGACTGTTTCCGCCACTCGGCCGTGCGGTGGCCGCCATCCCCAAGCCGGTGGCCGGCGCGATGCTCGCCGGGGTGCTGCTCCCGTTGTGCACGGCCCCGGTCCGCGCACTTGTGGAGCTGCCCCTGGTGGCGGGTCCGGTGGTGATCGGCTGGCTGCTGCTGCACCGGTTCGCCCGCCGCTGGGCGGTGCCCGGCGCGTTGCTGGTGGCGGTGGTCGCGATCGCGCTGACCGCGCCGCCGGCCGGACTGGCCGGCGCCGCGCTGGCCCCGTCGATCACCCTGACCGCGCCGGCCTGGGACGCGTCGGCGCTTGTCGGCCTCGCGCTACCGCTGTTCCTGGTCACCATGGCCGCACAGAACGTTCCCGGCATGGCGGTGCTGGCCGGCTACGGCTACCGGCCGCCGTTCGGCGCCGCGCTGCGAGCCACCGGCCTGGCCAGCCTGCTCGCCGCACCGGCCGGTGGGCACGCGGTGAACCTCGCGGCGATCACCGCCGCGCTGGCCGCCGGCCCGGACGCCCATCCGGACCCGGAGCGCCGCTGGGTCGCCTCGGTCACCGCGGGTGCGGGGCTCGCCCTGCTCGGCCTCGGTGCGGGCGTGGCAACCGCGCTGGTCGCGGTCGCCCCGCCGATCCTCATCGAGGCGGTGGCCGGGCTGGCCCTCCTGGGCGCCCTCGCCACCGCGCTCGCCGCGGCGGTGACCGAACCGGCGACCCGGGAGGCCGCCGTGGTCACCTTCGTGGTGACCGCCTCCGGGGTGACCCTGATCGGCGTGGGCGGGGCGTTCTGGGGTCTGATCGCGGGCTGCCTGATGCTGCTGCTCTTCCACCGCCGCCCACAGGCCCCGCCTTCGCCCGACCAGCCCACCCGCACGGCACCGGACCAGCCCGCCCCCGCGGCGGAGGGGAGATCCACTCGGGTTTCATGAAGTCGTGCTGTCCCGAGGCTCCGGACGCCCCGATTTCCGTGAACCCGGGGTCGATCAGGGCGGTGGGGCTACTCCTCGGGCGGCAGGTCGGCCACGCCCACGGCCAGGAGCACCCGGCCGTCGGCCACCGACCCGATCCGGTCGGCCGGCACGTAGACCGCGCCGGTGCGGGTCAGGTCGGTCGAGACCTTCAGATAGCCGCTGTGCAGCAGCCGCGCCGCCAGATCGGCCGGGACGTCCGGCTCCTCGACCGCGGTCGCCTCGATCAGCTCGTCCAGGCTGCTGCCCGGGTCGGCGGTGGGTGTCTGGACGGTCACCGCGTTCGGGTCACCCCGCTGGACGAGGTCCACGGTCCCGACCTCGGTGCCGGCTGAGTCGATCACCGGCATCCCGGTGGTGATCCGTGCGATGGTCGCCTGCTGCTCGTCCTGCTGGTCCATCCCGCTGCGGTTCCCAGCGCGGCGCGCCGCTAAACGCCCGCCCGCTCCGCGCGGAGGCGGTGGGACCCCCGGCTGGGCCGGAGCATCAGGCCGCCTGGCTGCTCAGCCGTTCGGGAGGGTCCAGCCGCCGGGCGGGCGGGGGGACAGCTCCCGCCAGGTGTCCGGACCCTCGATGAGCGCCCGGACGGTGTCCTCGGCCTCGTCCGCACTGCCGTACTCGTAGAACCGGGAGATGCCCTCGGCCCCGCCGGCCCGCTGCTCGACGTGCCACCGGTCGGCGTCCACCCGGAGGAAGACATCCCGTCGGGCCAGCCGCCCCCACTTCCCGTTCCACAAGTGCTTCCGCTGCTCCATGGCGGGACTCTATCGAACACACGTACGAGAAGGTGCGGCCCCTGCGGGAATCCCGCAGGGGCCGATGTGCATCCGTTCGGGTCAGCGCTGCGTCGGCGGCTCGGGGCGGCGGCCCAGCACGTCGTCAAGCGCCCCACGCTGCTGACCGGGGGTGGTGTGGCCGGCGGAGACCAGCGCGTCCCGGATCTCGGTGAGCAGCTTGACCTCCTCGCTCGGCGCCGCGGGCGGCGGCTCCTCGCCCCGACGCCGCCGCTCGGCCAGCTTGTTCATCGGGTACACCACGAAGAAGTAGAGCACCGCGGCCGTGAGCAGGAACGTGATCAGGGCGTTGATGAATCCCGCCCAGTCCATGTAGTTGTCCTTGCTGATCCTCCACTGGCCAGCGAACTGATCGTCTCCGCCGCCAACCAGCTTGATGATCGGCTTGAGGAACGAGGTCGTGAGGGCGGTGACCACGCCTGTGAACGCGGCGCCGATCACGACACCGACCGCCAGGTCGACGACGTTGCCGCGCATGATGAAGTCTTTGAAACCCTTGAGCATCCGTACTCCCGAGGTGTCCGCTTTTCTGTCGGGCACAACCTATGCCCGTTCGGCGGGTTCCAGAAAAGCGCCGGCTTCGATCGCCGCCCGGTCCGGATCGCCGTCCCGGATCGCCTCGACCAGCCGGGTGTGGTCGACGTAGCGCTCCGGGGTGAGCGCGCCACCCATCGCCTGGGCGACAGTGCTGCGCAGGGCGGTGCCGACCGAGGCGTACAGCTCGGCGAGCATGGCGTTGTGCGCGGCGGCGACCACCGCGGTGTGCAGGGCCGCGTCGGCCTCGACGAACGCGTCGACCCGGCCGCCGCGCCAGGCGGCCTCGCGCTCGGCCAGCACGCCGTCGAGCGCCGCCAGGTCCTCCGGGGTACGCCGCAGCGCGGCGAGCCGGGCGGCCTCCACCTCGAAGGCGCGCCGCACCTCGATGACCTCGGTCATCCGGTCGTCGCCGAGGTGACGGGCGACCACCGGGGCCAGCTCGTCGGTGGACACCACGTACGTGCCGGAGCCCTGCCGGCACTCCAGCACCCCGGCGTGCACCAGGGCGCGGACGGCCTCCCGGACGGTGTTGCGCCCCACGCCCAGCGCGGCGACGAGTTGCGGCTCGGTGGGGATGCGCCCGCCAACGGGCCACTCGCCGCCGAGGATCCGGGCGCGGAGCTGCTCGATGGTCTGCCGGACCCGGTGGCCCCGGGGTGGCACGGCGGGCTGGTCACGGGGTGGCACGGCGGGCTGGCCGCGGGGCGGCACCTGCGGTGCGGAGGGGGAATCGCCAGACGGTGGCACTGGTTACATCACCGGCCCAAAATTCATCCCATGATTGTAGGTTAGTGGTCATGACCCCGCCACCCACCGCCGCTCCGGCGCCGCCCGCTCCCGTCCTCGTCGACCCACCCCCGACGCGCGACACCGGTGCGGGCCGACGGACGCACCCGGCGACCGGTGGCGCGCTCGTGCTGGTCGGGATGCTGCTCATCGCGCTCAACCTGCGCGCCACGGTGACAAGCGTCGGCGCCCTGCTCGACGAGGTCCGCGCCGGGCTGGGGCTCTCCGGCACCATGGCCGGTCTGGTCACCACCCTGCCGACCATCGCGTTCGCCGGCCTCGGCGCGCTCACCCCGTGGCTGGTCCGCCGGGTGGCACCGGCCCGGGTGCTTGTGGTCGCCATGGTCGCCCTCGCCGCCGGCCAGGTGCTCCGGGCCACCACCGACTCGGCCTGGATCTTCGTGCTCACCAGCGCCCTGGCGCTGGCCGGCATCGCGGTCGCCAACATCCTGCTGCCGATGCTTGTCAAGCAACACTTCCCGCACCGGACCGGGCTGGTCACCGGGGCGTACACGATGGCGTTGACAGTCGGCACGACGGTGGCCGCGGCCACCGCGGTGCCGATCGCGCACGCCTTCGGCTCGTGGCGGGCCGGGCTGGGGGCCTGGGCCGTGATGGCCGCGGTGGCCGTACTCCCGTGGGTGCCACTCGCGCTGCGGACCCGGGCGGGCGCGCGGCGCTCGACCCCGACGGCGGCCGTCGCCACGCCGGTGCGTGTCCGACCGGCACGGACCCGGCTCGGCTGGGCGATGGCCGTCTACTTCGGGGCGCAGTCCCTCAGCGGGTACGCGATCATGGGCTGGCTGGCCCAGTTGTTCCGGGACGCCGGCTACCACCCGGAGTCGGCCGGACTGCTGCTCGCCGGGGTGACCGCGCTGGGCGTGCCGATCGCGCTGCTGATGCCCACCGTGGCCGGTCGGATGGGCAACCTGCGTCCGCTTGTGCTCGGGCTGACCACCGCGTCGACGCTCGCCTACCTGGGGTTGGCGTTCGCCCCGCGAGGTGCCGCGCTGCTCTGGGTCGCGCTCCTGGCGATCGGCCAGGGCGCGTTCCCGATGATCCTGACCGCCATCGGTCTACGCGCCCGCACCGCCGAGGGGACCGTCGCGCTCTCCGCGTTCGCGCAGAGCACCGGGTACGTGATCGCCGCGCTCGGCCCGCTGATGGTCGGCATCCTCTACGAGGTCACCGGCGGCTGGACCGCGCCGCTCGGGTTCCTGCTGGGCGCGCTCGCCGTGCAGACGGCAGCGGGCATGGCCATCGCTCGTCCCCGCTACGTCGAGGACGAGTGACGGACGGCAGAGCTCAGGATGAGGCCGGCGTCGGCTCGCCGGCGACTGCCTCGTCCACCGTCGGGTAGGTGTGCAGCACCTCGACCAGCCCGCTCACCTCGAGGATGCGCAACACACCCCGCTGCGGGGCGGCCAGACGCACCACGCCGCCGGCCTCGTCGCAGCTGTTCTTGGCGCGGACGAAGACCGACAGACCGGTCGAGTCGCAGAACGAGACGTCCGCCAGGTCGAACACCAGCCGGTTACGACCCTTGTCGAGCAGGTCGGTGATCTGGTCCTGCAACTGCGGTGCGGTGGCCATGTCCAGCTCGCCCGCGACCGACACGACGACCACGTCGCCGCGCTGTTCCGTGTGCACCGTCAAGGACATTTGCCAGACCTCCTGTTATCGGGGGAACGGTATCCCACGACCGGGGTCGTACGCAGAACGGGAGCCGGGACCCGATGGCCGTCGTCATTCCGTTGCTACGGGGCAAGTAGTTGATCAGACCCCGGTGATAGAGTCCGCCCGGTCCAGGTCAAGGGGGTTCCAAATGGCGTTGAGCACCGAAGAGAGTGGTCGGCTCGCCGCGCTGCTCAGCGGGCAGGCCGAACGGGTCACGTCTCGGTGGACCGAGATCGTCACCAGTTCGTTGCGTGGCCGGCTGAGCCAGGCCGAGCTGCGCCGGCAGGTCCAGGACCTGCACCGCGTCCTCGTCGCCGCCGGCGAGCAGGGCGGCGACATCGATCTGTCGGCCGACAGTGCCGCCGAGCTGCGCGCCGCGCTCACCGAGCTGTCCCGTGGCCGGGCCCGGCAGGGCTTCTCCGCCACCGAGACCACGGTCAGCATCTTCGCGCTCAAGGACGTGCTGGCCGAGCTGGTGCAGGAGGCCGGCGGCCCCAACGCGCTGCACGACTTCGTCGCCTTCTCGAAGCTTGTCGACGAGATGGGCCTGTTCACCTTCGAGAGCTTCGTCCGCACCCGGGAGAGCCTGATCGCCGACCAGGCCGAGCAGCTGCTCGAACTCTCCACGCCCGTGGTCAAGCTCTGGGAGGGCGTGGTGGCCGTCCCGCTGGTCGGCACCCTCGACTCGGCGCGGGCCCAGGTCGTGATGGAGCGGCTGCTGCAGACCCTCGTCGACACCGGCTCCCCGTACGCGATCATCGACATCACCGGCGTCCCGGCGGTGGACACCCAGGTCGCCCAGCACATCCTGAAGACCGTGGTGGCCGCCCGGCTGATGGGCGCCGACTGCATCATCTCCGGCATCCGCCCGCAGATCGCGCAGACCATCGTGGCGCTCGGCATCGAGTTCGGTGACATCGCCACCAAGGCGAGCCTCGCCGACGCGCTGCGTCACGTACTGCGGCTCACCGGGGTGGAGACCGCCCGCCGCCAGCAGCCACGTCGGGGCGTCTGATGGAACGGGTGCCGATCCTCAAGATCGGCGACATCCTGCTCGTCTCCATCCAGCTCGACATGTCCGACCAGACGGCGGTCCAGCTCCAGGAGGATCTCGCCGAGCGGATCGTGGACACCGGCTGCCACGGCGTCATCATCGACATCACCGCGCTGGACATCGTCGACTCCTTCGTCGGGCGGATGCTCTCCACCATCGCGTCGATCTCCAAGGTGCTCGACGCGGAAACGGTGGTGGTCGGGATGCGCCCCGCCGTCGCCATCACCCTTGTCGAACTGGGGCTCTCACTCAACGGCATCCGTACCGCGCTGAACGTCGAGCGTGGCATGGAGCTGATCGCGGCGGCCCACGCCGACGAGCTCGACTACCAGCTCGACGACGATCCGGACGCCGAGACGGCCACGACGTGACCGCGGACATCGACCTGGGCCAGCCGCAGGCGCAGTCGGTCCGCAGCGACGAGGACGTGGTGCGGGTCCGGCAGTTGGTCCGCAGCGTGGCGGTGGCCGTCAAGCTGTCCCTCGTCGACCAGACCAAGGTGGTCACCGCGGCCAGCGAATTGGCCCGCAACACCCTGGTGTACGGCGGTGGCGGCTCGGTCGAGGTGACGACTGTGGACAACGGCCGACGTAAGGGAGTCCGGATCGTCTTCGCCGACTCCGGGCCGGGCATCGCCGACCTCGATCTGGCCATGACCGACGGCTACACCAGCGGCGGTGGCCTCGGCCTCGGCCTCAGCGGGTCCCGCCGACTCGTCGACGAATTCGAGATCGAGACATCCCCTGGGTCAGGCACGCGGATCACGGTCACCAAGTGGTCCCGGTGAACTCGGACACGGTCACCGACAGCGGCATCTGGTTCCGGGTGGAGGCCAGCAGCACGGCGAGCGCCGTGCGGCGGGCCGCCGAACGCCTCGGCGCGCAGGTGGAGTTGAGTGCGGCCCGCATCGCCGACCTGGCCATCGTCGCCGCCGAGCTGACCAGCAACCTGGTCAAGCACGCCGACGACGGCGTCCTGCTGCTCCGGCCGGTACGCCGGGCCGGGGAGGCCGGCGTGGAGTTGATCGCGATCGACTCCGGCCCCGGCATGGCTGACCTGACCGTCTCGTCACAGGACGGGCACTCCACCACCGGCACTCTCGGCATCGGTCTGGGCGCCATCGTCCGGCAGGCCAGCTGGTTCGACGGATACTCGCTGCCCGGCCGGGGCACCGTCCTCGCCGTGCAGATCTGGCCGGTGGAGGCGGCTGAGTCGTCCTGGGCCGGCGCCCTCACCCGACCGCTGACCGGCGAGACGGTGAGCGGCGACGGGTACGCCGTCCGGATCGCCGACGGGCGGCACCAGGTGCTTGTCAGCGACGGGCTCGGGCACGGCCCGCTGGCCGGCGCCGCCACCGACGCGGCGCTCGCCGCGTTCCGGAACGCCCCGGCCGGACCACCGGCGGCGGTGGTGGCCCACCTGCACCGGAGCATGTCGCACACCCGGGGCGCCGCGCTCGCGGTCGCCGAGCTGGCGCCGGCGGCCGGCATGCTGCGCTACGCCGGGCTCGGTAACATCTCCGGCGTGGTCGTCGAAGGTGACGGTCGCCGCCGAGGGCTGGTGTCACTGCCCGGCATCGCCGGCCACCAACGGCCGACAATCCGGGAGTACGACTACCCGCTCGCACCGGGCGCCCGACTGGTGATGCACAGCGACGGGGTGGTCGACCGCTGGCGGTTGACCGACTACCCGGGTCTGGCGGAACGATCTCCGCTGGTGATGGCCGCGACCCTCCTGCGCGACGCGGGTGTACGACGTGACGACGCCTGCGTACTGGTCGCGAGGTCCTGGGCATGACCGGCGAGCCGGCGCTGCCGTTGCTGCAGATGGCGCTGCGGGTCGAGCAGGACATCTTCGTGATCCGCCAACGCGGCCGTGAGGTGGCCGCGGTGGTCGGCCTCGAACGCCAGGACCAGGTGCGGATCGCCACCGCGCTCAGCGAAGTGGCCCGGGACCTGCTGCACACCACCGGTGGTGCGGACGTCTCCTTCCACGTCGACGCGGGCGCTGACGGCCGCTTCCACCTGCGCGCCGACCTGGCCCCGGTGACCGCGCTTCCCAACGGTGACTACCGGCCCCAGTCCGGCGCGGTGTCCCGACTGGTCGACAGACTGAGCGTGTCGACCGTCGAGGGGGTTACGGTCGTACGGATGTCCCGACGAGTTCCGGCCAACGCGCCGACGCCGACCCCGGAGCGGCTCGCCGAGTTCCGTACGGAACTCGGCCGTACCGCGCCGGCCAGCGCGCTGGACGAGTTGACTGTGCAGAACGGGCAGCTCATCGCCGCGCTCGACGAGGTGCGCAGTCAGCGCGACGAGCTGGCCGTGCTGAACGAGGAGCTGGCCGAGACCAACAGGGGTGTGCTGGCGCTCTACAACCAGCTCACCGAGGAGTTGGAGGAGACCAACCGGGGCGTCGTCGCCCTCTACGCCGAGCTGGACGAGAAGTCCGCGCAACTGCGCGCCGCGAGCGAGTCGAAGAGCCGGTTCCTGGCAAACGTCAGCCACGAGCTGCGCGCCCCGGTCACCGCGATCATCGGGCTGGGGCGGCTGCTCACCGACTCCGCCTCCGACCCGCTCACCGAGGAGCAGGATCGCCAGGTCGAGCTGATCCGCTCGTCGGCGGCGGACCTGCTCAATCTGGTGAACGAGCTGCTGGACCTCGCCAAGGCGGAGTCCGGCCGGATCGAGCCGGACTGGGCGGACGTCGACCTGCGCCCGGTCTTCGGTCAACTGCGCGGCACGATGCGCGCCCTCGCCACCCGCCCGGGGGTGGAGCTGGTGGTGGAGGAGCCGACCGCGCCGGCCACGCTGCGCACCGACGAGGTGCTGCTCGGCCAGGTGCTGCGCAACCTGCTGCACAACGGGCTGAAGTTCACCGAGCGGGGCGAGGTGCGACTGCGGGTCCGCGGGCACGGCGACAGGTGGTGCTTCGAGGTCAGTGACACCGGCCCCGGCATCGCCGCCGAGCTGCACGACCGGATCTTCGAGGAGTTCTACCAGGTGCCCGGCGCCACCCGGGTCGGCGGCACCGGCCTCGGCCTGCCGTACGCCCGGCGGTTGGTGACGCTGCTCGGTGGGACGCTGGAGCTGACCAGCGAGCCGGGTCGGGGCAGCACATTCACTGTCTCCCTGCCCGCCGGGGAGGCGTGACGGCGTGGACGGCGTGCCGACGACCATCCTGGTGGTCGATGACAGTCGTACCAAGCGTTACCTGCTGGTCAGCTGGCTGACCCGGGCCGGGTTCACGGTGCTCGAAGCCGAGAACGGCGCCGAGGCGTTGGCGCGGGTCGAGGTGGACCGGATCGACCTGGTGGTCCTCGACGTCCGGCTGCCCGACCTGAGCGGGTACGAGGTCTGCGAACAGATCAAGGCCCGTCATCCGGCGATGCCGGTGATCCACGTGTCGGCGCACGCCGTGGACGTGGCCGACCGAGCCCAGGGGCTGACCCGGGGCGCGGACGCGTACCTGACCGAGCCGATCGAGCCGGAAGAGCTGATCGCCACCACGCGGGCGGTGCTGCGCTACTACCAGGCCCGGCAGCGCGCCGAACTGCTCGCCGAGCGCCTGCTCGGGCTGGCCGACACGACGGTGGCGGTGCACGCCGCGCCGACCTTCGCACGCCTGCTGGAGGCCGCCGCGGAGGGGGCCGCCCTGATCTTCAAGAGCCCGGCGGCGGTGATCGCCGAGACGTTCGACGGTGACTGTCTCGCGGGGATCTGCGCCGGTCCCGGCGCCTCGGCCGAGGTGGTGCCGTGGGTCGTCGACGACACCGGAGTGCCGACCGGCGCCACCGTTCGGGTGGAGACCCCGGCGAACTGGGCCCTGGTCGACTGGCCGGCGGACGACACGGTGACGGTCGCCGCCGCCCGGCTGCGGGAGGATCGCGCCCCGCTGTACGTGGTGGTCCCGACCGCCACCCAGACCGCTCGAACTCCGGTGCTCAAGCAACTGGCCCAGGCGGTGGCGGCGGCCGTGGAGGGGCAGCGCTCCTTCGACGAGGAGCACCGGATCGCGGTCACCCTCCAACGCAGCCTGCTCCCGCGCGGGCTGCCCACGGTCGCCGGACTGGACCTCGCGGTGCGTTACGAGCCGGCCAGCGCGCAGACCGAGGTGGGCGGCGACTTCTACGAGCTCGTGATGCTCGACGGGCACCTGCTGCTGGCGATCGGCGACGTGGCCGGCCACTCGCTGCACGCGGCGACAGTGATGGCCGAGCTGCGACACGCGGTGCGGGCGTACGCCGTGGAGGGGCACCAGCCCGGCGAGATCCTGCACCGGGTCAACGAGCTGATGCGGACACTGCTGCCGAACGAACTGGCGACGCTCTGCGTACTGCTGCTGCACCCGCCGACCGGGCGGGTCCGGCTGGCCAGCGCCGGGCACCTTCCGCCGGTGCTCAACCTGGGCGGCAAGGTCGAGTTCGTGCAGCACTCCGCGCCGCTGCTCGGCGTCCGCGCGCCGCGCCCGGCCGACCTGGAGTTCGTGCTGCCGGCCGGCGCCACGCTCGTGTTCTACACCGACGGATTGATCGAACGACGGGACGCGACAATCGACGAAGGGCTGGCCGCGCTCGCGGCGGTCTGCGCCACTGTCGACGACGACCTGGACCGGTTCTGCGCCCGGCTGCTGGTGGAGCTGGCCCCACCGGAGATCCAGGACGACGTCGCCGTGGTCGTCCTGCGCCGCCGCTGAGCCAGCGCTGGCGTGCTTTCCTGCGGTGCTGGCCGGCTTTCCTGCGCTGCTGGGGCTTCCTGCGGTGCTGGCGTGCTTCAGCGCACCGAGCGGGCGTACGCGGCCGGTGACACCCCGGCCACGGCGGTAAAGTCGCGGACCAGGTGGGCCTGATCGCTGTAGCCGAGGTCGGCGGCGAGATCCGCCCAGCTCAGCGGGCCACCAGCGGCCTGTTCGACGGCCTCCTGGAGGCGGTAGCGGCGGATCACCCACTTCGGCCCGACCCCCACGTACTCCGTGAAGAGCCGCTGCAACCGGCGAACCGGAACGTCGTGCCGCGCGGAGAAGTCGTCGACCCGCAGCACCGTCCGGTCGGCGCGGATCGCCTCGGCCAGCCGGACGGCCTCCTCGGCCATCGGGTCCGGCTCCGGGCTCCAGGCGGTGAGCAGGGCGTCCAACGCGCGGCAGCGCTCGTCGTCGGTGGCCGCGCACACCACCTCGTGGGGTGCCGCCAGCCGGCCCGCGGGCAGCGGCACCCGGCGGCCGGTCAGTTCGCTGACCGGCCGACGCCAGAACGAGTGGAACCCGCCGGGACGGAACTGCACCCCGCAGACCCGTCCGGTGCCGGTGAGCGTGATCCGGAACAGGTCGTTGCCCACCCCGGCCACCTCGCCGGACTCCGGTCCGTCACTGTCGCGCCGGAACACCACGTTCACCGCCGGATGCGGCACGACACGCTGCTCGAACGGTGCGCTCAACGTCCAGTCGATCAGCCAGTAGTGCTCCACCCAGGGGCGCAGCGACTCCACCGGCAGACGCCGACGGAACCGCACCGCGCGCAGCATGCGCCCAGGGTCGAGAATCCCCCGGCTGTCGCCACGCGGTCGGTGTCGCATTTATTCAAGACCACCCTCATACGCTGGCCCTATGACCACTCAGACTAGCGACCTGCTGGCGGCTGCCGCGCCGCGAACCGTCGACGTGGTGCGCGGCATCGCCGACGACCAGTTCGATCTGCCCACCCCGTGCCGCGACTACCTGGTCCGCGATCTGCTCAACCACCTGTTCGAGGTGGTGGTCAACTTCCAGGACCTGGCCGTCAAACGGCCTGTGGAATGGGCCGAGAAGCCCGACCACCTGACCGACGGCTGGCGGGACCGGTTCCAGACGGAGACCGACAAGTTGATCGCCGCCTGGTCGGATCCGTCGACTCTGGAGGGTGTGTCGCCGGGCATGGGCATGCCGCAGTCCGTCATCGGCGGCATGGCTCTGCTGGACCTGACCGTGCACGGTTGGGACCTCGCCGTCGCCACCGGTCAGGCGTACCAGCCGGCCCCGGAGGTGGTGGCCGAGCTGCACGGGCTGGTCGAGCAGTTGGGCCCGACGGCCCGCAAGATGGGCGTCTTCGCCGAGCCGGTGTCGAGCCCCGCAACCGGGACCCCCACCCCCGACCTGGCCCACCTGCTGACCCAGACCGGCCGCATCCCCACCTGGCCCGCCGGCGCTGCCCTGGACGAACCTCGCACGACGTGAGCCGCGTTTCCGCCGGGCTCGCTGTGATCGACTCGGCCTTCAGGATGTCGGGGCATCAGGCCCGCCAGGAAGGCCCGATTTCCAGGAAGCCGAGTCGATCGTGGACGGGGCGCGAGTAGTGCGGCCAGGTCAGGCGGTGAGCAGGCCGGAGGAGAGCGCCACAACCGCGCCGATCACCGCCGAGCAGCAGCAGACCAGGAGGCCGGCGACCACGGCGAGGATCAGCCAGACCCGACGATCCCGCGCCAACGCCGCCACGCGCGGCCGGCGGACGTCCTCGGCGGCCCCGCCGTCACCATCCGTAGCCCCGGTCACCCCGGAAGTCTAGGCCCGACACCCGCGCCGACCCCGCAACACCAGACCGCGCGGCGCCCGCCATCCGGCTTTCGCGCGGACCCCCATGATCGCGCTCGATCAAGGATGTAGTGGCCTCCCCGACGCCCGAGGGCACTACTTCCACGATCGAGCGCGATCACGCTCGCCGGGATCAGGCGCGACCGATGCGGTCCAGGATCCAGGCGTTGATGAACGCCTCCTCCCGCCAGGAGTCGTAGCGACCGCTCGGGCCGCCGTGCCCGGCGCCCATCTCGGTCTTGAGTAGGTAGTCGCCGTTCGGGGCGACCGCCCGCAGCCGGGCGATCCACTTCGCCGGCTCCGAGTAGAGCACCCGCGTGTCGTTGAGGCTTGTCACCGCGAGGATCGCCGGGTAGTCCACCGCCGCGATGTTCTCGTACGGCGTGTAGGACTTCATGTACGCGTACACCTCGGGGTCCTCAAGTGGGTTGCCCCACTCCTCCCACTCGGTGACGGTCAGTGGCAGCGACGGGTCGAGGATCGACGTGAGCGCGTCCACGAACGGCACCTGCGCGACGATGCCGGTGAACGCGTCGGGTGCCAGGTTGGCCACCGCGCCCATCAGCAGGCCGCCGGCCGAGGCTCCGCGGGCGACCAGGCGGTCGCTTGCCGTCCAGCCAGCCTTGACCAGGTGTCGGGCGCAGGCGACGAAGTCGGTGAAGGTGTTCTTCTTGGCCAGCAGCTTGCCCTGGTCGTACCAGCGTCGGCCCATCTCCCCGCCGCCGCGGGTGTGCGCCACCGCGAAGACCACGCCCCGGTCCAGCAGCGACAACCGGGCCACCGAGAACCACGGGTCCATGCTGGCCTCGTACGAGCCGTAGCCGTACAACTCGCAGGGCGCCGAGCCGTCCCGGGGGGTGCCGACCCGGCAGACAAGCGAGATCGGCACGCGGGTGCCGTCGTCGGCGAGTGCCCAGTCACGGTGCTGCTCGTACTCGGCCGGGTCGTACGGTCGTCCGTCCGGGCCGGGCAGCACCGGCTTCTGCTTGCGCAGCACCATCTGCCGGGTGACCAGGTCGTAGTCGTAGATCGAGTCGGGCGTGACGAGCGAGGAGTAGCGCAGGCGAACCTGTCCGGTGCGGTACTCCGGGTTGGCGTCGAGGCCGACGCTGTACAGCGGCTCGGGAAAGTCGATGTCGTACGAGTCGTCGCTGCCCACCGGCAACACCCGCAGCCCGGTGAGCCCGTCGGTGCGCAGTGACACGACCAGGTGGTTGGCGAAGGCGTCCACGGCTTCCAGCCGGGTGCCGGGGGTGTGTGCGATAACCGGCACCCAGTCGCCCGGCGTGTCCGCCGAGGTGAACGCCAGCGCGAAGTCCTCCGCGCCGTCGTTGTGCAGGATCAGGAAACGGTGGCCGTGGTGCTCCACCGCGTATTCGACACCCTGCCGGCGGGGGGCGATGACGGCCGGCGCGCCGGTCGGGTTGCCGGCGGGGATCACCAGGACTTCGCTTGTCACCTTGCTGTGGACGTCGATCAGGATGAACTTCTCCGACCGGGTCAGCTCCACGCCCACCCAGAACCGCTCGTCGTCCTCCTGGTGGACCACCACGTCGTCGCCGGCGGGGGATCCGACGGTGTGCCGCCAGACCCGGTTGGGACGCCAGGCGTCGTCCACGGTCACGTAGAACAGCACCGACGCGTCGGCCGACCAGGCGGTGCCGTAGAACGTGTCCGGCACCTCGTCCGGCAGCACCTCGCCGGTGGTCAGGTCCTTCACGCGCAGGGTGAACCGCTCGTCGCCGGAGAAGTCGGTGGAGTAGGCCAACCAGCGGCCGTCCGAGCTGACGTCGAACGCGCCGAGCGAGAAGAAGTCGTGCCCCTCGGCGAGCAGGTTGCCGTCGAGCAGCACCTCCTCACCGTCGAGCGGGGCGCCGTCCGTGCTGACCGGGGGCTCGATCTCGCCGTCGCGTACCGCGCGCCGGCACTGCACCCCGTACTGCTGACCCTCGACGGTGCGGGTGTAGTACCAGTGCCCGCCCTTGCGGCTCGGCACGGACAGGTCGGTTTCCCTGGTGCGTCGGCGGGTCTCCTCGAACAGGTCCTCGCGCAGCGCGGCCAGGTGCGCCGTGCGCGCGTCGGTGTACTCGTTCTCGGCGGTCAGGTAGGCGATCGTCTCCGGGTCGTCCTTGGCGGCGAGCCAGGCGTACTCGTCGACGACTGTGTCGCCGTGGTGCCTGCGCTCGCTGGGCACCCGCTTCGCCGCGGGCGGGGCAGTCTCGGTGGTCACGGCGGCCACGTTACCGGTCGGCGCCGGCGGCGAGCCGTACCAACGGCATCCCGATCAGCGCCACCACGGCTTTAGAACACATGTACGATGGCCGGCATGGCGGCAGCAGCGAGTTCCCTCGGCCGGTCCGGCGCTCTCGAGATCACCCGACGACTTGCGGCGATCTGCGGTCCGCCGTTCTCGCGGCTCGGCGGTGCGGCCGACGAGGTGGCGGGTCGGCGGGCACGCTGGGTGGCGGTGCCAGGCGGTCCGGCCGCCGCCGCCGAGGTGCTGCGGTTGGCTGCCGCGCACGACCTGGCGGTGGTTCCCCGGGGGGCCGGCACGAAGATCGACTGGGGCGCCACGCCCGTGCAGGTCGACATCATGCTCGACACCGGCCGGCTGGCCGGCATCGGTCACGAGCCGGTTGGCGCGCCGGTGGCCGAGGTGGGGGCCGGCACACCGCTGCGAGCGGTGCAGACCACGCTGGAGCGCACCGGGCAACGGCTGGCGATGGACGCCCCGTCACCCGGCGCGACCCTCGGCGGGGTGCTCGCCGCCGGTGAGGCCGGTCCGCTGCGTCACCGCCACGGCAGCCCCTGCGACCAGCTGCTCGCTGTCCGTTACCTCTCCGCCGACGGTGAGTTGGTGAGCGCCGGGGGCGGTGCGCCGGGTCTCGACCTGGCCCGGCTGCTCTGCGGCTCCCAGGGCGCGCTTGGTGTGCTGGTGTCGGCGAGCCTGCGGGTGCAGCCGATGCCGGCGAGCCGGCTCTGGGTGTCGCGCCCGGTGTGGACGCCGCTGGAGGTGCACGACCTGATCCGGCAGATCCTCGCCGCCCGGCTGGAGCCGGCGGCCGTCGAGCTGGACCTGCCGGGAGCCACCCTCCGACCACGTTCGCCGTACCCGCCCGGCCATCCGTCCGCGACAGCTCGGGAGCGCCACCCGTCGATGTCCGGGCGGTCCGGTGTCCCGTCCCGGGCGGGCAGCCTTGTGGTGCTGCTGGAGGGTGGCCCGGCCGACGTCACCGAGCGCGCCGAGCGACTTGTCGGCCTGCTGCACGGCGAGGCGACAATCGCCCACTCCGCGCCGACGTGGTGGCGTCGCTACCCGTTCGCGCCCGGCGACACGGCGCTGCGCCTGGAGGTGCCGATCGGCGACCTGCACGCCGCCGTCTACGCGCTCCGCGACGCGGCCGGCGCGCCGGTGCCGGTGCGCGGGTCCGCCGGGCTGGGTGTGGTGCACGCGGCACTGCCCGGAGCGTTGGCCCCCGACCGGGTGGCGTCCATCCTGGCCGCCGTCCGGGGGGTGCTGCTGGCCCGGCAGGGCCGCTGTGTGGTGGTCTCCGCTCCGGCGGCGGTCCGCCAGGCCGTCGACCTCTGGGGCGAGTTGGCCGGCCTGGCCCAACTGCGGGCGGCCAAGGAGCACCTCGATCCGGACCACCGGCTCGCTCCAGGGCGCCTGCCCGGCGGTCTGTGAGACCCGCCCGGGTCGGTCAGTCCATCCACCACGTGTGCATGTCCAGCAGTGGCGGGGCGAACCGCACCACCAGCACCAGCAGGGTGCCCGCCGCGCCGGCCAGCAGCAGCGCCCGGGTTACCCGGGGGAGAGTCTCGCGCTCTCGGACTGCCCTGATCACCGCGACGACCGCCAGTGGCGGCCCGAGCACCGCCCCCGCCAGGTAGAGCGTCGTCAGCACGGCGTGCAGCCAGTAGGACAGCATGTCCTTCGGGTCGTACGCGCCGGTCAGCATCTCGGCCGGGCCGACGCCGGCGGTCGCCATCCGACCCAGGTAGAGCGCCAGCACGGCGAGGAACCCGCCAACTGCCGCCAGTTGCGCGCCGACGAGGGCGTGCACCGCTGGCCGGGAGTACGACGTGTCCTGCGCGATACTCGACATGGCCGTCAATGTACCGACCCGACCCGGGAACCGTGGGCCGCGCGTGCCGCTCAGGTCGCGTCGTTGCGGAGCACCAGGATGGCGATGTCGTCCCGGGGCGGCTCGACCGAGAAGTTGATCGCGGCGGAGCGCAGCCTGGCGGCCACCACGTCGGCCGAGTAGCCGGCCAGGGGCGCGGCCGCGTCCCGCAGGCGGTCGGTGCCGAACAGCTCCCGGCCGCGCCGCCGTTCGGTGACGCCATCGGTGTAGAAGATCAGCGAGTCGCCCGGCGCGAGCGTGATCTTCGCCGTTGGCGAGGTGATCGTGTCGAGCAGGCCGAGCGCGGTGCCGCTGGTGCCGACGAAACCCGCGCCACCCGCACCGGCCAGCAGCACCGGCTGGTCGTGCCCGGCCAGATGCAGCGACACGTCCAACTGGTCGCCCGGGCCCAGCCCGACCGCCGCCAGCGCCAACGTGCAGTATCGTCCGCCACCCCGCTCGACAAGCGTCTCGTTGAGCCGCGCCAACGCCTCCGGTAAGGGTTTGCCGTCGCCGACAAGCACCCGGATCACGTCCCGGACCAGCCCGGTCACCGCGGCGGCCTGGACGCCCTTGCCCGAGACGTCACCGATCACCACCAGCCAACGCCCGTCGGGCAGCGGCACCACGTCGTAGAAGTCGCCCCCCACCTCGGCGTCGTCGCCGGTCGGGACGTACTCGGCGGCGAAGCCGATCCCGTCCACGAGCGGCAGCACCGGCGGCAGCAGGGACTGCTGAAGCGTCTGCGCCACGCGGCGCCGCTCGGCGTGGATCCGGGCGTTCTCGATGGCCAGCGCGGCCCGCCGGGCCACGTCCTCAAGGACGGCCACCTCGTCCGGGTCGTGCCGGTGCCGCTGGTGCCGGCCCACCGCCAGGGTCCCGAGCCGCTGCCCTCGCGCGATCAGCGGGACCGCGAAACCCTCCATCGGCCCGCCGAGGGGGATCTGCGCGGCGCTGCGGGACGCCTCGCGTAGGCGAGCCTGGATGGAGTCCGGCCCGGTCTCGGCCAGCACCTTGTGCAGTTGCGGCAGCATCGACTCGTCGGCGTGGCTGGCCGCCGCCAGCCGGAGCCGGCCCCACTCGTCGGCGGTGTGCACCGCGCACCACTGGCCGAGCCGGGGGACCACCAACTGCGGGACCAGGGCCATTGTCAGGTCGACGTCCAACGACTGGGCGAGCAGTTCGCTCGCCTCGGCCAGGAACGTCAACCACACCTGCCGGCGGACGTCGGCCCGGCGCAGCCTGTCGTTCTCCAGATGTAGCGACAGCCGCTCGGCGGTGAGCACCGCCAACGGCCGGGCGTACGCCGACGGCGCGGCGTCCAGCTCCAACTCCCCGGCGTACGGGCGGTGCACCGTCAGCGGCACCCGGAGCAGCTCACTGCCGGGGCGGGGTGGCCGACCGAAGTGGGCCAACACCTGGCGCCCCTGTCCGTCGCCCCGGTCCAGGCGGATCGTGCCGCCGGCCGCTCCCACCATCTCGGCGACCCGGCTGAGCAGGCTGGTGGCGAAGTCGGGCAGCGGGTCGTCCGCGTACAGGTCGGGGGCGGTTTGCATGAGTTCGCTCATCGCGCTGGCGCTCGGCGCGGATTTGTCGGTGCTCATCCGAGGGTCGCCACCGCTGCCCTCGGTCTGCGGGTCGGCGCCGGGGCGGTCCAGCCGGAACCAGACGCCCTTGCCGGTGGGCAGGTACGTGGTGCCCCAGCGGCTGGCGAAGTGGTCGACCAGGAGCAGGCCTCGGCCCCGTTCGGAGACCTCGTCGATCTCGGTGGAGTCGTTGCGGGCGCCGACGGTCAGCTCGTCGCCGGAGCCGGGGGCGAAGTCGGAGACCGTGACGGTCAGCCCGACCTGGTCGGCGACGACCTCGATGTCCAACTCGGTGCGGGCGTGCTCGACGGCGTTCGTGGTCAGCTCGGTGGTGAGCAGCAGGGCCTCGTTGACCAGTTCGTCCAGGTGTGACTCGGTCAACACCGAGCGGACGACGGCGCGGGCGGCGGCCGGCGTACGGCGGTCGGCGGGCAGGCGGACGCGCCGGGTCGCCCCATCCCGGGCCCCGGCCGTCGCGGGCCCCGCCTCGGCTGACACCCTCGTATCCTCCACCGTCGCCCCATCGGGTGCCAAGCCGATCATCAGTTGCGCGCCCCTTTTCCCACCATCAGAGGGGGAGGGGTGAACGCCACGGTGCGGCGTGTTCGGGCCGTTCTGCGAGGTGTGCGAGGTCGCGCGCCGGCCTCGCACCGATCGGGCGGATCAGATGGCGGTCGGGGTCACCTGGCGGGTCGCGCACCCTGGCACTACGGCGCGCGCGGGCACAATATGGGGTGCCGGTGTGTCCGCACGGACCGGCAGCCCCCGAGTGGAGCGAGGAATGATGACCACGGCGAAGCAGTCGGTGGCGGATCCGTCCGCGCCCGACCACGAGGCGCTCCTCGGTGAGTTGACCGAGGCACTGCGACGGATCGGTCGCGGCGACCTGAAGGTCCGGCTTCCCCGCCGCGCGGGCGCGGCCGGTGAGGTGGCGGACGCCTTCAACGAGGTGGTCTCGCTCCAGGAGCGGCAGTATCTGGACCTGCGGCGGATCAGCCGGATCGTCGGTCGTGACGGTCGGCTCACCGAGCGGCTCGACGACGAGGGGCTGGACGGCTCCTGGGCGGAGGGGCAGCGGGCGATCAACTCGCTGATCGACGACCTGGGCCGACCGACCACCGAGATCGCCCGGGTCATCGTGGCGGTCGCCGACGGCGACCTGTCCCAGCACATGGCGCTGGAGATCGACGGCCGGCCGCTGCGCGGTGAGTACCTGCGCATCGGGCGCACCGTCAACACGATGGTGGACCAGCTCTCCTCGTTCTCGAACGAGGTGACCCGGGTGGCCCGTGAGGTGGGCACCGAGGGCAAGTTGGGTGGCCAGGCCGACGTGCGGGGCGTCGCCGGCACCTGGAAGGACCTCACCGACTCGGTGAACACCATGGCGTCGAACCTGACCGGCCAGGTGCGGTCGATCTCGCAGGTGGCGACGGCGGTGGCCAAGGGCGACCTGTCGCAGAAGATCACGGTCGGCGCGCGCGGTGAGGTCGCCGAGTTGGCCGCCACGATGAACTACCTCACCGACACGCTGCGGCTCTTCGCCGAGCAGGTGACCCGGGTGGCCCGTGAGGTGGGCACCGAGGGCAAGTTGGGCGGCCAGGCCGAGGTGCCGAACGTAGCCGGCACCTGGAAGGACCTGACCGACAGCGTCAACTCGATGGCGTCGAACCTGACCGCTCAGGTCCGCAACATCGCGCAGGTCTCCACGGCGGTGGCGCGTGGTGACCTGTCGCAGAAGATCACGGTCGCGGCGCAGGGCGAGATCCTGGAACTGAAGGACACCGTCAACACGATGGTGGACCAGTTGTCGTCGTTCGCCGACGAGGTGACCCGGGTGGCCCGTGAGGTGGGCATCGAGGGCAAGCTCGGCGGTCAGGCCCAGGTGCGCGGAGTCTCCGGCACCTGGCGCGACCTCACCGAGAACGTCAACCAGCTCGCCGGCAACCTGACCAGCCAGGTCCGCAACATCTCCCAGGTCTCCACCGCCGTGGCGAAGGGCGACCTGTCGCAGAAGATCACCGTGGACGCGCAGGGCGAGATCCTGGAGCTGAAGAACACCGTCAACACCATGGTCGACCAGCTTTCGTCGTTCGCCGACGAGGTGACCCGGGTGGCGCGCGAGGTGGGCACCGAGGGCAACCTGGGCGGTCAGGCCCAGGTCAAGGGCGTCAGCGGTACGTGGCGCGATCTGACCGACAACGTCAACTCGATGGCGTCGAACCTGACCAGCCAGGTCCGCAACATCGCCTCGGTGACCAC